>JAJECY010000227.1 GCA_022821775.1 Acidobacteriota bacterium
ATTGAGACCGGGTTGATCGAACGCCTTTACATCTTGGACCGAGGCATCACCCAACTGCTAATCGAACATGGAATACAGACAGCCCTGATTCCACGGGATAGCGTTACGAATCCGGATCTGATCGTGGCGATGATCGCCGATCACAAGGAAGCCGTCGAAGGCTTGTTCGACTTCGTCAAGGGGAACCGGCCGCTGTCTGCCAGCTACGTCAAGGAGTTGCACGCCCTGATAACTCGGCACCAGGAGACCGTGGAAGGCATCGATTCCCTGGGCAGGAGGACATCGACTCCACTTCTTCGCGGCGCATACAAGCGCCTGCCCAATAATCCGCTACGGCCGGACGGCACCCTCCACGAGTACTGTCCACCGGAGCAAGTCGATTCGGAAATGGATCGGTTGATTTCATTACATCACCAGCACCAGCACAATGGAACCCCACCTGAGGTCGAGGCAGCCTGGCTGCACCACCGGTTCGCACAAATCCATCCGTTTCAGGACGGCAATGGACGAATCGCCCGCGCCCTGGCAACGCTGGTGTTCGTCAAGGCCGGATGGTTCCCGCTGGTAGTTCGCAATCAGGATCGGGCGAAATACATCGGCGCACTGGAAACTGCCGATAAGGGCGACCTGGGACCGCTGGTCGAGTATTTCTCTCGGTTGCAACGGGAAGAATTCGTCCGTGCGTTGAACATTGTCGAGGATGTGCGTCAGGAGCGCCGTGTTGCCGAGGCGATCGAGTCTGTGCGGCTACAACTGCAACGACGGAGGGACTCTCTTGTCGCGGAGTGGGAAGCCGCAAAAAACATTGCCTCGGCGTTACGGCGCGAAGCTGAAGGCCGCTTGAGCGAAGTGGCTGCCGAGTTGAGGCGAGAAATGCGGGACGTGCTCGAACACGGCGATTACTTTGCCAGTGGTGCGGAAGATGGCGGTGAACGAAGCCATTACTATCGCTATCAGATCGTCCAGACCGCCCGGGCTCTGGACTATTTTGCCAACCTGCGTATCTATCGGGCCTGGACACGACTGGTTTTGCAGAACGCCAATCGGACTGAGATGCTGATCTCTTTCCACGGGATTGGGCGAGAATTCCAAGGTGTACTTGCCTGCTCCGCATCTTGGTTCCAGCGAGCAGAGACGGAAGACGGCGAGCGCGAAGTCGAAGCGGTGACGCCAGTAACAGACCAGGTCTTCCTGATCAACTACAAGGAAGCCCCCGCCAAGGCCAGTGCTCGGTTCTCAGGCTGGTTGGAAGACGCTATCGTCCGCAGTCTGAAGCTGTGGCAGGAAACGGCGCTGTGATGATCGTGACTGAACACGCAGCTTCCCATGTGACACGGGAAATCTCTCTCCCGTCTCCAGTTTTCCTACTGACAAACCCCTCCATTGTTCTCAAGCAAGTGGCGCCCCCGCTCCCCACGACGGCGCCGATCATGCGAGGGTGAAACCTGGGACATTGATGGCGTATCGGGGGCAGGGGCAGGTCCTGGACTCTCACCGTCTTGCTTCGTGTGTCTTCGTGGATAACTCTTTTTTTCTGTTGTTTCAGACAAGCCGCGCCCCTTCCCCCCCGACGGGCGGATCATCCGAGAGAGAAACAGGGGATCCGGAGGGCGTATCGGGAGCACGGAAAGGTTCCGGTTCCCCTCGGCGTCTCGCTTCGTGTGTCTTGGTCGTTCTTCGTGTGTCTTCGTGGATAACTCTTTTTACCCCGTCGCATGCAGCGCGAAACCGGTTGTTTCAGGCAGGGGTGTTTCGAAACCAACCGGATTCGGGGTCAATTGACCCTCGTGCTGGAAGTCGGGGGTTTCTGGCCGGAGGTCGGGGGCTTCAGAACGTTCAACGGCAGTTCCTTCACCATGAAGCCGTCGAGGTAGACCTGCAGAATATGGGTTCCATATTCCGAGAAGCCCAGGTTGTTGAAGAGAGTGACGTTGTCGGCGAAGCTCCGCGCATCCAGGGAGAACCTGGAGGGGCTGGTCTTCATGAGGGTCTTGCCGCGGCCGGGTGACAGGAGTTGAATCTGGGTTTCGTGCCGGCCCTGGCCCACCCAGTGGTTCAGCAGGGCGAACCGGAGCACCGTGGAGGGCAGCGAAGGCAGGTAGATGTCCTGAAAGATCCCCATGATGCTGAGCTTGTTTCCGGCTTCCAGGCGAACGTCGTCGCAGAGAAGCGAATAGGACAGGTGGACGTGTCCGGTGGACGGTGCCGGATTCATAGTGGTCGGGTTGCTGTAATTGGACGTGGCAGGCGCATGGTCAACCGATGCGATCCGTGAATGAGGAGATGACGGCCTGACTGGCCGTTGCCGGCAGCTCAATCCCGGCCGATTTCAGCCAGAAGCCTGGCGTGAATACCGTCGAAGCCGCCGTTGGACATGATCACCACCTTGTCGCCTTTTCGAAGGCGGGGGGCGATCTGTTGGACGATCTCGCCGGCCGTGGGGAAACAGTGTGCGTCCTGGCCCTGCTTTCTCAAGTCTCGCACCAACCGATCCAGGTCGAGCCGAAGGTCGGGGTCCAGCTTCTCGGGAGCGAAGATCGAGCACAATATTACGTGGTCGGCTTCGGCGAAACAACGGGAAAATTGGCTCTGAAATACCCGTCGGCGGGCCGTTGCGGACCGTGGTTCGAATATCGCCCACACGCGGTTTCGGGGAAATTGGTTCCTGACGGCGGCCAGGGTGGCGGCAATGGCGGTGGGATGGTGGGCGAAATCGTCAAAGACGGTGATTCCGGCTGCCTCGCCGCGGATCTCCAGGCGTCGCTTCACGCTCTTGAAGGAGCCCAATCCCCGGGCAATGGTGTCCCTGGACAGTCCCAGTCGATGAGCGCAGGCCAGGGCAGCCAGCGCATTCCTCACCTTGAAGCTTCCGGCCAGCGGAATCTCGAACCGGCCCCAATCCTTGCCGTCCCGAATGGACTGGAAGCCGGTGGACTGTTCCAGGAATCGTATTGAGGACGCGGTCCATTGGGCCGCCGGATCCAATCCGAAGGAAATGACGTTGGTGGGCGAATCGGCGCTCAGCGTTCGAACCACCTCGTCGTCCCAGCCGGCGATCAATGCGCCCTTGGAAGGGATAATGTTCAGCAGCCGGCGGAAACTCTGTTTGACCGCCGAAAAATCGGGATAGATGTCGGCGTGGTCGTACTCGCAATTGTTGAAGATGACCATATCGGGCAAGTAGTGCAGGAATTTGGGCCCCTTGTCGAAGAAGGCGGTGTCGTATTCGTCTCCTTCGATCACGAAATGCTCTCCATCGGTCACCCGGAAGCTGGTGTTGAAGTTGCAGGCAATGCCTCCGATCAGAAAGGACGGCCGGAGTCCGGCGGACTCCAGCAACCAGGCCAGCAGGGCGGCCGTGGTGGTCTTTCCGTGGGTGCCCGCCACCACCAACGAGGTTTTTCCCCGAATGAAGACTTCCTTCAGAATTTCCGGCAGGGAGCGGTAGGGCATTTTCTCATCCAGCGTCGCCTCCACTTCCGGATTGCCCCGGGAGACGGCATTGCCGATCACCACCAGGTCGGGGCGGGGGCTGAGATGAGATTCCGAGAACCCCTCGAGGATGGCAATGCCCCGATCCTGCAGGAAGGTGGACATGGGAGGGTAGACATTCAGGTCAGAACCGGTGACATGGAAACCCGCCTGCTGGAGCATGCCCGCCAGCGAGGCCATGGCCGTGCCGCAGATTCCGACCAGGTGGATGTGCTTGACGCCGTGCAGAAAATCAACCATCGGCGGACTTCTCCAATGGGGTGGGCAATGGGGTGGAGTGATTCCTCCGGTTGAGAAGGGAATCGCCTGGATTCATCCCGCGCTCACGGACGCTTCCTCGAACTGGAGCCGGCGCTGCCCGGCATCCAGTCGAACCTCCACACCGAAGGGAAGGGTCAGGCACCCGGTGCTGGTGTGTCCGGAACGCAGTCCGTACCAGATGGGGACCTGAAACTCCTGCAGCAGGCTCAGCACGATCTCCGGCATGTCCGGCCCCTGCCCGGCCTGGCCGCAGCCGAACATTTCGCCGAAGACGAAGCCCCGAACCCCCTCCAGCTTTCCCGCCAGCTTGAGCTGCATCAACATTCGGTCCACCTGGTAGGGCTTGGCGTTGATGTCCTCCAGAAAGAGAATCCTGTCCTGAGACTGCAACTCATAGGGCGTGCCCAGGGAGGCGACCAGAAGCGACAGGCATCCCCCGGTCAACCGCCCGCGAGCGGTTCCGGCTTGCAGAGTCAGGCTGTCGGGGGAGTGGAGCCTCTGGCCGGTGCGAGATCCGGTCAGGCAGCCCAGCAGGTTGTCGCGAACGTAGTAGGGCTCACCCCGGGCAAACTCCTTGGCCACCATGGGTCCGTGGAAACAGACCAGGCCGCACTGGTTTTCCAGGAGCTGCAGCAGGACGGTGACATCGCTGTAGCCCAGAAAAATCTTGGGATGCGCCCGCAGGGTCTCCGGATCCAGCAGTTCCAGCAGGTATTGGCAGCCGTAGCCGCCCCGGGCGCAAAAAATCGCCTTCACCACGGGGTCGGTGAACAGATCGGTGAGCGACTCCGCCCGTTGCCGGTGGGAGCCGGCAAAGTAGCCGTGCCTGGAAAAGACGGAGTCGTCGTAGCGGACCTGGTAGCCGAGTCTCCGAATCTCCGAGACCCCCCGCAGCAGGTCCTCGCGCTGGACGCACCCCGACGGGGCTGTGATGCCGACCGTGTCCCCGGGTTGAAGCGGATTAGGTTTCTGCATCGGTTGAGTGTCGGAGGATCTCTGCCTCCCTGATTCGCTCCAGGATCAGCTCTCCCATCTTGGGATGGGGCCCCAGCGGTGCGCTGAATCGAACGGTGACCCGGGGGTGGTTTCGGGCTGCTTCCCGGACCATCCTGGGAATGTCGCTGGTGGAATGTCTCCCCGGACCCAGGAAGTAGGGCTGGACCAGGACCGCGTCCGCCCCGGCCGCCACACAGGTCTCGAATCCTTGTTGGATGGTGGGCTCCGCCAATTCCATGTGGGCGTGCTGGACAATCAGGAAACGGGACGTCTCTCGAACCATTTCGGCAACCTGGCGCACCACTCGATTGGCGTCGGGCCGGCGGCTTCCGTGGTCGATAATCAGTAGTCCCGTCTTTTCGGCCATTTCAGGATCGATCCTTCAAAACGGCCCGGGCGATGGTCTCGAGCTGCATAAAGGAGGTTCCTTCGTAGATCTTGCCGATCTTGGCGTCCCGGTAGAATTTCTCGACCGGGTAATCGCGGGTATAGCCGTAGCCTCCAAAGATCTCGATCACCTCGGAGGCAATCCGCTCGGCCACCTGAGAGGCATAGTACTTGGCCATGGCCGCCTCCTTCAGGAACGGTGTGCCGGCGTCCTTCATCCGGGCCGCGTTGTAGGTCAACAGACGAGCCGCTTCCAACTCGGTGGAGAGCTCGGCGATCTGGAATCGAATGGCCTGAAACCTGGAGAGTGGCTGTCCGAACTGCTGCCGCTCTCCAGCGTAGCGCGTTGCCTGTTCCAGCGCTCCGGCAGCCAGTCCGATCATCTGCGCGGCGATTCCGATTCTGCCTTCATTGAGGGTTTCGATGGAGACCTTGTAACCCCTGCCACGCTCGCCCAGGACATTCTCTGCAGGAACCCGACAATGGTCCAGCACCAGCTCGCAGGTGCTGCTGGCGCGGATGCCCAGCTTCTCTTCCTTCTTGCCCACCGAGAATCCCGGGAAGTCCTTCTCGATGAGAAAGGCGGTGATGCCCCGATATCCCAGGCCGGGGTCGAGGGTTGCGAACAGAATGAAGAGGTCCGCCTCCAGGGCATTGGTGGTCCACAGTTTCTGGCCGCTCAGGACAAAGGCGCCGTCCTCTTCCACCGCCCGGGTCCGGAGTGCGAAGGCGTCGCTGCCGGCGGCCGCCTCCGACAGCGCGTAGGCCCCCACCGAGCGGGTGGCCAAACGGGGCAGATAGCGGGATTTCTGTGCCTGGCTGCCCCAGTTCAGCAGGGCATTGTTGACCAGGGTATTCTGGACATCCACGATCACCGCGGCGGAGGGGTCCACCCGGGACAGCTCTTCCACCGCCAGGACGGACATGAAAAAGGTGCCCTCGGCGCCCCCCCATTGCTGGGGAATCTGAATGCCCATCAAGTCCAATTCGAAGAACTGCTGCAGGAGATCGGGGTCGAACTTCTCCCGCACGTCCATTTCCTTGACACGGGGACCGATCTCGGATTGCGCGAAGTCGCGAACGGCATCCCGGAACAACTCCTCCTCGGCCGTCAACTGGGTCAGGGCTGGATGGTTCATGAGAGACAGGGGGGGCGACCGGATTCGGTTTCGGCCGGTCGGTCTGGGAAGTGCCGGCATGGTCCCCGGACTGCAGCAGTCCGGTTGCAAGGACGCGGCCTCGGGCCAGCCGGCTGAATCCTCATTGGCGCCGTTCACCCCGCAATCGGCGCGATTGTCAACGCAAACCGCTCCCGCTCCGGCTCGTCCCCGTTTCAGACGGGCAGCGGCGTCCGGTGGCGATGGAGGAAGTCCAGGGTCACGCGATTGAATTCTTGCGGCCGCTCGATATTGTGCAGATGGCCGCCATTCCGAAAAATCACCAGCTCGCTGTCGGGGATGGCGGCGGCGACCTCTTGAGCATACATCGGGGGAAGGGCGAGATCAAAACTTCCCACCGTGATCAGCGTCGGCACCCGAATTTCATGAAGACGCCCAAGAGCGTCATGATCCAGGTCCGCCTGGTACTGTTGCCTCAGCAGTTCCCGGTCCGGGAGGTTGCGGACGATGTGCCGGATTTGCTGCTCCACCCGATCGGGATGGAGGCGCATGGTTTCCGGAGTGATGAACCACAGCACGTTGATGGCGTAAAAGGTGGCAAGGTCGAGCGTCTCCAGCAGCTTGAGCTGGGCCCGGAACTTTCTGGCGGCGTATCCGTGCGCTCGTCCCCAGGTTCCGTGAAGCTGCAGGGTCAGCACCAGTTCGGGGTGATTCAAGGTCAGTTCCTGGGCGATGCAGGAACCCAAAGACAACCCCGAGACGTGGGCCGGACCCAGTTCCAGGGCCTGCAGCAGGGCGGCCGTGTCCTCGGCCATGTGAGGGACGCTCAACGGTACCGGGGGAGCCTTGGTCTTTCCCGCGCCGCGGTTGTCGAAGCGGATGCAGTCGAATTCCTTCCGGTAGGCTTCCACCTGGGGAGTCCAGCAGGAGCAGTCCAGCCCGGTGCCCATGATGAGGATCAGAGGCGGTCCTGTTCCTTCACGTTCATAGTGGACACGGACTCCCGTCGGAAGATTCAGAATGGGCATGGTAGTGGGCGCGTATTCCCCTGAAATCCAACATCCTACCACAGGCTCCGGGACGGGCGGCTCGACCCGAGAGACTGAACCCGTATTGGCGTAAGCCAGGGGGGCATCCTCCACACCATAATTCGGGAACAGGGTTTCTAACGTGCCCGCGAATCGGGCAGGGTGCCCGGATCAGCGCTCAAGTATCACTCCCCCCTTGAGGGGGAGTCGACAAGGGCGCAGCCCGCAGTCGCTCCGGAGGGGGGCCAACGCGGCGTCGCGTTAGTGAGATTCAGCGGTGGGTAGGTGGCGCCGGCGTCGGCCCCCCACCGCAGAAGCCTTCGCCATGCGGCTCGACTTCTGCGACTCCCCCTCAAGGGGGGAGTGATTACCCGGTTTCTTGAACGACGTTTTGCGGTATTGGGGAGCGGAGCCGCGTATGCGACGGATCAGGTGCTGCGTCTCCTGTGCGCGGCGCTGCCGTTCGCAGACGCGGCGTCCCGAGAGGGCGCGGCCCGTAGTCGAGCCGGAGGTGATATCCAGTTTGAAATTGCGTCGGCGTGGTGTTTGTGACTAAGATACGAGGCTTTTCCGGCGGCCGGATGTGCCGCCGGAAGAATTCAACAGAACGCTTGCCTGCAAGCGGCGTTGTCGAAGCGCCAGGAACGGTTTCCACCATGCCGAGTCAATTGATCACCGTAGCCCACAGTCCCGACTCGGACGACGCCTTCATGTTCTATGCGCTGGCGAAAAACCGGATCGATAGCGGCGGGTTCGAGTTCCGGCATGTCCTGAAGGACATCGAGACGCTGAATCGAAGCGCACTGGAGGGTCGCTACGAGGTCACGGCCATCTCCTTTCATGCCTACGCCTTCTTGAGCGATCGATACAGCCTGCTGGACAGCGGGGCCAGCATGGGGGATCGCTACGGTCCCCTGGTGGTCTCAAAGGGCCCCATGGAGCCTGGGGATCTCAAAGGCAAGGTCCTTGCCATCCCCGGCACCATGACCTCCGCCTTTCTGATCATGAGGCTTTTCCAGCCCGATTTCACGCCGGTGGTGGTTCCCTTCGACCGGATCTTCGAGGCGGTGGCCGATGATCGAGCCGATGCCGGACTGATTATTCACGAGGGTCAATTGACCTATTCCAGCCTGGGTCTGCACGCCGTGATCGACCTGGGGGAGTGGTGGCACCGGGAAACCGGCCTGCCGTTGCCGCTGGGCGGAAACGCCATCCGCAAGGACCTGGGGGCGGCCGCCATCGGGCGGATCGCACGCATTCTCAAGCAGAGTATTCAATACGGACTGGATCACCGCGAGCAAGCGCTGGACTATGCCATGGGCTTTGCCGGGGACATGGACCCGCGCCTGGCGGACCGATTCGTGGGCATGTACGTGAATCAAAGGACTCTGGGCTACGGGAGGGCCGAGCGCCGCGCGGTGCAACTGCTGTTGGAGTGGGGTTACCGGGAGGGCATTATCGACCGCCGGGTCGAGGTGGAGTTCGCGGGCCGGGATGGGTCGGAGGAACAGGATTGAGTCGGGCTTCCGTCCCTCCTCCGACGTTGACAGGCTGGAAGGGCTCCCCTTATAATTTCGGGCCACGGAGCGAGGTATCATGTACGCAGTGATCAAGACCGACGGCAAGCAGTATCGGGTATCCCCTGGAGAGGTGATTCGCCTGGACAAGATGGAGGAGCAGGTCGGGGATCAGGTCGAATTCGACAAGGTGCTGGCCATTCAGGACGAGGAGCAGCACACCATCGGTCGTCCCACTATCGACCATGCCAGGGTCCTGGGGACGGTGGTCGAGACCGGTAGAGCCAAGAAGATCCGCGTCCTGAAATTCAAGCGCAGAAAGCAGTATCGCGTCCTGCGGGGGCACCGCCAGGCGTTCACCGCCGTCAAGATCGACGCCATCCGGACTGAACCACAAGAAGGTTGAAGGAGGAGAGCCCATGGCCCACAAAAAAGGGGTGGGCAGTTCCCGAAACGGTCGCGATTCCAATGCTCAGCGGCTCGGCGTCAAGCGATTCGACGGCCAGCGGGTCACCGGAGGTTCCATACTGGTCCGCCAGCGGGGCACCAGAATCAAGCCCGGCGCCAACGTGGGTCTCGGAAAGGACGACACGCTCTTTGCCCGCATCGGTGGGTTGGTGAAGTTTGAAAACAAAGGACGAAAAGGGCGGTTTGTCAGCATTTATCCCGCGGCTGAATAGAAAGACTTGATCCGGATAAATCCCCTGGTGTGGACTTTGGAAGTTCACGGCAGGGGATTTTGTTTTTGGAGTCGGGATGTTTCTGGATGAGGCCTCCATCAGCGTCAGGGCAGGAGACGGCGGGTCCGGCTGCGTTGCCTTTCGACGGGAAAAGTTCGTTCCCCGAGGAGGTCCGAGCGGTGGCGACGGAGGGCGTGGCGGGCACATCCATATGCAGGCCTCCATGCGCCACAACACCCTGATCCAGTACAGGTACAAGAGAGTATTTCGGGCCCGGCGCGGAACCCATGGTCTTGGAAGCAAATGCCACGGCAAGGACGCTCCGGATCTGACTCTGACCGTTCCGGTCGGCACCATTGTCCGCGACGTTGGCAGTGGCGAACTGGTTCATGACTTCCTGGTTGCCGACGAAAAAATTCGGCTGTGTCGGGGGGGAAGAGGAGGCAGGGGCAATGCGCAGTTCGCCAGTTCGGTGAACCAGGCCCCCCGCCGATTCGAGTACGGTTTTCCCGGAGAGAGCCGCCGGCTCAAGTTGGAACTGAGGCTCCTGGCCGACGTGGGTCTGGTCGGCTTTCCCAATGTGGGGAAGTCCACTTTGATTTCTCGCCTTTCGGCTGCCAGGCCCAAGATCGCCAACTACCCGTTCACCACCCTGGAGCCGAACCTCGGAGTGGTCGAACTGGAGGACTATCGGAGCTTTGTGGTCGCCGACATTCCGGGATTGATTGCCGGAGCTCACCTTGGGCAGGGGCTTGGCATCCAGTTTCTGCGCCATATTGAAAGGACCAAGGTGCTCCTGCACCGGGTGGATCTGGCGGGAGACCATGGACGTGATCCGGCGGTGGACTACGAGACCGTCAATCGGGAACTGGCCGCCTTCAATCCGGAAATGCTCCGGAAGCCGACCCTGGTGGTTGCCTCCAAGATCGATGCCATGGACGATTCGACTCACCTGGAGACGCTGAGCAGAGTGGCACGGGAGCGCGGCCTGGATTGCCACTCCATTTCCGCGGTTACCGGCCAGGGTCTTGCGGATCTCAAGATCAAAATCTGGGGAATGTTGGAGAGACTGGCCGCGCCCGCGGCGCCGGCCGCAGGCGGCTATCGATCAAATGAATGACCGGGTGGTTCGAGTCGGCTTGTTGGGAGGAACCTTCGACCCCATTCACCGGGGTCACCTCCAACTCGCGGAGACGGCCCTCAGGGTGGCGGACCTGGAGCGGGTCTTTCTGGTGACGTCGGTGCGTCCTCCCCACAAGACTCGAAGGACGGAGGCCAATTTTCTCGACCGTCACGCCATGGTGGCTCTGGCCGCGATCGACCATCCCCGCTTGGTTCCCTCCAGTCTGGAACATGGTCGGGAGGGGAAGTCCTACTCGGTGGACACCATTCGGCAGTTCAAGCAACGGCTCGGAGCCGCCTCGGAAATATTCTTCATCCTGGGCATCGATACGTTTCTGGATATTTCAAGCTGGAAGGACTTCGAGCGTCTTCCCCGGCTCTGCCGGTTCCTGGTCTTTGCCCGGCCCGGTTTCGATGAGAGCCGGCTGGGCCTGAGAATTCCCGGCGCGTTTCTCAGGTCGGTCTGTTTGATCGATGACCGAAACCCGATTTCTCTGGACCCGCACTGTCGGTGTTACCTGTATCGTGAGTTCTCCAACCCTGTTTCGTCCTCGCAGGTTCGGGAACGGATTCGGCGCGGGCAGACGGTGAAGGAGATGCTGCCGCCGGCGGTGCTGGAATACATCGGGAAGAACCACCTTTATAGTGGAGAGTGAAGAGTGGAGAGTGGGGAGTGGAGAGTTATTGAATCGACACGTCAAACAGTTTGTTGATGTTGGCGTAGCTGTTCTGGATGTGCTACGCGGCTACAAGGTGCCTGTTGTTCTCAAGACCCCCCACTCTTCACTCTCCACTAGTGTCATGTCACAGTTGAATTGTCGTTTGTAAAGGCGTAGACTTCTTCCAGACGAAAGGGGGAGTCATGCCACGAATCCGATACAAAGTAACGTTGGAGGAGCCGGAGAGAAAACTGCTGAAAGAAATCACAACCCG
>JAJECY010000100.1 GCA_022821775.1 Acidobacteriota bacterium
ACCACCCTTCCCTTGTCTGTCTCCGGTTGAAATCGGTGATTGATCAGAGCTTCCTTAATTCAAACCTGCTATCCGTACTGGCCGTGCTGGCACTGCTGGCCGCCAGCCCTATCAACGCGATTCCCCAAGACCAGGTCACGCTGCAGGGCGGCGTGTTCGACGTTTCCGGCGCACCGCTACCGGACGCCACCGTCTTCGTGAAGAACCTGGAGACCGGGCTGGAGGTAGCTCAGCACGTCGACTCCCAAGGTGAGTTCTCGTTGGATGTCCGGGCGGGCCGCTACCGGGTGAGCGCGGCCGTGAACGACTTCCAGACGGCTTCCGAGACGGTCGACCTGACCAGTGGCGCGAGCGGCCCCCTGGTGCTGAAACTGGCTCCGGCGATCCTGACCCAGTCCATCATCGTGACCGGCTCTCGCGAAGAGGAACTGCGGGAGGATTCGGTCACCAAGGTGGATCTGATTGCGCGCAGCCAACTGCTGGACTCGGGATACGAACGCGTGAGCGACGTCCTGTCGGAGGAAACGGGAATCGTGACCCGCACCGACAGGTCGCCGGGCTCTCGGGCCGGGACGCAGATTCAGGGCGTGGACTCCAGGCAGTCCCTGATCCTGATCGACGGATTCCCCATTGTCGGGGCGCGAGGCGTCAAAAGCGGCATCCTCAACATGAATCGGCAGTCGACCAATCGTCTCGACAGGGTGGAGATCGTCAAGGGAGCCTCCTCGGCTCTTTACGGATCGGACGCGATCGCCGGCGTCATCAACATGATCACCCGTGAACCCCGCCAGAAGTTCGACGCCAACCTGACCAGTTCGATGGGGTCTCGCGGCGCCGCCGACCATCGCGCCGACGCGGGCTTTGTCCACGAAGACTGGTCGGGTTTCTTTTCCGCCGAGCGCCACAAGCGCAACCCCTACGACCTGACGCCCCAAAATTACGATACGACCGGACCGGGGTATCGCAGGTACGACTACATGGCAAAGATTACACGCGACATCTCCGACACCGTGGACCTCAGCCTGCTGGCCAACGCATTCGACAACCGCGAGATCAGCGTGTACTCGGGGAGAAGCGGAAGTCAGTCCACCACCACCAATGACAGCGCCATCAACTACGGCTTGACCCTGAATGCGGCATTGTCGCCGTTCACCCAGTTGCAGACGCGCGGCTACTACGGGAAGTACGACGAGAACTCGGTGGTGGATCTCTTCAACATTCCAGGGACCATGGATGACACCGCCAACCTGAACGAACGCCTGTACCGGTTCGACGCCAACCTCTCTCACGTCCTGGGCAGACGCCAACTTCTCCAGGGAGGCATCGACGTGACGAGCAACGAGTACCGCGGATACAACCGTGTGCTTGGCGACAACGCCGGACAGTCGGTCCGCATGGTGGACGCCTGGTTCCAGGATCGCATCCAGGCCCATCCCCGGCTCAGCCTGACGGTCGGGGGCCGCATCACCCATCATTCGGCCTTCGGAACCCACGCGGTTCCCCGATTCGGCATGTTGTATCGGGCTTCGGACAAGTTCCGCCTGAGAGCCTCCTACGGACATGGCTTCCGCGCCCCGGACCTGGGTCAACTCTACTACCGCTTTCTCACTTCTTCGGGCACCTATCAGATCATCGGCAATCCGGCCCTGGAAGCGGAATCCTCCTCAACGACCCAGGTGGGATTCGACAGCAACATCACCGAGCGGTTGCAGTTCAGCTCCACCTTTTTCCGGAACGGGATCAGGAACCTGATCGACACTCAGTTGCTGGGAAGACCACGGACACCGGCGCAACTCGAGGCGTTGGCATCGGAGTTCAATATCGATTCGGCATTCGGTCCGGGACTGAACCGGTTGACCTATCTTTACCGGAACATCGAAAACGTGTACACCACCGGGCTCGAGAACAAGATCGAGCTGCGACTGACCAACAACCTGCTGGTCTCCACCGGCTACACCTACCTGGAGGCCAGGGACAAGGAGACCGGGGACTTTCTGAGCCATCGTCACAAGCACCACGGCAACTTCCGGGTGTGGTGGTCCACCGAAAAGCTTGGAGGCCTGCGCACCAACTTCCGCGGGACCTACCTGGGCAGGTGGCCCATCGTCGGCCGCAGCGCCACCCTGGTGGCCGACGCCTACCAGATCTGGGACTGGTACTTCGCCAAGCCCCTGGGAGCGGGGTTGGAACTCTTCGGGTTGGTAGACAATATGTTCGACTCCACCGATTCGAACCTCGACAGTCCCAATCCCACCTTCTATCGAGCCGACCCCGGTCGCGGCTTCCGCATCGGGATGCGCTGGAACTTCGGCGTGAAGTAGGCGGCTCGTAGTTCGGAAGTCGGGACGATCCTCTTGAAAACGAGTTCGGGATCGTCTCCAATCCCTCACGCACGGCAGCCGGGCGGCGTCCTTGCCGAGCCGTCCATTCGGCTGCCGTCAAGCTTTTCTCCATAAGCGAACAGTGTTTTTCAGTCTCTTTTCGCCCATAATTGGCGGCACGCGGAGATAACCTGCAATCGCCGGACCGAAAGGAGGCTGAACCATGAAACCACTGTCCACTTTTTCCTGGGACGACCTGAAGCTGGACCCCTGGCCGATTCCGGCCGGCAACATTCTGGGGGGCAGCCCCGACGCCTCGGGGGCCCTGGTCTACATCACCCCGGACAAGACCTCCTGCAGCGGCATCTGGGAGTGTCAGCCCGGGCAGTTTCGCTGGGAGTACACCTGGAACGAGACCATCTACGTCCTGGCGGGAAAGGGCGAGATTCGCTCGGAGGACGGGGAGCGCTGTCCCATCGTGCCCGGCAAGATGCTTCACTTCAACGAGGGGCTCCGCTCGGTCTGGACCATCGAGGAGACGGTGCGCAAGTTCTTCTGCCTGCAGTCCGAGCAACCGCTGCAACTCTGAACCGGGCCCGGGACTCTTGCATGCCGAAGGCAGGGACGCCGGAGCATTGAAGGCGGCCCTCAGGCGCCGTAGCGCGCCGCCAGGGCCTTCAGCTCCCGCAGATAGCGGGGGACGGCCGTGACGGGGTCTTCCTCTCCCTCGTACTCCAGAGCCAGATAGCCCTTGTAGCCGGCGGTGGCCAAAGTCTGGAGAATTCTGCCCCAGTCGGCCGGAACCGGCTTACCCCCGGGAGCCATCACCCGGGTCTTGACCTGCACGTTCACCGCGTAGGGCGCGCAGGCCTCGATCTGCCCGTAGGGGTCCTGCAGGAAGTTGCCGGTGTCGAGATTGATGCCCACCCAGGGAGAGTCCACTCTCTGCAGGATTCCGATCATCGTCTCCGCTGCGGCGGTGATGCCTCCGTGGTTTTCCAGACCCAGGATCACCCCTCGCTTGCCCGCCTCCTCCGCCGCCCGGCCCAGCACTGAAGCCGCCCAGTCGGCCGCCTGTTCCAGGCTGGCGCCCGGGGGCGCATCCCCCCCGAAGATGCGAATGTGCCCGGCGCCCAGCTTGTGGGCCACCTCAATCCACTTGCGGATCTCCTGAAGCTCGCGAGCCTGCTCCCGCGGCGTAGGGCGGCAGAGGTCGGTCCGAATCGAGATACTGTAGATCTCCACCGCGTTCCGATAGGCCAGCCGCTTGAGGGACAGCAGGAAATCGTCTTCGGTGTTGGGAAACCAGTAGACGGTCAGGTCGAGCCCATCGATCTCCTGCTCCACCGCCATGTGGACCAGGTCGGCATAGGTCAGGGCCTTCGCCCCCAGCGGGGTTCTGAAGGAGTAGGCGCACGCATTCGGGACACGCCTTCGGCCTCAGAGCGG
This sequence comes from Acidobacteriota bacterium, assembly GCA_022821775.1. Taxonomy (GTDB): domain Bacteria; phylum Acidobacteriota; class Terriglobia; order Versatilivoradales; family Versatilivoraceae; genus Versatilivorator. Next base: position 3,771 of record JAJECY010000100.1, read on the forward strand.
CTGGCGCGAGCCGCCAGGGGCGATCCCAAGGACCCGGCAAGCAGCAAAGGCGCGGTTCGCAACAGGTCTCGACGGTGCATGCAGTCCTCCGGGGGAGATGGCCTTGAATCAATTCAGTAAAGAAAACAGTGCTGTCCGGTTAAGCGTTCGAGATTTTAGTGTAACAGGTGTAATTCCATCGGGTTATGGGTGAGAAGGAGTGTTTTCGACTTCAACGGGTTGCAAGGACCCGACTACCAATTCTCCGCATAGGGAGCACCAGGGGACTCGCTCAACTTCCCTTCAAAAACTAGCATCACTCCCCCCTTGAGGGGGAGTCGCAGAAAGCCCGAGCCGAATGGCGAAGGCTTCTGCGGAGGGGGGTTCGCACAAGGCGAGCCAACGGCGAGATCTTGTGCGCCGTCGCGGGTAAGCACCAGCCAACCTACGGGCGAAGGCCGATCCGGTGGGGGGCCAACGCGGCGCCTCCAAACGGCAGAGCCGTGCACGTCCCCTACTCCCCCGACAACCACCGATCGAAGAACTCGTAGGCCTCCCGGCGCACCTCGGCCGGAAACTCGTGGCCGACTTCGGGGTGTCGGGCGACCAGCCGGTCGGGGCTATTGAAGAGGCGCTGGTACACCGGCAGGGCGGCCTCTATGCATTCCCTGACCCCGGCAACGGCGAAGTTATGGTCTCCCTCCGGGGCCGAGATGAAGACGGGGCGCGGAGCCAGCACGCCCAGCAGCTCGGTGAAGTCGAAGGGCATGCGGGCGGCATCGCTCCCGTAGTGTTCGGCAATGCGCGGCATGTACCCCCGGTGGCTCCAGCCCCTCAGATCACCGCCGTAGTAGTGGCGGAAGGCATTGAAGCCGCAACTGGTGGCCACCGCCTGCACTCGCGGTTCGAAGGCCGAGAGGAAGAGAGCGTTGTGCCCGCCCAGGGAGTGCCCGATGACGCCGATCCTGTCCGGGTCGACTTCCGGCAGCGATTGCAACAGGTCGACGGCCCGGCGATGGTTGAGGATGCCTTTCATGGTGGCGCTGGCGTAGCCCATGGCGTAGGGATCGATCTTGTAGTCTCCAAACCCGGGGTAGTCTGGCGCCAGGGTGACGTAGCCCCGCCGGGCCAGTTCCAGGGCGTAGTGCAGGTCGGTTTTGCCGCCCAGCCCCGCCGGTTCGGCCTTGCCGATGGCGGTGGTCTGGTGAAGACAGAGCACCGCGGGAGCCGGCTGTTCTTCCGGCAACTCATCGGGGATCAGCAGATAGGCCGGAACCCGGTCCGCTTCCCCCTCCACCACCTGGCTGACGAAGGTGATCTTGCGGCGCTCGACTTGTGGCAGTTGCTCGGTTTTCAGAACCTGAACATCCAGCGGGTCGTCCGGAAGCCGGGGATGAGGCCCCATCGCCTTCTGCATGTTCTGAAGCGTGTGGATGCGGCGAATGTCCCAGTGGGTGCGGCTCTCGATGGGATGCGCCCTGCCCTGGCGGTCCAGGTAGTGGAGCAGGTCCCGTTTGTCAGGGTAGACGGGGGCTTCCGGGGCCGCGCAGGCGGCCAGCCACAGGACACACCCGCAGAGGCCGAGGAGGCCCGCAGTCGTGGGATAGAGGGTCTCCTGGTCGTGATTCAAATCGATGTTGCCCCACCAACCCTGGGCGTGTCCGATGAAGTCCACCTTGGGAAACTGTTCCAGCACATGGTGTTCATGGCCAGTCTCCCTGCGCCGTCGAAACTCGCACCATTGTCCTGTTCCCCGAACCTGTCCGTTCAAGCCCTCCGAGAGGTGCGGGAGCAAACGCCGGCACAGTCTTGTTCGGTGAGTCTTCATTATAGGCCAAGAGGTGCAGCGAGTGATGAGGGCTTTACGGGGCTTCCAGCCGGGATGTGGGCGCGAGCCGCGCCCGCATATAGCCGTGGGCGCAGGCCCGTGGAAGCGGTAGAATGTCGGGACCGTGTTCCTGCGACACCTCACGATCCGAGCCCGAAAGACCGGAAGGAGCCGGCTCCATGCGAATCGACCGCGTTGAAGTCCGGGTGGTCGGTCCCCAGGTGCAGCGATTCACCTGGTCCCATGACCTGCCGGAACAGTACATGACCAACACGGTGGTGCGCATTTTCAGCGACGATGGCGTCGAAGGCGTCGCCGGAGTTTCCAACTACACCTCCTACGCGCACGACCGCTACACGGCCGAGACGCTGCGCCACCTGGTTCCGGCGCTGATCGGCCGGGATCCCCTGGAACGGGAGGCGCTGTGGAAAGGCCTCTGGTCCCGCGTCTTTCCCCTGGCCCCCGGAGCCCTGGCGGTGGTGGACATCGCGCTCTGGGACCTGCTGGGCAAGGCCTCCAATCTGCCCATCTACCAGCTCCTGGGCGGGGCCCGGCGGCGGATTCCCTCCTACGCCAGCACGCCCATGCTGGAGGACGTCCCCGCCTACCTGGACTTCGTGGACCAACTGCTGGAGCAGGGATTCGGGGCCGTCAAGTTCCACTGCTGGTGTGTGCCCGACAGGGACCTGGAGCTGGCCCGGGCCGTTCGCGCCAGACATGCTCCCGACCGGCTGGCCCTGATGCTGGACGTGGAGAACAACTACGACTGGGACAGCGCCCTGCGGGTGGCCCGGGAACTGGAAGCCCTGGAGTTCACCTGGTTCGAGGCGCCGCTGATGGACTACGACCTGGAGGGCTACCGCAGGCTGACCCGCCGGGCGGACATCCCCATCGTGCCGTCGGGGAACTGGGTCCAGGACCTGCCCGCCTTTCAGGAAGCCCTGCGCAGGGAGGCCTGGGGCCGGGCCCGGACCGACGTCACCGTTTGCAGCGGCCTGACGCCAGCCCGCAAGGCGATGGCCCTGGTGGAAGCCGCCGGCATGAAGTGCGAGGTGATGTCCTGGGGAAACACACTGGTTTCGGCGGCCAACCTGCATCTCATGCTGGGTTTCAACTCGTGCAGCTATTTCGAGCAGGCGGTTCCCTACCAACCCTACGAGTACGGAATGAAGGATGTGATCCGCACCGGGCCGGACGGGATGGTGGCGGCGCCCGGCGGCCCGGGTCTGGGTGTGGAGGTGGATTGGGATGCCATGGAAGCCGCCACCCTGCTCAGCTTCAGCAGTCCCTGAAAACCGCGGAGCCTGTCTTGTTTGAAACAACCCGGTTTCGCGCTGTATGTGACGGAGCAAAAAGAGTTATCCACGAAGACACACTAAGGACGACCAAGACACACGAAGTGAGACGACGAGGGAAATCGGAACCTTTCCGTGCTCCCGACACGCCATTCGGGCCCCCTGTTTCACTCTGAATGATCCGGCCCGTGGTCGGGGACGGGGCGACCGGCTTGTCTGATTCGACTTCCATTCAAAGGAGAGAGCTCATGATTGATCGACGCACCTTTATCGGCGCCCTGGGAAGCAGCCTGGCGGTTCCTCCGTTGCTTTGGGGGAAGGACTCCAAGCCCAGCCGGCTGGCCATGGTGTCTACCGAGTGGCGGTACCCCTCCCACGCCTGGCACATGGGGGAGCGCTTCCTGGTGGGGTATCCCGTGGACGGGCGCTGGCATCGGTCCCCCCTCAAGCTGGTATCGACCTACATGGACCAGTTCCCGGAGAATGACCTCAGCCGCGCCCGCTCGCAGGAGTTCGGCTTCCCCCTCTACCCCACCATCGCCGAAGCCCTGCGCTGCGGCGGGGACAAGCTGGATGTGGATGGGGTGCTTCTGATCGGGGAGCACGGGAGGTATCCGGTCAACGAACTGGGACAGACGCTCTATCCCCGCTACGAATTCTTCAAGGAGATCGTGGAGGTCTTCAAGCAGGACGGCCGAACCGTGCCCGTCTTCAACGACAAGCACCTGTCCTGGAGATGGGACTGGTCCAAGGAGATGGTGGATACGGCCCAGTCCATGGGGTTCCCGCTGCTGGCCGGGTCCTCCTTGCCGGTCACCTTCAGGATGCCGGCCATCGACATGCCCTACGGCGCCGAAATCGAGGAAGTCATGTGCGTGGCCATCGGAGGGGTGGACAGCTACGATTTCCACGCCCTGGAGACCATCCAGTGCATGGTGGAGCGCCGCCGGGGCGGTGAAACCGGAGTGGACTGGCTTGAGGCCCTGCGCGGGGAGCCCGTCTGGGAAGCCATGGCAAAAGGCTCCTTCGATGCCGGCGGCTGGGACCCGCAGCTCTTCACCACCTGCCTCTGCCGCAGCCTGACCTTGGCCCAGGCGGAAAAAGTCAATCACCGATACCCCACCCGGGATCAGATGATGCAATGGGTCAAGGAGCCGGTGGTCTACCGCTACCGGCACAAGGACGGACTCAAAGCCACCATGTTGCTGATGAACAGCCTGGTGGACGACTTCACCTTCGCCGCCCGTCTCAAGGGCCGCACCGAGCCTCTCTCCACGCTGTTCTATCTCTCACCCACCCCCAACGTGGTCTTCACCGGGACCCTGATGCACAAGGTGGAAGAGATGATCCTGAAGGGCAAGACCCCCTACCCGGTCGAGCGCACCCTGCTGACCTCCGGCCTGGTGATCGCCGGAGTCCACTCCCTGGGCCAGGGAGGCAAGAGGCTGGAGACCCCCCACCTGGGAGTCCGCTACCAGGCCCCCCGGGAATCGCATTTCATGCGGAACTGAGGCGGGGGTGGAGAGACGGGACGTATCTGAAACAACCCGGTTTCGCGCTGCATGCGACGGGGTAAAAAGAGTTGTCCACGAAGGGACACGAAGGACGACGAAGGGCCACCAAGCGGGACGGCTCTGCCCCGTCGGCACGGGCCGAGGCCTGGCAACCCGGCGTCGGCTGGCTTGAGGGGCAAGAGTGAGGGAAGGAGACCCACCCGGGAGCGCGGGCGTCCCGCCCGCCCCAGTCCGGGCGCAGCCCGGCCCCACTCCCCGTCCGGATGGCCTCCCAGGAAATGCCCGAACCTGTTTTACCCTCGAATGATCCGCCCTCCGACAACCCCCTCCTTGATGCGAATTTTCACATCAATGACGGTTCTGCTTCATTGGACAATAGTTGCTCTCTTCCCAAGCGCGGTTCATGTCTCTCTATCCGTAACTCCGCGTCCCCAATCCCGTTATGGCACCGGCCGCAGCTCGAGTTCCTGAATGCTCTTGAGCGGCAGGGCGGTGATGGCGTCGGTCAGGGAATACTCCCGGTCGCCGGGGTAGACTACCCACAGGTGCTCCAATTCCAGGTCGTCAATGACGATGTGCATGGATTTTGTGGTGCGGGGGGCATCGGTGCACTTGAACTCGAAGCCCCAGCGGCGGCCTCGCCGCCGCAGCATCAGGTCCAACTCGGCGCCGCGTCGGGTGCTGTAGAAGTAGGCTTCCCGATCACCGTGCGCCAGCAGCGTCTGCTCCAGAGCGAATCCTTCCCAACTGGCGCCGTAGCGTGGATGCAGCGGCAGTTCCCGCATCTCTTCCAGTCCCAGCAGGAAATGCAAGATTCCGCTGTCGCGCAGGTAGACTTTGGGTGATTTGACAAGGCGCTTGCCCAGGCTCTCCCGCCAGGGAGGGAGCACCCGAATCATGAAGGTGCCCGCCAGCAGGTCCCGGTAGCGGTTCACCGCCGTAGCGCTCACGTCCATCGACCGCCCCAGCTCACTTGCGTTCCAGACTTGTCCGTGGAAATGGGCCAGCATCCGCCAGAATCGTCCCAAGGCTTCCGGAGATACTCTCGAACCCAGTCCGGGGATGTCCCTCTCCAGAAAGGTTCGCGTAAACGACTCCATCCAACGGGTCCATTCCGCTCCCAAATGAGCCAGCCAAGCCCTCGGGAATCCTCCCCGCATCCAGAGGCGATCCTGGTTCTCCGGTCCAACCTCGGCAAGCGAGAAGCCGCTCACGTCCACGAAGAGAATCCTCCCCGCCAGAGTCTCCGAAATCCCCTGGATCAAGTCCCAGGAAGCGCTACCCACCAGCAGAAAGACCGCTTTTCGGTTTCGATCGTCACAGATCGGGCGCAGAATCTCGAACAATTCCGTCATGCGCTGCACCTCGTCCAGAACGACCAGACCTTCGCTTTGGCGAAGCAGTCTCTCGGGTGTTGCCGACAATGCTTCCCGCACGGCGGCCACCTCGAGGTCCAGGACCGTCGATGGTCCCGGCCACTCGGACGCCACCTGCGCGGCCAGAGTGGTCTTGCCGACCTGCCTGGCGCCCAGCAAGGCCACCACCGGAACTTGGGAAAGTCCACCGACAATTTCTGCGACCAGCATGGGACGAGGAATATAATGTTGCATACCACATGTTAGAAATAGAATAAGCAACATTAAATCTTACCGAAACCATTCCCTCTCGTCCAACTCCATCGGAAACAGGGCGGTATTCGAAAAGTGGCGGTTGTTGGCGATGTTCAATCAGCAACCACACGGGACAGTGCGCGGAGATAGCGCCGAAGCCACCGAGCTGCACCGATTTGCAGGGTCGGTGTGGATTGCCTAACATCACACTTGGTAGTATGGACACCCTACTATTAAATGGAGTCCGAGAGGTTTGCATTCGATGGCCGAAAATTTTGTCGACATTGTTGGTTTCCAGCTCGAGAAGATCCACACGGGGATGATCGCCTGGTTACTCGACAGCGAACGTTCACCCCTGCCAGTCCATGAACAAGCTGTGCTCGTAAAGAAGCTCGCACCCGACCTCTTGCAGGGAAAAGAAGTCACGTCGACGAAGTCTGTTCGGGAGTACTCGTTCGGTCGAAGTCTACGGATAGACCTTGTGTTAGAGATCTTTCTCAAGGATCAAACAAAGAGTTGTATTCTAATCGAGTGCAAGACTGATTCAGATGTGAGTGTTAAACAGCTCGAAAAAACCGCAGAGGCATTCTCTGCAAAAAATTCGAGCGTTCCCTTTTCCGTCATCGCCCTCGCAGTTGGAGCAGGTCAGTTCACCCTCATGCACCAGTTGCACGACATCCAACGCCTTGGGTTTCACGCGATAGATGTCCGTTGTGCACTGGAAATTTTTTCGAGACTGTCGATAGCTGGAACGACCCGTACATACGACGACTGGATTGCTTCGCTACAAGCGGAACTGACACGCAGTGCACGCATAGACACGGCACTTGCAGGGCTAGACCATCCATGGAACATTCGTTCCGTCAAGACCGGCTATCGAACGGGTTTCGCAACCTTCTACATGTTCTATGCCAGATTGAGGGCATGCCTTAACAAAGGCCCCTTTCAAGAATGGGCCATCTACAGCGGTCGTAATAATCCGGTTTTGAACTGGCAGAAGGGGTGGATAGGGGCAGGTTCTGAGAACGATGCTCTCGGACTCTATTGGGAGTTCAACTGGGACGCTTTCTGCCTGAAGGCCGAAATAGACAAGCAAAACACAGCCTGTTGGGAGCGTTGGCAGAAGATCCGCCCCCGCATCGTTGAGTTATGTGCAAAATGTCCAAATGCCGGCCGCCCGACCGCCAATAGACGTGGTACGTGGGTGACGACCTATAAGTGGAAGTTCAATTTCTGCAAGGAGGAGCCTGTTGCCATCGCGAGAAAGACGGCAGATATCCTCTCGCATTTGCACAAACACCTCCAATCTGTCACCTAAGGAAACTCTGATTTATTCCTTCCTCTCATGAGATCATAAAACGGTCCGTGACCGAATCAACAGGAGGTGAGGATCGATGCGTCAGAGCAGCTTTGCCGAAGCCGGATTTGAGCGCTATAGCAAACGCACTCGCCGAG
>JAJECY010000077.1 GCA_022821775.1 Acidobacteriota bacterium
CCTGTGCATCCTGTGCATCGATGTTAATAAACCCTGTAACTCACGAGGCGGGGAATGCACTCCCTACCGGATCGAAGGTGGGCTTCACCCTGCTACAATCGGCCACAAACAATTCATTTGTCGCTCTATTCGTGTCCATTCGTGGTTCGCCGTTTTTTCGCTGATAACTCTTTTCCACGCCATTGCCTGTCAGTCTGAGGCAAAGCCGCGCTACCCTTTCCCGAGAAACCGCGCAAGGCGTTCGGCGCCTTTCTCCAGTTGCTCCATGGAAGTGGCGTAGGAAATCCGAATGTGGTCCCGGGTGCCGAACCCTTCCCCGGGCACCACGGCCACCCGGGCCTCCTGCAGGAGTTGGAGCGCCAGGTCGGAGGGACTCTCCACGCGACGGGCGTCAAGCAGGTCCCGCAGGTCGGGATAGACGTAAAAGGCGCCGTCGGGCCAGTTGCAGGAGATTCCGTCGATGGCGTTGAGCGCCTCGACCATAAAGCTCCGCCGGCGTGCGTATTCCCGCAGCATGTCTTGAATGGAGTCCTGGGGCCCGTCGAGGGCTGCCGCGGCCGCTTTCTGGGCGATGGAGTTGGCGTTGGAGGTGCAGTGGCTCTGGATCTTCAGCATGGCCTGAATGAGAGGCGCGGGTCCCAGGCAGTATCCCACCCTCCAGCCCGTCATGGCGTAGGTCTTGGATACCGACCCCACCACCGCCAGGTGCTCCCGGTAGTCTTTCCCCAGCGAGGCCAGTGAAAACGGCGCCGAACCCTCATAGTTGAAGTGGCAGTAGCATTCATCGGTCATGACCACCAGGGCCCGCCGGCGCGCCAGCTCGGCGATCTTGCGCATCTCCTCCTGCCGAATGGTCGCCCCGCTGGGGTTGTTGGGTGAGTTCAACAGGATCAATCGGGTTCGGGGAGAGACCGCCGCCTCGATCTGAGCGGCAGTGACACGGAAATTGTCGGATGCCGAGGTTGGGACGAACCGGCAGGCGGCGCCGGCGTAGTGGACCGCCTCCTTGAAGGTGACCCAGTAGGGAACCGGGATCACCACCTCGTCGCCGGGCTGAAGGAGCGCACTGGTCAGGTTGAAGATGGCGTGCTTGCCCCCGACGGTGACCAGGACTTCCCGGATGGAGTAGTCGGACTGAAAATCGCGGGCGTGCCGCTGCACTATGGCTTGCTTGAGTTCGGGAATGCCGTCGGTGGGCGTGTAGCGGGTGAAGTCGTCCCGGATCGCCTCGAAGGCGGCTCGCTTGACGTGGTCCGGGGTGGGGAAGTCCGGCTCCCCGGCGCTGAGGTCCACCACGTCCACGCCTTGAGCCTTGAGCCGGGCCGCGGCCGCGAAAACGGCCGCCGTGGAGCTGATCGAAATGCGTCCGACGCGCCGTGAGAGTCTCATGAGTCGGGATTGGCGGAGGCGGCCCGACCCTCCCGGCCCATGGAGGCGATCTTCTGCAGTAGCCGGTCTTCAACGTTGGGGGGAACCAGTCCGGAGATGGTCCCCCCGAACTGGCAGACTTCCCGCACCAGGCGAGAGCTCAGGAAGCTGTAGGCCTCGGACGGCATCATGAAGACCGTTTCGATCTGAGGCTCCAGGCGCCGATTCATCAGGGCCATCTGCAGTTCATACTCGTAGTCGGATACGGCGCGAATGCCGCGGACGATGACCCGGGCCTGCTGCTGAAGAGCGTAGTCGACCAGCAGGCCGTCGAAGGTGTCCACCCGCACGTTGGGGTAGTCGCTTCCCAGGGAGGTCCGGATCATGGCCGACCGCTCATCGGCCGAGAACAGCGGCGACTTGTCGCTGTTGATCAGAATGGCCGCAATGACCTCGTCGAACAGGCGAGAGGCACGGTGGATGATGTCGAGGTGCCCATTGGTGAGAGGATCGAAGGACCCGGGGTACAGGGCGATCTTTTTCATGGACGGCCTCCAGCTCGATGATCTCTTTGGCGTCTTCTCATGGCAACGGACGGAATCCCCCGGTCAGGGGAGCAGCCGGGAACCCCGGCTGTTTCATGCCGGCGGGCGATCTGTCGCCAAGTCGATTCAAGGCCCACGATAGAGGCTGAGTTGACTGTCCCCGTGCCGAATCTCGCGCACTTGGCGCAAATCATGGTATCGGGGGGACAGGGTCAGCCTCTTGGAATGCTCGAGGATGACACAGGCTTGGGGAGCGAGAATTTGGCAGCGATGAATCTGTTCCAGGGTCCGGGGATAGTGTTGCACGGCGTTGTAGGGCGGATCAATGAAGACTATATCAAACTTGAGCTTCCAGCGCTGAATGATTCGCAGTGAGGCCCGTGTCGGCTGGGTCATCAGCGCGACCCGGTCGAACGGGGCAGGGGAGAGGGATCTCAGGTTGCGTTGAATCACCTGCACCGCCCGTGGCGCGCACTCGATCAGAGTGACTCCCCGGGCTCCTCGGCTCAGAGCTTCGATGCCGACGCTGCCGCTGCCGGAAAAGCAGTCCAGGAAGTAGGACTCTTCCACTTCCTCCCGGAGCAGGTTGAACAGGGCCTCCTTCAGACGGTCCGAACTCGGCCGGGTTTCCAGTCCCTTCAGGGTGGCCAGGCGCTGATGCTTGTACTTTCCGGCGATGACGCGAACCATGATAGCGAGGCTCCGCTGCGAAGGGGGGACGGTTCTCAGCCGGTCCTGGGAGACCGGCTCGCAGTCCCGACCGGGGATGGATTCTACCCCACGCCCACCAGGCCGTAGCGAGCTTGCCAACCTGAGCTCAGGCCGGCCACCCATCGGCCCAGAGATTTCTGCGAATCGAAGTTGTCCACCAGGGCTGCAGCCTCCCTGCGGGCGGTCTCCAGAACGCGGCGGTCGCGCAAGAGGTTGGCGACCCGCAGGGTGGGCAGACCGGACTGGCGGGTGCCGAAAAACTCGCCCGGGCCTCGTATCTCCAGATCCTTCTCGGCAATGACGAATCCGTCGGTGGTTTCCCGCAGGCAGTTCAGCCTTTGGACGGCTTCCGGGCCGATCGTCCTGGAACCCTGCATCAACAGGCAGTAGGACGGTTCCGGACCCCGCCCGACCCGGCCGCGGAGTTGGTGCAACTGCGCCAGACCGAAGCGCTCGGCATGCTCGATCAGCATTACGGTGGCGTTGGCCACGTCCATCCCGACCTCGATCACCGTTGTCGATACCAGGATGTCGCTGCGGCCGGCTGCAAATCGCTTCATGATAGCGTCCTTTTCAATGCTCTTGAGCCGGCCGTGGAGCAGCTCGACCCGGAAGTCGGGGAAGACCTGCCCTTGCAGGTGCTCGAAGATCTTCCGCGCGGGCCGCAGGTCCAGCTTTTCCGATTCCTCGATCAGGGGGCAGAGCACGTATACCTGTCTGCCTTGCCTGACCTGGTCGGCGATGAACCGGTAGGCGCGAGACCGCTTGAGGTCGTCCAGCAGGTGGGTCTTGACGGACCTCCGGTTGGGAGGCATCTCGTCGATGACGGAAACGTCCAGGTCGCCGTACAGTGTCATGGAGAGCGTCCGGGGAATCGGCGTGGCCGTCATCACCAGGGTATGGGGATGGACACCCTTCTTCATCAGGTTGAAGCGTTGACGGACGCCGAACCGGTGCTGTTCGTCGATGATGACCAGCCCCAGCTTTCGGAAGGTGACGTCCGGTTCCAGCAGGGCGTGGGTGCCGATCAGGATCTGGAGTCTGCCCTGGGACAACTCTTCCAGCAGGGCGTTTCGATCCGCCTTCTTCAGCCCGCCGGTCAGCAGTCCGATGCGATAGCCGCTCTGGGCAAACAGGCGCCTGGCGTAGTGGTGGTGCTGCTCCGCCAGGATCTCGGTGGGCGCCATGAAGGCTACCTGGGCGCCATTCTCCATGGCGATTGCGCCGGCCTGCAGGGCCACGACGGTCTTGCCGCACCCGACATCTCCCTGCAAGAGGCGATTCATGGGATTGGGTCGGCGCATGTCCTCGGCCATCTCGTCGAGAACCCTTTCCTGCGCCCGGGTCGGCCGAAAGGGTAGAAAGTTGCCGGCGGCCCGCAGGAGGCCGGGATCGATGCGGAAGGGCATCCCGCGAACCTTTCGGGCCAGGCGGCGTTTCCAGCGGATGCCCACTTCCAGGAGAAACAGCTCCTCGAAGATCATCCTCCGCAGAGCCGGAGTTCGCCTGGCGGCCAGATCTTCCACGCGGGTCCCGGGAGAGGGGAAATGGGATTCCTGAAGGGCGGGTCGGCGGTCCATGAGGTCGTGGCGCTCCAGAATCGCCGTTGGCAGGGTTTCCGGGACCGGGGAAAGGCTTGACAGGATGGTGTGGATCAATCGCCGCAGTGTGCGGGTCCCCAAGCCTCTGGCGGCCTCGTAGACCGGAACGATTCGACCCATTTCGATCGAGTCCCGGCTGGAAACCGCCGCATCGGCATCCAGGATTTCGAATTCGGGATTGATGACTTGCAGATTACCGCTGCCGTAGGGATCAAGCTCGAATTTTCCGTGAAAGATGACCTGCTGTCCCCGCCTGAAGATCTTGCGCTGCTGCAGATATTCCGAGTGAAACCATTTGCAGCGAATCCGGCCGGTCTTGTCGTGGGCGGCCAGCTCGAAGATCCTGAACCGTCTCTTGCGGGTAGCCCTCAAGCCGGCGGTCAACACCTCCGCCAGAATGGAGGTCTTGGCTCCCGGCTGTAGGTCGCTCACCCGGCAGAAGCGGGTGCGGTCCTCGTAGCGGTAGGGAAGGGTGTAGAGCAGGTCTTCGACAGTGTGGATGTTCTTGCCGGCAAGGTCCTGGGCCCTGCTGGGCCCCACCCCCTTGACGAATTGCACCGGAGTCTGTAGTTCCAGCATGTGGCAGTTGGCCGGTGAGAGTTGCCCGCCGCCGGGAAGAACCGTCCGGACTGCAAGCGGCATCGCCGCCGGTCTTTGGTCTCCCGGCAGCCGTCCTGCTTGACGGCGGCCGGTCCGGAACACCGATGTCTACCGTTGCGCGGGGGCCGTCGGGTTGCGAGCCCAGACCAGGTAGCTCTTGATGAACGGATTGATGTCGCCGTCGAGGACTCGGTCGGCATCGCCCACTTCCCGCTTGGTGCGGTGGTCCTTGACCAGGCGATAGGGATGGAGAACGTAAGAGCGGATCTGGCTGCCCCAGGCGATGTCCAGCTTGCTCTCTTCGATGGCTCGGCTTTCGGCCCGCTTTTTCTCCAGTTCCGCCTCGTAAAGACGGGAACGCAGGATCTTCATGGCGACCGATCGATTCTTGTGCTGGGAGCGCTCGTTTTGGCACTGCACCACGATTCCGGTGGGCAGGTGAGTGATGCGCACCGCCGAATCGGTGGTGTTGACGTGTTGCCCACCGGCGCCGGTGGAGCGGTAGGTGTCAATGCGAAGGTCCTTTTCCTCGATGACCACCTCGACGGCGTCATCGATTTCGGGAGAGACGAACACGGAAGAGAAGGAGGTGTGCCGGCGCTTGTTGGCGTCGAAGGGAGAAATGCGCACCAGGCGGTGCACTCCCACTTCGGACATCAGAAGTCCATAAGCGTTGAGGCCCTTGATGGCAATGGTCGCCGATTTGATCCCGGCCTCCTCGCCGGCCTGGCTGTCCACCAGCTCATGTCTGAAGTCCTGCTGTTCGGCCCAGCGCAGGTACATGCGCAACAACATTTCGGCCCAATCCTGGGACTCGGTGCCGCCGGCTCCGGGGTGGACCGTCAGGAAGGCATTGGCCTGGGCATTCTCGCTGCTCAGGAGGGTCCGGGTCTCGGCATCCCCCACCCTCGTTTCCAGCCGGGACATCTCCAGTTGGATGTCCGCCGCGACGTCCTCGCCTTCGGCTCCCAGGTCGAAGTAGGCCTCCAGGTCTTCAACCGCCCGGCTCAACTCGCTGTCCAGGTCCAGGTCGGCTTCCAGCCGCTTGCGTTGCTGAAGCAAGGTCTGGGACTGGGCCTGGTCCGTCCAAAAGGCTGGATCGGAGATTTCCTTTTCCAGCCGGTGGAGTTCCTTGCGCTTGCCGTCGGCGTCAAAGATAGCTCCGAATATCGCGAACCCGTTTCTCCAGCGCCCGAAAATTCCGGGTCAATTCCTCCGGTACCATGACTGTCTCCCGTTAAATGTTGGGCCAAAAAGGATCGGCCCCACCTCATACCTCATGGTGGGCAATCTTAGCACAGGGCAGGGAACCCCGTTCTGGGGTCCGGTTGGGGCCAGCCAGGAATTGGCGGGGGAAGGTGCGTTGGCGGCAAGAGGGTCTGGCCGGGTCGCCCGCGCTCCCGGGGTAGGCCAGCCGGGCAGGGGGCGCCTACTTCTGTTGCTCGGCCAACTCGCGCTTGGTAAAGCCTTCAAACAGCCCCTCCAGACGCGCCATCCGTTCTCGGAGACCGGCTACATCCTGTCTGACATTAGCTACATCCTGGCGGACGTTGCCTACATCCTGTCGGACATGATGGATTTCCTGCCGCAAGTCTCCGGTCACCTTCCATCCAAGGCTCACCAGGGAAACGCCAAGGATGCCGATGGCGATCAATTCCGCGCTGATTATCATCTCTGATACTCCTTCCACTTTGACGGACTTGCCGAGAGGGAGATCAGACAAGTTGGGGTGTTGATTTGCTGAAGGCTCACCCGATCAGTATACCACGGTAGGCCGGGCTCTGAAGAAGAGAGGCGCGGCGCCCTCAAAGGTCGGATGCAGGAATCCATGGGGTGGAGTCTGCCGATTCAATCTGTCGGTGCCTCTTTCGCTTGACAATTGGCGGACGGACCCGGTATAAGGTGTCGCGTTTTCGGTGCTGAGATGCCGGAGCGGACCCGGATCGGGGGAACAGGAATTGGCCAGACACAAATCAGCCATGAAGCGAGCGCGTCAGAACGAGGGCAGGCGCTTGGCCCGGCGGAGCAAGATGCGCCGGCTGCGCACCCAGTTGGGAAAGATCAGGAATGCCATTTCCCGGAGGGACGCCGAGCAGGTCGAGCAGCTTCTGGTTCCGACACTGGCCCTGATCGACAAGTCCACCCACGGGAGCCTCATCCACAGAAACAAGGCCGCTCGCCAGAAATCCCGCCTGATGTCTCAGGTCAACAGCCTCTCCGGCAGCGCCTCCTCCGCATGACACGATTCCTCGGCTGGACCGATGATCCCTCCCTTGCAGGGGAGCGACTGCCTGGGATAGGATTGCGCTGATCCCATGGCCACCCGGAACCCTTCCGATCCCTACCAGCTTCATCCCGAAAACATCGAAGATCCGCCGCGGACCTATTCGAGCATTATTCGCCGGATCGGGCCTGGCCTGATCCTTGCCAGCGGCATCGTGGGCTCGGGCGAGTTGATCGCCACCACCGTGCTGGGGGCCGAGGTCGGTTACACCCTCCTGTGGCTGATCATTCTGAGCTGCTTCATCAAGGTGGTGGTTCAAAACGAGCTGGGCCGGTATGCCATCGGCACCGGCGAAACCACCCTGGAGGCCTTCGACCGGGCCCCGGGTCCCCGTCTGCGGGCGTCCTGGCTGGTCTGGGCCTGGTTCCTGATGGTCATGTTCACCCTCCTGCAGGTGGGCGGGATGCTGGGAGGCGTTTCCGAGGTGCTCAACCGTCTTGTTCCCGCGGTGCCCATCGGTGTCTGGGTCTGGGTGGTGAACCTGGTTACCGTCGTCCTGCTGATCGGCGGGCGCTACTGGGTGGTGGAGAAAGTCTCCATGGGGCTGGTGGTCTGCTTCACGGTTCTGACTGTCAGTTGCGCCTTCCTGATGTTTAAGCTGCCCCAGTACTTTTCCTGGTCCCAGGTGGTTTCGGGGTTGTCGTTTCAGCTTCCCGAAGGGGGGCTCATCACGGCCGTGGCCGCTTTCGGCATCACCGGAGTCGGGGCTACGGAACTGGTAGTCTATCCCTACTGGTGCCTGGAGAAAGGGTATGCCCGCTACAGCGGCCCTCGAGACGGCAGTCCGGCCTGGCGGGAGAGGGCCGGCGGATGGATCCGGGTCATGGGAGTGGATGTCGTCAATTCCATGGTCATCTACACCTTTGCCACCATAGCCTTTTACCTTCTGGGAGCGGGAATCCTGCACGGAAGGGGACTGGTGCCCAGGGGCTCCGAGATGGTCCAGGTACTTTCCGCCATGTACACCGAAACCATGGGCGCCTGGTCGTTGCCGCTGTTCCTGGTGGGTGCTTTCGCGGTGCTTTATTCCACCATCTTTGCCGCCACCGCCGCACACTGCCGCGTGTTCGCCGATTTTGTGGGTATCCTGAAGCTCTACGACAAGTCCGACTACGCCAAACGGCTCCGGGTGACCCGCCTCTTCGTGGTTGTCCTTCTCTTCGTTCCCTCCCTCTACTTCATGTTCCTGCAGGCTCCTGTCATGATGGTCATCATTGGCGGAGCGGCACAAGCCATCATGTTGCCCGTCATCGCCTTCTACACGGTCTACCTGCGTTACCGCCACATGCCCGACGAGATCCAGCCCGCAGCCTGGGTGACCTTGGCCCTGTGGATCTCGGCCCTGGTCATGGCTGTCGTGATGGGCTACTCCCTCATTCAGCGAATTGTTGGTTTAAAGTAGGACCTTCTCGGTGACGTAGGGGACGGTCTGCGGGCCTTCGGGGAGTACGGCGACGCGGCAGTCGGGACCCGCAGCCGCCTGCAGCCGCCTCACCAGCCCGCCGATGTCCCGAACCGGCTTGAGGTGGGCCGCCAGGACCTCGGAATCCGGCAGGGTGGAGTAGAGGTAGACCTCTGAATTCATCAGAATCTTGGCCAGGATCTGGACCTGCCATTGGTCCTGGATGGTCTCGGCGTGGTTGTGGATGTTGGAAAGCAACTCGGCGGGGGAGCGGCCGGAGCGCAGCAATTGGCCGAAGGGCCCCTCGGAAGGCACACCGTCGCAGCACTCCGAAGCCATGACGATGGCGCCGCCCGGCTTGACGATGCGGGCAGCGGCCGACATGCCCTTGACGGCCTGGTAGAGATTCAGGTCCAGGGGGAATCCCGAATTGGTGGTCACGACGACGTCGAAGGCTTCCTCCACCGGCCGCATGACCGACTCCCTGGCGAAACCGCATCCCCGGGCGTGGGCTTCCTTCCAGTCCCCCGCGAAGACTCCGGTGATCTCCCGGTCCTTGTTGAGGGTGACGTTCACGATGAAGTCGGGCTCGACCAGGGCCGCAATTTCCGACATTTCCCGGTAGATGGGATTGTCGGCGGTCTCCCCCCAGGTGGCATTGGGGTGATCGAGCATGGGAGCCGAGTGGTTTCTCAGGATGCTCTCGAAGGCTCCCACTCCCAGCAAGACCGCCTTGGGACCACCCGAGAACCCCGCGAATAAATGGGGTTCGATGAATCCGGTCAGGATTTTGAGCGAGGCCTGCACGAAATCCTTGTTGACCCACACCTGGTTGCCGTATTGGCTGGCGCCCAGATGAACCATGCTGGAGCGGTTCCGAGGCTGGTGTTGCACGATGCGGTAATTGTCGAGGATTCCCCGCCCCAGCATGGCCTCCAGTTCCTCGGGCGTGTTGGACCGGTGGGTGCCGACGGCGTTGATCAAGGTGATGTTGTCTCTGGGAACCTGCTCCAGTTCCGACAGCACAACGGGCAGTACCCGGTCGCTGGGCATGGCCCGGGTGCGGTCCGGAAAGATGATGGCCACCGAGGATTCGGGGGTGGCCAGCTCGCTCAAAGGGGCCGCGGCCACCGGATGCCGAAGCGCATGGCGAAGGGAGGCGGCTTCGTCCTCCAGCCCCTTCACGAACCGGGGCTCGATGACTTCGACTCCCCGTTCCGGAAGATCCACCTCCAGTCCGTTTTTTCCGTAGGCCAGGTTTACTTTCATTTCCTCTCCAGAGATTCCCGGGATGGCCGTGTTGTCGAACCGCTTTTCCGGACCCGCAACCACTCCGGCGCGAGTGGAACGGGTGTTGACCCGTGCGGAAGCTTATTATACTTTGGTTTGGACCGCGGCCGGAGATTCGGGTGGGACGGCCCGGAGATCACCCGGTGACGGACCCCGAAACCAAGCCGGTCGGGAAGGATCGGGCAGACCTTGTACCGCGACCAACCAGCCATGCGAGAGAGCGACTTCTTCAATGAGAGCGACGTCAGGAAGCCGACCTGGCTGAGCTGTCCTTTCTGCGGCCAGTCCTTTGGTTACGAGGTGCGCTGGCGGCAGCGGATCAAGAAGAAGAGCCTGCCCGGGTGGGCTTCTTCAGAGGACCGCCGGCGGTTCAACAAGGCCCGTTCCTACCTGGTCCGAATCGACGACAAGGTTGGCTGCCAGAACGGGAGATGCCGCAGGCGGTTCGAGATCGCCAGTTTTCAAACCGTCGTCTTTCTTTCCGAAACCGAATCCGCCTCGGACGGGAACCGGAAACCGCCGGCCCCAGCCCCCCGCCGAAGGAACCGAAACCGAAACCGCCGCTGAAGCGGGGCTCGGGTCAGATCCCCAGCAGGATCTTGCCGAACTGCTGGGCGTCCTCCATGCGCTGGTGCGCCTCCCCGGCTTCCTGCAAGGGAAAGACCCGATCAATCGGCGGACGCAGCCCTTGAGCCGAGAAGAGCTGGACCAGGGCGTCGAACTCTTGCGGACTGGCCATGGTGGAACCCATCACCGTCACCTGTTTCCAGAAAATCCGTCTGACCTCGATCTTCCGGGCGGCTCCAAGGGTAGCCCCGTAGGTGACGATTCTGCCCGCGGGTCCGATCAGATCCAGGGCTCTTTCGAAGACACTGCCGCCGCTGCCGTCGATGATCACGTTCAGCGGCCGTCCCTCCAGCAGTTGCCGCAGCTTGCGGCCCCACTGCTCGTCCCGATAGTTGACGCCGCCGGCCGCCCCCAGGGCGCAGGCACGTTCGATCTTGTGGTCGCTGCCCGAGGTGACGAACGTCCTGGCTCCCAGGCAGTGGGCGATCTGCAGGGCGAGAGAGGCCACTCCTCCGCCCACGCCGGTTATCAGGACCGTTTCGCCCGCCGCCAGGTTGGCCCTGGTGACCACGGCCCGGTAGGCGGTCATGCCGGCCAGCGGAAGCGCCGCCGCTTCTTCGAAGGAGAGAAAGGCCGGTTTGGGTCGGATGTTGTCGGCGGGAACGACAACCATCCGGGCATAGGTGCCGTTGTCGGGCATCCCCAGAATGCGCATGCCCGGCCCCTGGGCCTTGATCTCCGGTCCCCAGTCCAGGCAGGGGTTGATCAGCACCGCCTGGCCCAGCAGCCCGGTCGATACGCCGGGGCCCAGGGCAGCCACTTCGCCGGAACCGTCCGAACCCAGGATTGTGGGAAGCTGGATGTTGGCGTACAGTCCTTTGCGGATCCAGGCGTCGCGGTGGTTCAGCGCGGCCGCCCGCAGGCGGACCAGCACCTCGCCGGCTCCGGGGACCGGATCGGGAACCTCTTCCCACTGCAGCTTGTCGGGACCGCCCAGCTCCTTCAATACGATGGCTTTCATCGCAGCACCTCACCTGTGGTTGCGTCCCGGCCTGAATCAGGCTTCCTTCAGCCAGCGGAAGATCTCTCCCAGCCGGGGACGTTTGCCATACATCAACGAGGCCGTCCGAAAGAGCCGGGAAGCTCCCTTGACGGCCAGAAAAATCCCCAGAATCAGCACTGCGGTGGAGACCAGCACGTCCACCAGCGGGACCTCGTCGGTGCTTAGGCGCAGTAGCATGGTGACCGGTGCCGTCAAGGGGAAGAACGAAAGGGAGCGGGCCAGCCAGGAATGGGGCTGCTGCATGAGGGACGCGACCAGAAACATCGGAATCATGCTGGTCATTGTCCAGATCACCGACAATTGCTGGCTTTCCTGGGAGGTGTTGCCCAGCAGTCCGGTGCCTGCCATGAGGCCGGCAAACAGGAGATAGCCCAACACCACGTACATCAGGCTCAAGAGAATCTGTCCGGGTGACAGGGTCATCAGGGTCAATATCAGGCTGGCCGGCAGTACCAGCAGCACCACGTAAAAAACAACCTGCAGCAGACCGGCCGCGCCCAGGCCCATCATCTTGCCCATCAGGAGTTGGGTGGGAGTCACCGACGAAAGAAGAATCTCGATGACCCGGTTCTGCTTCTCTTCGGCAATGCCCTGGAGAAGATAGCCTGAAGACATGAAGATGGAAATCGTCAAGAGAAAAAACATGATAAAGGGTCCCAGGAACCGCCCGACTCGCTTCAGCAGGTTGCCCTCCGGCTGGATGCGACCCTGTTTTGAGACTTGCATTTCCTTGAATCGGCCCGGCGTCAGAATCCTGGCCACGGCCTCTTCTTCCAGCCGCCCACTGGTCAGACTGGCTCGCAGCAGTGCGCTCAAATGCCTCCGTCCGGTTCGGGTGAGTTGAGAGAAGATGCCCTTTTCAGCCGCGTAGACGACGATGTCGCCGCTCTGCAGATAATCGGCTTCCAACAGGAAGACAGCACTCAGATCGCCCTTTCTGAGGTCCGCCAGAGCCTTGTCCAGGTCGTCATAGGCCACCAGCCTGGATTGAACCCTGGGGCCGGGCAGCGGGAGCGGGTTCGTCGAACCGGTTGGACTGGTCGCTGCCTGCAGGCGGAAGTTCAAAACGCGGGCGCGGTCGACGACACCGGCCGGTTCTTGATTGGCCTGTGAATCGCGCAAGGTCTCCCGGGACAGCAAGCTGGCCGCAAGGAGTCCACCGATCATGAGAAGCGGCAGTCCAAACAGTGTGAACAGGTAACCCTTGCGGGTCACGGTCACCATGAACTCACGCTTGGCAATGGCCCAGACCTTGCTCATGAGCTGTCCCGCACCACCCGAATGAAAATCTCGTCCAGCGGAGTTCTGGCGCGCTGGAACGATTCGACCTCGGCGCCCGACTCCAACAGCCAGCGGAGAAACCGTGCCGGCTCCACTCCCTGCTTCAGGTAAATGGTGGTTTCAGCGTTGCGGCTGCTGAAACGGTCGATGAGCTCGCACGTTCGGTAATCCGCGCCGGAGCGCACCAGGAACGACGGCTCGGAATGGCGGTTCTGAATATCCTCGAGGTCCCCATAGAGCACCTGGCGTCCCCGGTTGATCATGAAAACCCGGCGGCAGAGCGATTCCACCAGCGACATCTGGTGTACCGACAGCACGACTGTTTTCCCCTCCGCGGCCAGTTCCTGAATGGACCGGACCAGCAGGTCAACGTTGATCGGATCCAGTCCCGTGAAGGGTTCGTCCAGGATGAGGATTTCCGGATCGGAGACCACCGTGGCGATGAATTGGACCTTTTGCTGGTTGCCCTTGGAGAGTTCCTGGACCGGGCGGTTCCTCAAATCGTCGATCTCCAGTCGCCTGAGCCAATCACGAGCGTTGCCGCGGGCCCGTTCCCTGGAGACGCCCTTGAGCGTCCCCAGGTACTCCAGGACCGCGAGCACCTTTTGGCGGGAATAGAGGCCGCGCTCTTCAGGCAGATAGCCGATGCGGTTCTTGCCAGCCTCGGTAAGGGGCTGCCCCTGGATTTCGATGGTTCCGGCGTCGGGGCGAATGAGGTCGAGAATCAGGCGTATCAGGGTTGTCTTGCCGGCCCCGTTCGGTCCCAGCAGCCCGAAGATTTCGCCGCTGCCGATCTCAAACGAGGCACGATCCACGGCGACGACGGAACGGAAGTTCTTGCTGACGTCCTGAACCGAAACGATGGCATCGGGAGCGACCATAAGCGGCCTACCTTATCACGATGCCCAACACCGGTCTAAGGCAATATTCATCCGGGTGGGCACCGACTCTTGGGTGTCCATTTCAAGGGCTTTTAACTATAATGTCCCGGTTTTTTTTGGGACCGATCGCACCGTTTTTCGAAGGGATTCAAAACTTTGGGAGACCGGGACCCGGCGTATTGAACAGGGGAACTGCGGTCCTTGACGAATCCATGGCAACCGAACGGGTGGGCTCGAAGGGAAAAAGGCTGAAACGCTTGCGCTCGAAGAGGGCACTGGTGATCGAGGGCCTGTTCCTGATGGGTTTGTGGCTCCATCTCAGCGGCCGCTTCGATCCCTTCCACCTGGCATTGGGCGTGGGGTCGGTATTGTTGGTGATGTGGATGAACGCTCCCCTCAAGCAGACACAACTGTACAGTGGCGATACGTTTGCCTGGGACCGGGCCAACTACCCGGCCCTGCTGGCCTATTTGCCCTGGCTGGGGTGGGAGATTCTGTTGGGCAGCATTCAGGTGGCCTACCTGGTTTTGCACCCCAGGATGCCGGTGGAGCCTTGCCTGGTTTACTTTCGGGTTGATCTCCCCAACCTGGCGGCCCGGGTGACCCTCGGCAACTCCATCACCCTGACACCGGGCACGGTGACGATCCGAATCCGCGGGAATGAATTCGTGGTCCATGCGCTTACCCGGGCATCGGCGGAAAGCCTGGTGCACGGCACCATGCCGCTGAGAGTTTCCAGGATTTTCAATGGCCCTCGGGAACATGTGGTTACCCAGGTCCGAGTGGTCGGGCTGGACCGCTCATCCGCAAAGTGATGGAAGACGTTTTTCTCTACCTCGCCATCGTCCTGTCGGTCATCATTCCTCTGCCCTTCTACCGCGTGCTGAAGGGGCCCACCATATTCGACCGGCTGCTGGGTGCAAGCGCCATAGGCACCAAGACGCTGGTGCTGGTCTGTCTGATCGGCTTTCTCTATGGGCGGATCGAGTTGTTTGTCGATATTGCCCTGGCCTACGCCATCCTGAACTTCATCGGCCTGGTCGCCGTGGCCAGGTACTTCCAGAGCCACCCCAAGGAAAGATGAGCCCCTTCAGAGAACTGCTGGCATTGACGATGGTCTTCGCGGGGAGTTTCTTCCTGCTGGTGGGCAGCGTGGGAATTCTGCGCTTGCCGGACATTTTCTGCCGAACTCACGCTACCAGCAAGAACGACACCCTGGGCATCTTGCTGGCCGTGGGAGGCCTGGCAGTGTTCGAGGGTTTTACGCTGACAAGCCTCAAGCTGGTCACGGCCCTGGTCTTTGTGGCCCTGGCCTATCCCATCGGGTCTCACGTCCTGGTGAACGCGGCCGCGCGCTTCCATTGGCGGCGACAGCCCGGCGGCGCCCCGCGGCGTGAAACAGGAGAGAATCCGTAATGTATTTGGGACTGGAGACCGCCCTGGGCCTGTTGTTGCTGGCTTCAGCGCTGATTGCTCTTCGCTTGAGAAACCTGTTGGCGGCAGCGGTGACCCTGTCGGTCTTCAGTTTCATATCGGCCTTGATCTACCTGGTGATGGGGGCGGTCGACGTGGCTTTTACCGAAGCCGTGGTGGGCGCCGGCATCACGGGAGTGCTTTTCATCGTGGTGCTTTTCCATACCTCCCGCCGGAGCATCGATTGAGAAAGATCTCTCTGCTCGCATTGGTCTTGTTTGGCGCCCTGCTGCTCTATGCCTCATCCGGTCTGCCCGGTCACGGCGATCCCGAAGGGCCCAGCCACCGGGAGCGGAGCCCGGCGGGCTCCCCCGTCGCGGCGGCCCACTACATCCGTCATGCCGAAGGGGATGCGGCCTCCCCCAACATCGTGACCGTGGTGCTGGCGGACTATCGCGGCTTCGACACGCTGGGAGAGACGATCGTAGTCTTGACGGCCGGACTGGTCTGCTACCTGATTCTCAGACGGAGCCCATGACCTCCAGTTCCAGAAATCCGATTCTGATCACCGCCAGCCGGCTGCTGGCGCCCTTCATACAGTTGTTTGCCCTTTACGTGATCTTTCACGGCCACTTCGGCCCCGGGGGAGGATTTCAGGGAGGCGCCATGCTGGCCGCCAGCATTCTGATGCTTCGGCTGTCGGTGGGTGCGGAGAGGTCGGAACTCAAGTTCAGGAAATCCTGGGGCACGCCGGTGGGGGCGCTGGGAGCCCTGATCTTTGCCGGCACCGGCCTGCTCACCCTCCTGCTGGGGGGGCGCTTCCTGGAATATCACTTTCTGCCGCTTCCGGATCTGAGCCGGGCCGAGCTTCATTCCGCCGGGATTCTCCTGATTGAAGTCGGGGTGAGCCTGGCAGTCATGGCGGTGCTGGTGGCCATTTACGACGACATCATGGAGGGGACCGGTGGAGATTGAGTTCATCGCGGGTCACAACCTGTACTGGATCATCTCTCTGCTGTTGCTGGTGGGGCTCTACGGGATGCTGGCCAAGCGGAACCTGGTGAAGAAGCTGGTGGGCATGAACATCTTCCAGACCTCCATCATCCTGTTCTACATTGCCATCGCCTCCAAGAGGAACGCCACCGTTCCGGTCATTGACGCCGCATTGGGTTCGGCGGACCCTGCTCACTACATCAATCCGTTGCCGCATACCTTGATGCTGACGGCCATCGTGGTGAGCGTGGCCACCACCGGCGTGGGGTTTGCGCTGCTCATCAGCATCTTTCGGCGATACAGGACCTTGGACGAAGAAACGCTGTTGAAACGAATGAGATGATTGAAGCCAACCTGCCCCTGCTGGTCCCGCTCACCCTTCTCATTCCCGCCCTCCTCATCCCTCTGATTGGCCTCCGGGCTCCCGGCGCCGCCTACCCACTGGCCTTGGCCGCGGTCCTGGCGTCCATTCCCCTTGCGGGTTTCGGGTTGTTCCGGGTAATTGCCGGCGGACCGATATCCTACACCCTGGGGGGCTGGGAGGCTCCGATCGGGATCGAGTTCGTGCTGGATCCGCTGGCGTCCTTCCTGACGCTGCTGGTGACGGTGGTTTCCTGCCTGGTGTTGATTCACGCCCGCCGGGTGGCGTCGGTCGAGCACCCGGACAAGCGGGTCCCCTACTACAGCCTGGTGCTTCTGCTGCTGGCCGGCTTCTGCGGCATCCTGTCGACCGGAGATCTCTTCAATCTCTATGTTTTTCTCGAGATCAGCTCTCTCGCGGGCTACGGGCTGGTAGCCATCGGGGACAAGCGTTCGCCGGTAGCGGCCTATCGCTACCTCATTCTGGGAAGCGTCGGTACCGGATTCTACCTGCTGGGCACCGGATTCATCTACGTCATGAGCGGGTCCCTGAACATGGCCGACGTGGCTCGAATCCTCCCTCACATCCTCCACCAGCCGCCCGTGCTGGCCGGGTTGATCCTGATGGTGACCGGCATCGGCCTCAAGACGGCGCTTTTCCCGCTGCACTTCTGGCTTCCGGACGCCTATTCCAGCGCTCCCTCGGCCAGTTCGGCGCTGCTGGCGCCGCTGGGCACCAAGATTGGCGCCTACGTCCTCATTCGAGTTCTCTTCTTCGTCTTCGATCCCGCCGCCGTGGAGCAGAGGCTTCCCATCACTTCCGTAATCGCCTGGCTCTCGGCGGGGGGAGTCCTTTACGGGTCGCTCATGGCCCTGGCCCAGCAGGAACTCAAACGGATGCTGGCCTACAGCAGCGTGGCGCAGATCGGATATATCGGGCTGGGTCTGGGGATGGCCAATCCCCTTGGTTTCACCGGAGCGGTGCTCCATATCCTGAATCATGCGCTCATGAAGGCCGCCCTCTTCCTGGTTGCAGGCAATCTGCGGGCGCAGCTCGGCCATTCCAATATCGCGGCCATGGACCACCGGCTGAGTCGTCAGATGCCCTGGTCGATGGCCGCTTTCGTGGTGGGAGCCTTGTCCATGATCGGCCTGCCGCCGACGGCGGGATTTTTCAGCAAGTGGTACCTGGTGCTGGGAGGTATCCAGGGATCCTACTGGGTTTTTGTGGCCGTTATTCTGCTGGGGGGATTGCTGAACACTCTCTACTTCTTCCGAGTCATTGAAAGGGTGTATCTCCCGTTTCGGAAAGGATTGCCGGGACACGCCGCCGCAAACGGCGAGCCGGGGATTGTGGAAAACAAGGAAGCCAGGTTCTCCATGCTGGCTCCCACCCTGATTCTGGCGGCAGCGCTCCTGGTACTGGGCCTGACGAGTTCCTTCCTGGTGAATCGAGTGATACAGCCCATGATTCCGGCAGGCCTTTTGTAGGAATCGCGCCCGGGCGGTACGATTGGCTCGAGGAGCCAACCGGTCATGAACGATTTGTCGACCTATCCATCGGCCGTGCCCCTGCTGGCGATCCTGGTATCCGCGGCAAGCGTGCCGTTGATTGGGATCAGCGCCCGCCGTCCCAACCTGAGGGAATTCTGGACCCTTTTGGCCGCCGGCGCCAAGTTCGCCCTGGTGCTGTCGCTTCTCCCCTCGGCGCTGGTGAACCGGGTGGCGGAGACCCGACTATTCGAGATCTCACCCGGCATCGACCTGACCTTGAGGGCCGACCCGTTCGGGGTTTTCTTCGCCCTGATCGCTTCCGGTCTCTGGATTCTGACTTCGTTCTACTCCATCGGATATGTCCGCGGTCTCAAGGAAAAGCACCAGACCCGCTACTTTGCCAGCTTTGCCTTGTGTCTATCGGCGACTCTGGGTGTGGCCTTCGCCGCCAATCTGCTGACCTTCGTCATATTCTTCGAAATCCTGACTATTTCCACCTATCCGTTGGTCATTCACAAGCAAACCCCCGAAGCCATCGCGGCCGGGCGCAAGTACCTGGCCTTCACCCTGACGGCCGGGGTGGTGCTGATCGCCGCCATGGCCGCCGTGCTGCAGTTGACGGGAACCCTGGATTTTCAGCCGGGCGGCCTGCGCGCCTTCCAGGACCTTTCACCGGTCGCGGTCAAGATTCTGTTCGGGATGTTTTTGGCGGGAGTGGGGGTGAAGGGAGCCATCATGCCTCTGCACGCCTGGTTGCCCGCCGCCATGGCGGCTCCCACGCCGGTCAGCGCCTTGCTCCACGCCGTGGCCGTCGTGAAGTCGGGGGTTTTCGGGGTGGTTCGGGTGGCGGATTTTCTCTTCGGGCCGGAGACCCTAGGTCGGTTCGGACTCAACGAGGTCATGCTCTGGCTTGCCGGCAGCACCATTCTGCTGGCCTCCTGCCTGGCCTTTGCGGAGGACAACTTGAAACGGCGGCTGGCCTACTCCACCGTCGGCCACCTCTCATACGTGGTTTTGGGGGCCGGGCTGCTCTCTCCCACCGGTTTGGTTGGCGGGCTGATGCACATTGCCAACCACGCCACCATGAAGATCGTCCTGTTTTTCTGTGCCGGCGCCATTTACGTGAACGCCCACAAGGAAAAAATCAGTGAACTGGACGGCATCGGTCGGGCCATGCCCTGGACCATGGGCGCTTTTGCCCTGGCCTCACTGGGCCTTGCAGGGGTTCCGCCGGTCAATGGCTTTGTCAGCAAGTGGTACCTCGGGCTGGGCGCCCTGGAAGGCGGCAGCGTCGCGGTCGTGACGATTCTTCTGATCAGCGGCCTGCTCAATGCCGGGTACTTCGTGCCCATCGTCTACCGGGCTTTCTTCAAGCAATCCGAACAATTCAATTCCATCGGGGAGGCCTCCGCCTGGATGGTTGTCCCCTTGTTGCTGGCTGCCGGTCTGTCGGCATTGCTGGGACTGATGCCGGACCTGTTCTTTCACTTCTTCTCCCTGGCAAAGCAGATCGCCGCCCAGGTTATGGAGGCCTCGATACCATGAAACGGTGGCACTGGATTTCACTGGCGGCGGTCATGATCGGTTCCCTGGTTCTGGAACGGGTGGCTGTCCATCACACCTCTGATTACTGGTGGAGCCATATTCCGGGTCTATACGGATGGCTCGGTTTGCTCGGCTGTATCGGGATTATTGTCGGTTCCAAGCTGCTGGGCCGGAAATGGCTGCAAAGGGACGAGCACTATTACGATGGCGAGTGAAATGATGCTGCATCCTGCATTCCTGGTGCTTGTGGGGGTAGTGGTGCTTCCATTGCTCCCACCCGGCGCCAGGGGCAAGGCCCTTCCGCTCTTTCCGCTGGGCGCCCTCTGGGTTTGCTGGAATCTTTCCCCCGAACACAACTTTTCCGTCGAGTTCCTGGAATACCGCTTGTCGATTCTGCAGGTGGACCGATTGAGCCGGATTTTCGGCATCGTCTTCTCGCTGATCGGCTTCGCCGGGGGCCTTTTCGCCCTTCACCTCAGGGATGTTCGCCAACAGCTCGCCGCCTTGCTCTATGCCGGCAGCGCACTGGGTCTGGTCTTCTCCGGGGATTGGCTGACCCTCTTCCTCTTCTGGGAACTGACCGCCCTTTCGTCGACGGTACTGATCTGGTCCCGGCAGGGGACGGGGTCCAGGGTGGGGCTGCGTTATCTGCTGGTCCACCTGTTTGGAGGCGGCCTGTTGTTGGCTGGGATCCTGGGACAGGTGCATGCCACCGGAGGCATTGGCCTTCAATTGCTGGAGGCCGGTCGGTTGTCCTCCTGGCTGATCCTGGGGGGCATCGCCGTCAACGCCGCCATTCCTCCGCTCCACGCCTGGCTGGCCGACGCCTATCCCAAGGCCACCGTGACCGGTGCGGTCTTCCTGAGCGCTTTCACCACCAAGTCGGCGGTTTACCTGCTTGCCCGAGTGGCGCCGGGTTGGGAGATACTGATTGCCCTGGGAGTCGTCATGGCTCTCTACGGCGTAGTATTCGCCGTCCTGGCCAACAACATCCGGGAGATCCTTGCCTACCACATCATCAGCCAGGTGGGGTACATGGTTGCGGGAGTCGGCATCGGAACGCCGCTGGCTCTCAACGGCACCGTCGCCCACGCCTTCAGCCATATCCTCTACAAGGCTCTCCTGTTCATGGGCGCAGGAATGGTCCTGCAGGCGACCGGCAGGAGCCGGCTCACCGAACTGGGAGGATTGGGCGGGAAGATGCCTCTGACGCTGTGGCTCTACATGGTGGGCGCCTTCTCCATTTCGGGCTTTCCACTCTTCAATGGCTTCATCAGCAAGTCAATGGTGGTCAGCGCCGCCCTCGACGCCCGCTACCAGGCTGCCTACCTGCTGCTGGTCCTGGCATCGGTGGGAACCTTTCTCTCGATTGGCCTCAAGCTTCCCTATTTCACCTGGTTCGGTCGCGGCCGGCCGGAGGTGGGCGTGTCGCGCCCTCCCCTGAACATGCACCTGGCCATGGGGCTGTTGGCCGTTCTTTGCGTGGGCTTCGGAGTGTTTCCCTCGCTGCTTTACGCCGAGCTGCCCTACGCTGCGAGCTACCGGCCCTACACCCTCCCTCACCTGGTGGAGAGCATTCAATTGCTCGCCGCAACCTTTTTCGGATTCTGGTGGTTCCGCTCCAAGCTGGCCGGCCAGCCGACGTTGACACTGGACACCGACTGGTTTTATCGTCGACCGGCAGGCTGGGTGCGTCGCTGCCTGGTTGACGGGGTAAGCCGACTCTTCGATCGGGCCGACGCCGGGATTCTGGCGGGTATCGGTTGGCTGGCGCCGAGATTCCGGAATCCGACCCTTTGGTTCGTCCACGGGTCGGAGCGCGAGCAAGGGCCGGCAATCTCCGGCGACGATCCCGATGCCGCACGGCCCAAGCTGGAGTTCGCCGTGACTCTGATTCTCCTCTGTGTGCTCTTGTTCACGGCAGTGGCTTTCCTGCGATAGGTCGGCTGACATTCTTCGAGGTCGCCAATGACGACAGATCTCTTTTACCCTGCCCCCGAGGGCTTGCCGGTGCCGGTCAATCCTCCCAGGGGAGATGACGGAATCCACCGCTTGTTGAGCGGCACGGACTGGCGCCAGGTGCTTCAGCTCGGGTCGGATCGCCTGGTTCGCGCCGGAGCCCTCTGGCTGTACGGATTCCTGGACGAGGCTCACCGTCTGACCCAACAGGACTCGTCCCCGGAAGGGGCCTACTGGCATGCCCTGGTGCATCGCAGCGAGGGTGACTTCAGCAATGCTCTCTACTGGTTCGGCCGCGCCGGAGCCCATCCGGTCCAGGCCCGGTTGAGGACCAGGGTCCAAGAGGCGATGGAAGAGCGGAGCACGGAGGGTTGGCAGACCCTGGTGGGAAGCCCGCGTTGGGAGCCCGCCCGATTGGTGGAATTGTGTGAACGGTCATCCCGGGGTGAGCCGGCCCATCCCGCGGTCCTGCGGGAAGCCGTCCGGATGGAATACAACCTTCTGATGGAATACGTCCTGGCTCAGGCTCGCTCGTGAGTCCTTCCATCCGGTTGGTTCAGAAAGGCCGCCAGGCGGTTCTCGAAGACCATGTCGGGCCGGAAGTCTTTCAGTTGCAGCGCCGATTGGAAGGAGGGGGGCAAGGCTCTCTTGGGGACCAGTCCGACGACTTCACTGTCCGACACCCGGGTTCCCACCCGCTCGGCCTCCCGACAGACGGCCTGGAAGACCCTTTGCATTGAGCTGATCTCGAAATCGGTCAGGTTGATGGACACTTGGACCTGGTCCCTGGTCTTCAGGCCTACGCCGATTGCCTTGACATGGGGGAGTCCACCGCTGGAAGAGCGGATCTTGCGGGCAATGTGCCTGCACAGACGGATGTCCGACGTCGCCAGGTTGACGTTGTAGGCGATCAGGAATTTGCGTGCGCCGACGGCCGTCGCTCCGGCAGTGGGGTGGAGTCCGGGACCACCGAAGTCGGGCCGTCGTTGGGTCGGTCCGGCCAACTCGGAGCGCAGACCCTCAAACTGGCCGCGGCGCACATTCTCCAACCGGGCCCGTTCAGGTTGCAGGGCCGCGGCCCCGTAGAGGTAGACCGGGATGCCGAAGCGGCGGTAGGCTTCCTGCCCCACGTCTTGCGCAATCAGCGCGCATTCCTGCAAGGTCACGTTGCTGACCGGGACGAAGGGAACCACATCGGTGGCGCCGATGCGCGGGTGGACACCGGAGTGGTGATTGAGATCTATCAATTCAGCCGCCTTGCCCATCGCCCGCAAGGCCCCCTCGGCGATCGCCTCCCTGTCGCCCACAAGGGTAATGACGGCCCGGTGGTGGTCGGCGTCCATGGTGCGGTGCAGGATCCCCACGCCGGCAACCGAGTCGATGGCGGAGGCGATGCGGTCGATCACCCGTGGATCCCGCCCCTCGCTGAAATTGGGGACACACTCAACGATCGTTTTCATGGTACACCCGGCGACCCCTGCTAACTGGAGGACGGAGCAGCGGGCTATGCCGAAGACTTCAGCAGAGAGGCGTATTCCTCGGGGAGGGTCTTGGGTCTGCCGTTCCGGTCCAGGACGATATGGGTGGTGCTGCCCGTGGCGACCAGAACGCCACCGTTCTTCTTGATAATCTCGTAGCGAAAGTTCAAGGTCCGTTTCCGCAGCGATTCGACGGCGGTGCGAATCTGCAGGACCTCGTCGTAAAGAGCGGGGGAGTGATAGCGGCAGCGGGCTTCCGCCACGGCCAGGTAGGCCTGGGTCTTGGCTTCCATTTCAGCGTAGGAGAATCCACAGTCACGGCATACCTCGGAGCGCCCGACCTCGAACCAGACCAGGTAGTTGGAGTAGTAAGCCACTCCCATCTGGTCCGTTTCCGCATAGCGAACCCGAATCTCGGTGGTCACCCAACGGGTCGGGGACTGAGATGAGCGCCGGAGCCGATCGGGCATGAGAGTCGACATCTGAAGCGTCGCCTCGGCGGTGGAGAGTTGTGCCTATGGGGTGGCCGAAGTGGTTCCGGAGGCGGAGTTGTCGAACTGCTCGATGATCTCCTGAGTGATCTCTATGGCGGGGTTGACGAAGAAAACCTCCTGAGAAAAGTTCACGATCAAGGAAATTTTCTGGTCCTGGGCATACTTTTCGACCACGGGCCTCAGTTGGCCGGCGATCTGCCGCACGATCTGCTGCTGCATCTCGTTGAACTCTTTTTGAGCGTCTTCCTGGTCCCGCTTCAGTTGAGTGTTCTTGGAATCGATATTCTTGCTCAGGGCCCGCTGGGCATCGGGATTCAGCGAGGCTGCCTGCTCAACCAGTTGCCGCTGCAGGGTGGAAATCTCGTTGGTTTTCTGCTGGAACTCGGTGCGCTTGGCATTCACCTTTTGCTCGAACTCGGCGAACAGCTTCTTGCCGGCGGTGGATTGCCGGATGACGGCCGAGTAGTTGAGCACGGCCACCTTGCCGTTCGAGCTCTGGCCCAACGCGGTTGCGGTCAGGATTGAAACCCCGGCCAGCAGGCTGAGGACTAAATTTTTGGTCGACATCGTAACTCCTTACTCCAAGGATTGCGGGAGAACCCCTCCCATTGCAATATGATACACGTACGAGCGCAAATTTGACCAGAGAGGAATTGCCGGGCCGTGGAGCAGAACCCACCCACCGGTGTCCTGTCTCATTCGCGGGAGCATATGCGGCCTGAGGGCAAAAGGGCAAGCCAGGGTGCACACGGCGTCGATTTTACCCATAAGTTCTTTAAATGAGGCCAATTAAAATTCTGAAGACAAAGGACTTTTCATAAGGTATCCAGCGACCTGGCGAGAAATGCGGGCTAGTTCCGCGCCGATTCCGCCAGAAACCGTACCTTGACCCCCAGGCTCTGTTCCAGGAGGTCTTTACGGGATTCGGCGGTGTAGATCTCCAATGTCATCTCCCGGCGGTCGACAGTCTCCAGGTGAACCGTCAGATTGGCTCCTCGCCGCTCACACCACAGACACCGGACCAGGCTGGCGTGGGTTCGATTCAAGGCGTCGGCCACGCGAAGGATCCCCGCCAATTTTCTGACG
Organism: Acidobacteriota bacterium; assembly: GCA_022821775.1. Taxonomy (GTDB): domain Bacteria; phylum Acidobacteriota; class Terriglobia; order Versatilivoradales; family Versatilivoraceae; genus Versatilivorator. The sequence continues at coordinate 24,416 of JAJECY010000077.1, forward strand.
ATCTGCCGGTCGTCCCCCTTCAAGCGGGCGAACTCGGCATGCTTGAGCTTGGGATTGCTCTTGCGGTGATAGCGGGCAACCTGGGCAATCAACTCGATTTCACGGTCGGTAAATCCCGTCAGGTACTCCGAGTTGCGGATGATGTAGTAGGAGTGGTGGTGATGTTGAGCGTGGGAGATGAAGAGGCCCACGTTGTGCAGGATAGCGGCGGCCTCCAGATACTCCCTGTGCTCATCGCTCAAGCCGTGCAGGTCCCGCAGTTGGTCGAACAACTGCAGGGAAAGTCGGGCCACCTGGTCGGCGTGCTCCTTCTCGTAGTCACAAGCCTGGGCCAGGTGAACCACTCCTCGATAGCGGATATCCGTAAGGTGAAGGCGGTCTCCGCCGGCCTTGTGCATCGAGTCGAGTATGACACCCTCTCTCAGGGCGAAGCCGGAAACGGTCATCGACCCGATCTGAAACTCGGCAAAGGCCTGCTCCAGGATCAGGGCGCCTCCCAGAATGATGTCGACCCGCTTGGGGTCGAGGCCGGTGATCTTTTGACGTTTCTTGAGGGTGTCGGCCCGAATCAACCTCTTGACCAGCTCCGACAGCTCGGAAGAGGAGAAGTTGAAATTGCTCATTTGACGGGTGGGGTCGGCGCCGCGCTGTATCTGGATCATCTCCGCCAGATTCAGAATGGTTCCGGAGCTTCCAACCGCCACCTCGTGCCTCAGCTTACGCAGGGCTCGCGCCATCGGATTCATATAGAATTTGAGGTAGTCGCGACACTGCTGAATTTTTCGTCCGGAGAGGGGTTCCTCCCGAAAGAAACGGTCGGTGATGCGGATGGCTCCCAGCTTGAGGCTGCTGGCGCCCAGGATCTGTCCGCGCTTGCCGACAAGAAACTCGCTGCTGCCACCGCCGATGTCGACCAGCAGGGTCTGCATCTCAAAAATCGGCAGAGCCTGCAGCACGCCCAGGTAGATAAGACGGGCTTCCTCGAAACCCGAGATGACTTCGACCCGGATGCCTGCTTCGTTCCGGGCCCGGTCGATAAAGACGTCGCGGTTCAAGGCCTCCCGTACGGCGCTGGTAGCTACGGCTCTGACCTCGGCATTGGAAATGCCGGCGATTTGTCGATACCGTTTCAGCGTCTCGATGCCACGGTCGATGGCATCCTGCTTCAGATATTTCATGTCCTTGGAGCCCGAGCCGAGCCGCACCACCTCCTTCTCCTGGGCCAGAATCTCGAATCGATTGCCGTTTCTGGCCCTGGCGACGACCAGGTGAATGGAATTGGTGCCAATATCAACGGCAGCCCAGTTTCCGTTCATCGAGATGGTCTTTCCGAATGGGCT
>JAJECY010000028.1 GCA_022821775.1 Acidobacteriota bacterium
TCGCGGGTTCGCACCGGCCAACCTACAGGGGAAGGCCGATGCGGTGAGGGGCGATCGCGACCTGCCTGGGCAACGACGGCGGGAGGACCTGTCCCGGGGCGGCGTGGCGTTCACACGCTCCCGATGCGACGCTGATCCGCACGCACGCGACGCCGCGTTGGCCCCCCTCCGGCTCGAAGACAGGCTCCGCCCTCTCGCCGACTCCCCCTCAAGGGGGGAGTGATAATCGAGCGCTGAACCAGGCTTCTTGCCCGATTCCCGGGCCGGATGGAAACCATGTTCCCGGTTTATGGTGTGGAGGATGTCCCACGGGGGCCGTTTGGGCGGGCCGTGCAGATCCGAATTCTGCAAAAGGCTCGCCCGACTGTCGGTGTATGGCACAGCCTCGCTGATTGGGTGGCCTACTTCAACTCACCCTCCCGGTCCAGCATCTTCAGAAGACCCTCGAAGGCTTCCACCGTCCGCTGCAGGTCCTCGTCGGTATGCACTCCCGAGACCAGGCCCCCGGGCCAGGGCAGAAGGTCGACGCCGTTGTAGAGGAACCCCGCCCGCGCCTTGTGCTGGAGCCGGGGGGAAGCCGCTCCCCGAAGCTTCCAGGAATCCACCCGACCGGCCATGATATCGGCAGGGGTAACCGGTTCGTGATCCGGATTGGGAAAGACGTGGAATCCGGAGAAGTCTCCGTAGACGCACCAGTCGCATCCCAGTCGTTGGGCGGCCGCGTTCATTTCCCGGCGCAGTTTGGCTCCGCTGGCATTGGCCCGGGCGATCAGATCGGTGGACTGCAGGACTCTCAAGGTGGCGATCCCGGCGCTGGCGGTGACCGGGGCTGCGTTGTAGGTTCCGTAGTGCACCACCAGGGGCGGAGCGGGGCCGTTGTCCCCTTCCTGGGCATCCATGACCTGCATCACCTCGGCCCGTCCGACCAGGGCGGCTCCCGGATAGCCGCCCCCCACGATCTTGGCCAGGGTGGTCAGGTCGGGTGTCACTCCGTAGAAGCCCTGGGCCCCGCCCAGGGAACAGCGGAATCCCGAAACGACCTCGTCGAAAATCAGCAGAATGCCCTGCCGGGCGGTCCACTCCCGCAACTCCGTCAGGAAAGCCGGATCGAGGGGAACCTTGCCGAAAGTGGCCCCGGTCGGCTCCAGAATCACGGCGGCCACGTCCTCGCGGTCCCGGCAAAGCTCGTCCAGCCAGGAGAGGTCTCCCGGCGGGCACACCAGCACGTTGTCCACGATTTCCTGCAGAATGCCCGCCGGCGGCTTCGGTCCGACGGATTCCTTGCCAAAGGCCACGTGGTCGTGCCATCCGTGGAAGTGGGTGGCAAAGCGCACCAGTTTGGGCTTGCCGGTATAGGCCCTGGCCACCCTGAGAGCCAGGTGGGTCGCCTCGGTCCCGCTGACGGTGAAACGAACCCGCTCGGCGCAGGGAACCAGGGACCGGATCAGTTCGGCCCACTCCAACTCGAGTTGATGGGAAGCCCCGTAGTGCGTCCCGCGGGAGACTTGTTCCCGCACCGCCTCCTGGACCGCGGGATGGTTGTGCCCCAGCATCAGAGCCCCGTGGCCGCCGAAATAGTCCACGTACTCCCGCCCGTCCACGTCCCATTTGCGCCCCCCCTGAGCCCGGGCCACGAACACGGGATGAGGCTCCAGCACCCGGGCCTGGTGGGTGACGCCGCCGGGAAAGACCCGCCGCGCCCTCCTGTAGAGCTCCGCCGAGGTGGGTGTGGCTTCGATGTAGGACTGAAAGATCTGCGATTCCGCCTGCACGGTTCTGGTATTCATGGAGTGTTCACCTGATGGAGTGGTTCCGTTGCGAATAGTCAACTCGAGGGACGAGGGACAATCTCAGGACTCTTGGCCGGACGGGTCCGGCCCCTTCAAACGATCCATTTCCCGGTCCAGGCCGTTCAGCCAGAACTCCAGGTCCGAGCCCACCGTCATGAGCAGCGCGCCCCGATCGATCCAGGAGCGGCAGGCCTCGGCGCTGCCGACGAAGGTTCCGAAAGGCATGCCGGCGACGCGGGCGGCGCGAAAGATCTGCTCGACCTTCTCGTCCAGCTCGGGGTGATCGCGAACCCCCAGCAGTCCCATCGACTGGCGCAGGTCGTCCATCCCCATGAAGACGGCGTCCAGCCTGGGAACGCGCACGATCTGCTCGATGTTTCGCACCGACTCCAGGCTCTCCATCTGGGCCACCACCGTGACCCGTTCGTTGGCCTGGGCAAAGTACTCCTTGGTCCGATGGGTATACTCGGCCCGCAGCGGCCCGCAACCCCGTCTCCCCAACGGGGCGTACTTGGACCATTTCACGGCCAGGGCCGCCTGCTCGGCATTTTCCACCAGGGGAACCACGATGCCGTTGGCCCCCCAGTCGAGGGCCCGCTTGATTTCAGCCTCTATCAGACCCGGGACCCGAACGATGACATCGATCCCGGTCCCCTTGGCCGCCAGAAGCAAAGGCAGCAGATCGCCGGAGGTCAGGTGGCCGTGCTCGGTATCCAGGAACAGCCAGTCATAGCCGGCGGAGGCGGCCATCTCCACGAAGGCCGGCGACCCGAAGTAGGCGATGGTGCCCACGGCAGCCTGACCTTGCCTGAACTTGCGCTGCAGGTTTCCCCCGTTGAACATGGCATCATCTCCTCACAACCCGGTCAACCGCGTTTCCGCCGCTTCCGGCTGGCCGTGCGGGATCCATCCGGGACAACGGGTTGGAAAGACAAGAATACGGCAAGGAGCCGGGGAAGCTCAACCCCGGACAGCGGCCATCGAGGAGAGACGGCGGCGGCCTCAAGGAGTCCCTCGCCGCTCGCCCCCGTCCATGTAGAGGGAGCTGCCGAACAGGTAGGAACAGGGTTCGGAGGCCAGGAACACCACCATGTCGGCTATCTCCTCCGGTTCGGCCAGACGTCTCGCCGGCAGCCCCCGCCCAATCCGGGCCAGGAGCTCGTCCACGCTGCGACCCTCCTCCTCGGCCCTGGCGCGCTGCAGGTCCCTGGCTCGCTGGGTCTTGGTCAGTCCCGGACAGATGGTGTTCACCAGGATCCCGTCCCCGGAGACGGCGTCGGAGAGAGCCCGAGTCATGTTCAGGACGGCGATATTGGCCACGCTCAGCGGCATGTTGGCCCGGGTCGGACTGGTGCCGGCTCCTCCGGCGATGTTGACGATCCGCCCCCACCGGTTCCGCTTCATGTGCGGAATGACCAGTTGGGCCATGCGCAGGTAGCCGTAGCTCTTCAGTCCCAGCCCCTCGTCGATGACTTCGGTGGGAAGCTCCAGGATATCGGCCATCCGGGCCGCGCCGGCGCAGTTCACCAGAATGTCCACCCCATCCCAGCGCCTTGCCGTCTCATCCACCACCCGCCGGCATCCCTCCAGAGTCGTCAGGTCGCCGGCGACCAGCCACCCCTCGCCGCCGGCCCGGTCGATCTCCAGCCTGGCTTCCTCCAGCAAGGGTCGCGTGCGGGCGGTCACACAGACCCGGGCGCCTTCCCGGGCCAGCCCCAACGCACAGCAGCGGCCGATGCCGCGGCTTCCCCCGGTGACAATGGCTCGCTTGCCTTTCAATCCCAGATCCATGGATCCTCCAGCCAGCCACTGCGTCTCGGCCACCATCGAAGTGTCCCTGAATGCCACGTGACCCCGCGGCGATTCAGGAGCGGCGACCGGCGCTTGACCGGCGTGTTCTGGCGCCTGGAGAATCGGTAGCCGGGCCGACTCAGGCCGGAGGCCAGGGCTGTCCCGATTCGGTGGCGGCAATCATCTTCTGCAGCTTCTCCACGTAGTACTCGACCACCCGGGCGATGATCTTTTCCCCCTTGGCCGCCGTAGCCAGCGCCGACTGCACCTGGCGGGCCCGATCGGTGGCATTCTCGCCTTCCTCGTTGATGCGGCCATCGATGAAGGTGCGCCCGTCGATTCGCAGGAAATGCTCCACATCCGGCGAGAATCCCGACTCGTAGTTCAGATTGGCGTCGTCGTACTCCTTCATGCTGACCCGGCGCACGCGGTGGGGATGGGCGGCCAGCGCAAGGGAGGTCTCGTATTCCTCGCCGTGGGACAGGCGCTTTTTGCCTTCCAGGATGGTGTTGACGAATTCCGGGGGAGTCGGCGCCCAAACGGAGTCCACCTCCATGGTCACCCCGAGCTTGCTGCGCCAGGTCTCTTCCATTTCCTTGAGCGGCTGCTGGTTCCCTCCGTGGCCATTGAGCACCAGCAGGGTGTGAATGCCGTGGGTCTTCAGGGAGTGGAGCACATCGAAGATATAGGCCTGAAAGGTCTTGCGGCGCAGGGTAATGCTCCCTTTCCGCGCCATCCAGTAGGGCGCATAGCCGCAAAAGCTGGGCGGGGCCACAATCACGCGCGGGTAGAGCTCCAGGGCAATCTGCTTGGCGTAGAAGGTGGCGTGGGCCGTATCCTCCACCAGGGCGATGTGCTCGTTGTGCTGCTCGATGGAGCCCGCCGGCAGGATGGCCGCCTTGAGAAGACCGCTATCCAGCAGTTCCCGGATCTCCTTGCGAGTGTTTTCCCACAGCAGGACCCGGTCGGGATCGATCTGGCGCCTCAGCCGTTCCATGGGTGCGGTTCGGGAAGCCGAGCCGGCAGGGGCCGGCAGCGCTCCGGCCAGGCTCTCGGCCGCCAGTCCGGCGGTGAACGTCCCGGTGGCCAGTCCGCCGGCCAGGGACTGCAGCAAACTCCGTCTGGTAATGCCCTGCGTCATGGGTTCCCTCCTGTTAGAGAGCCATTCATATTCATGTCCATTCGTGTTCATTCGTGGTTCGTCTTTATCAACGCCCCCTGTTTCTCTCTCGAATGATCCGCATGGCAAGACGGGGGCCGGCTAGAACGCCAGCACCCTGCGGGGGTTTTCGACCAGGATGGTTCGGATCTGATCGGAGGGAACGCCGAGCTGCTCCAGCGAAGTCGCCAGTTTGGTGGTGGCGATGGTAAAGTCCGCCCGATTCTCTCTCCAGCCCTGGCTGCCCTTGGATTCTGCCGAAAAGTCCCTGTAGAAGTAGGGAACGTGATCGTGGCTGACCAGAATCCGTCGCTCGTATCCGCCCGCGATCAGATTGTGGATCAAGCGGGCCTGCTTGTCGCAGTCGTAGTTGCCGGCCCCGACCCGATCGAACTGGAGGTAGCAGCCCAGCCTTGCAATCTGCAGGTGATAATCCCCGGCTTCGGCGTTCTTTCCGTCGTCCATGTGGCCCTGGTGCCCGATGATGACCCGGCCGGGATCGGCGCCCGATTCCAGCAGCAGCCTGGCCTGCTCCAGCCCGCCCCCGTCGGTGGTGTGGGTGGTGATGGGGCAGCCGGTACGCCGGCTGGCCATGGCCGCGGCAATATGAACGGCTTTCTCGCTGGGGCGCATCAATGCGCTGGTCCCGATCTTGATGGCTCCGGCCCGGATACTGGTGAACCGATCTCCTCTTTCGCCTCCAGGATCTTCCATCCCCTCGGTGATCTCCCGGACGAAGAGGTCAGCCATCCTTGCGGCGCCGTCGGGCTCGATCCCCAACCGTACCGCCCAGGGATGCTGGGGCGCCAGGGCCTCGCACCAGAACCCGGTGGAGGCAATGATATGGACCGGGGTGCGCCTGGCCAGGTCCACCATGAGTTGCGGATAACGCCCCACCCGGATGGGAGTGCATTCCACGATGGCTCCGGGGCCGTCGGCAGCGGAGAGCGACTGGTGAAAGGCGTTCAACATCTCCGCGGTCTCGGCCAGCATTCTTTCCCGCAGCGAGCCCAGGGGAGCCGCCGGGGTTGCGTACAGCTCGGACCAATCCACCGTGGGCGCATGTTCGTGCATGAGGGTCGCGCCCAGGCGTTGGGGGTCCACCGGACCGAGCACCGTCTGCACGGCCGCGGTCCTGTCCGGTCCTTCGGGAGGCCTGCAGGCCCCAAGCTGCAGGGCGGTCCAGGCGGCCGCGGCCGACCCGGCCAGGAATCGGCGCCGGCTGAGGTTGCGCCCGTTTGCGAACGGAAGTGACTTCATGGCCTTTCGGGTCTTCGATCCGACTTCTTGAGACGGGATGCGTTCTGCCTGGCTATTGTCGGACTCCGCGAAGACTATCCTACCCCATAACACCTTTCGCACCGGCGAAAAGCCGGGCTTTGGAGCGGAAGCGGAATCGGGGCGTGTAAAGCATTGATGCTGTCAGGTGAATCCCCCTGCTGAAGACACCGCTCCCCGAATTCACCAAACGTCCTGCAAGAAACTCAAGAATCACTCCCCCCTTGAGGGGGAGTCGCAGAAGTCGAGCCGAATGGCGAAGGCTGATGCGGTGGGGGGCCGACGCCAGCCTCTC
>JAJECY010000177.1 GCA_022821775.1 Acidobacteriota bacterium
ACGCTGCGGTCATAGCCCTCGTAGGAACTGGCCGTGTCGATGAGGGTGACGCCCCGGTCGATGGCCTGGTGTATCAAGCGGGTGGCCTCCTGCTCCGTGGTCGGGTTCCCGAACAGCATGGTCCCGAAGCAGATGGGCGAAACCGAGACGCCGCTGGCTCCCAGCCTTCTAAGTTTCATGGTCGACTCTCCAAGTGGATGCTCAAGGGATGCGGATGGCTTGTCTCAGGGTGAAGGACCGGCCGGTTGGGTTCCCGCCCCGCGGCCGATTGACACTGGCATACGGAGCCACTCATTATTGATGTTGCCCGGAGGCAAGTCAAGGCGGGCCGGGGGCCGGTCCCGGGAGCGCGGGCGTCCCGCCCGCACCAAGCCTGACGCAGCCTTGCCAACCTCACATTAAGGCCATGAAAACCTTGTCGATTGCGATCGCGGGATGCGGCAGCTTCGGGCGGCACATGGCGGACCTGCTGGAAAGGCTGCCGTGCCTGAAGATTGCCGCCGTCTGCGATCCGGACGCGGAGAAATCCCAGCCCCTGGCCCGGGAGCTCGGGGTCCCGTCCTTTGCCTCATTCCAGCGTTGCCTGGAAGAGAGCGGGGCCTCTTCTGTGGCCCTGTTCACACCCAACCACCTGCACGCCCCCATGGCCATTACTGCCGCCGAAGCCGGGAAACACATCTTCTGCGAAAAGCCCATGGCCATGAACGTGGCCGAATGCTACGCCATGATCGAGGCCGCCGAGTCCAATGGCGTCAAGCTGATGGTGGGCCATAAGCGGCGACTGCGTCCCCAGTACGTCAAAATGGCCGAGATCGTGCGCGGCCAGCGCTACGGCAGGCCCCTGGCGGTTCAGATCAACGGGTTCTATGGCCGTGAGCTCTGGGACTGGTGGATGCGGAGAGAGTCGGGCGGGGGTCTGCTGTTCCACGCGGGGGTCCACGATTTGGATTTCCTGCGGCACGCCTGCGGTGAGGTCGGGACCGTCTTTGCCCGAAGCCCCGTCAAGACCGACCACGGCACCGATTTCGAGGACGCCCTGGCGCTGCTGATTCAGTTCGAATCGGGCACGGTGGCCACCCTGCAGGTCAGTCCCTTTTCTCCACAACGGACCTTCCGCCAGGCTTTTGGCGTCCACTTCGTGCTGGAGCGGGGAGACCTCATTTACGACCCGGCGGAGACGACGGTGACCGTGCAGGGCCGAGGGGAGAAGCCGCAACGGTTTCAGTTCGACAATCAGGCCGGCTTTGAACAGGCCTACCGCACCGAACTGGAGAGCTTTGCCGCATGGGTACTTCGGGATGCCGAGCCGGTGCTGACCGGTTGGGACGGCCTGCGCTGCGTCGAAATCATGGAGGCGGCCCAACTCTCGGCCTACAGCGGCAGGCAGGTGCAGCTTCCCCTCCCCCGGGTGCAGGCCCGGCGGGAGTGGTTGGGGACCCCTTCCCTGACCCGGGAAATGGCGGAGCCGACGCTCTTCGCCCGGGGCCTCTCCATGGCCGAGGGACCGGCCTTCGACCGGCAGGGCCACCTGTTTGTGGCCAACTGTCGGGCCCGTCATCTCTCCAGGATTTCCCCCGGCGGCGAAGTCAGCCATTTCCTCTCCACGGGAGGCAAGCCTCAGGGGGTGGTGGTTGCCCCCGAAGGACACCTGTTCATCAGCGACAATCAGAAACGCATGATCTTCCGGGCCGATGCCGCCGGCGGGCTGGAAGAGTTCTGCGGACGCTACCGGGATGGCAGTCCCCTGCGGGGTCCCAATGAGATCGCCCTGGGTCCCAATGGGAGGATCTACTTCACCGACCCCGGCAGGGCCTGGCGGGGACGGCCGGAGGGAGCCCTCTCCCGGGTGGATGAATCGGGTCGGGCCGAGCTGCTGGCGGAGGGCCTGGAGTTCACCAACGGATTGGACTTCACCCCCGACGGCAGGGAGATCTATGTGGTGGAAACCACCACCGGGAAAGTGCTGCGGGCGGCTCTGGCCGGCGACGGGACCCTGGCCGAACCCCTGCGCGAATTCGTTCGCTTCAAGGGCAGCGTCGGACCCGACGGGATCCGCTTTGCCGCCAGCGGCAACTTGTACGTCACTCTCTTCGCGAGGGGCCAGGTAGCGGTGGTGAGCCCGGAAGGCAAGGTGATCGACCGCCTGCGGGTGCCGGGCCTGTTCCCGACCAACGTCATCTTCCTGGGGCGTACCCTGCTGGTCTGCGAGGGCCAGACGGGCGCCATCTGGAAGCTGGAGGTAGGGGAGGAGGGGGTCCCCACCTATTCCCAGAGGATCTGGCAGGGAGCCTGAAGCGTGCCGCCCCTGAATTCTTGGACAGACCACACCCACTAATCGTCATCGATCGCCACACCGGGGTGTCCTTCTCCTCGCCAATCCCGGCCGCCTCCTAAGCATCGAGATAGACCCCAGCGTTGTGGTGAGCGGGGACCTGGTGGAACTTGCCGCCCTTTTCATGGAGGGGCAGCCACCAGCGATTGCCCTGCTGGTAGTAAACCCCGACGTTCATGGAGACCATGAGGAGAGATATTGGAATCGGCCAGCGGCAATCCTCACCATTTCCGGTCCCAACCCACCGGAGACCAGCTGGTCTCGAGGAAGCGGTCGTGCGGCGGCTTCGAGCTGTCTCTGCGCTGTTTCTTTATGCTCTCGTTGTTCAGTTCCGCCGGCCTCTTGCATAGGCCTCCCGGCGGGGGTCGGCCTACTGCCGCGCTCCCGGTTATTCGCCGGACAGGCCATCCCTGCCTCTACCATTCCGACCTTCGCCGCTGAGAGCCTGCGGAAGCATCGATCAGTTGCATGGTCCCGCTATGGCTGAGCCGGCAAGTAGGCCCCGTCGCCGCTACGCTCCCCGGGCCGGCCGCCGTCGTTGATCACGCCGTAGGTGACAAACGGGTTGTTGCCGGAGGTCTTCCGCACCTGAACGTACCCTTGACTGATGTCGCCCAGGATCCCGTTTTCCTGATGCCAACGGCGAGCCCCGACGGTCACGCTCCTGGTTCGCGGCTCGGAGTCTCCGGCACCGTCGTAAATGGTGATCTCGAAGATGCTGGGGCTGTCGTCGATCTCACCCGTGTTGGCCAGGGCCAGGTTGCTGCGGTTTTCCTCGTCTTGCTGCAGCCCGTAGACCCAGGCGCTTTCGACCGAAGCCGAACCGTAGGGCACCCCGTTGTAGAAGAGGCTGTACTGTCCTCCCCTCTGGTCCGGAGCGCCCGTGCGGGCTCCGATCACGATACCGCTCATGTCCCCCTCGGCCGGCGTGGCGAACAGGGCTCCGACGAAGGCCCGACCCGACGGACCGATGCCGGCCGTGTCCCGCCCGCGCAACTCCTCCACAATGTCGGGCAGGATCAGCTGCTGCCCGGCCTTCAGCTCCAGGCTGAAGCGGGCGGTGTCGTCGTCGCTGTCGACGGCGTCGGCCACAAAGCTGAAGTCGACGGTTTTCTCCGAGGCCGAGAAGTTGGTGAGGGTCAGCTCGCTTTGGAAGTTGCCCGTTTCGATGATGACCGGCAGGGTCTGTCCGCTGGCGCCCACCAGGGAGGACTCGGTCACCGGAAAGACGAACGACCCGTCCGAGTTGAAATTGTCGTTGATGACCCCGTAGGCGTAGAAGGGGGCGTCTCCGGCGACCTTTTCCACCTTGACGTAGCCCTGGGCCGGACTGCCCAATGCTTTCAGCACTTCATTGTACTGGTGGAAGCCTCCCGGATGGAGTTCGACCTCTCCCACGACGCGGGGGCTGGTGTCGCCGGCCTCCCCGGAAAAGACTGTGGCCCTCAGGGTGATGGGGCCCTGATCGGGAGCCCCCCTGTTCTGGAAGGCCACATTGGAGCGGTCCTGGGTGTTTTGCCGCAGCCCGCACAGATAGACCGCTTCCTCGAACCCCTGGTCCCGGGCAATGCCGGGATAGGCCAGGCCGGCGCGGCCGCCGGGCACGTCGGTGGTGGTCCGCGTGGTCAGATTCACTTCGGAAGAGGCTGAGGCCTCCACTCTCAAGGTCCCGATGCGGTTTCCGGAGCCCGGAATGGGGATGCCCAGGCCGGTGAGGTAGCTGATGGCGTCGGATTGGATCCTCTGGCTTCCCGGGGCGAGGCTGTCGGTGGCCGTTCCGCTTCCGCCTCCCGCATGGGCCGTGTAGGTGTAGTGGAGGGTTGCCGAAACGGTGCCCCGGTTGGTCAGAGTCAGCTCCGAGGTGAAGAAGGCGTCGTTGCGCCCGGCCGAGGTCAGCAGGACGGGGACGAACAGGCTGCCGTCTGGATCCGAAGCAATCGGCATCACCGGGAAAGCTACCCTTGCCATTGCTGTCGAGTGGCCGCTTGGGTTGCCCACCATGATCTCGATCCGATAATAGACAGCCTCTCGGGGCAGGCCTGTCAGGGTCCACTCGATGGTGACGCCTTCCCCCTTCTTCAGCATCGTCTCCGGATCCTCGATCAGGGACCAGTCGGTCCAGGTTCCGGTCCCGTCCAGAAGCCGGTACTGGTAAGTGGCGGCGGGGTCGCCCGGGTCATCCCAGCTGACCTTGATCCGATCTCGAGTCAACCGGCTCGCCCTCAGATTCAACAAGTAGACATCGGGCAGGTGCCGCAACTCCGCCGGGACCGGACCCGTCAACCGGTTGCCCCGAAAGCTGAACTCCACCAAGTTGGACAGTTGACCCAACTCTGCCGGAATCGGCCCCGTCAGTCGGTTGTGCTGCAAGTGCAGACTCTCTAGATTGGAGAGCTGCCCCAGCTCGGCTGGAATCTCGCCCGTCAGTTGGTTGTTGTAGAGGTACAACCACTGCAAGCTGGAGAGCTGCCCCAGCTCGGCCGGAATCTCGCCCGTCAGTTGGTTGTTGTAGAGGTACAACCACTGCAAGCTGGAGAGCTGCCCCAGCTCGGCTGGAATCTCGCCCGTCAGTTGGTTGTCGTAGAGGTACAACGACTGCAAGCTGGAGAGCTGCCCCAGCTCGGCTGGAATCTCGCCCGTCAGTTGGTTGTAGTCGAGGAGCAACGACTGCAAG
>JAJECY010000211.1 GCA_022821775.1 Acidobacteriota bacterium
CCGCGGGCGTGACTGGTGCCTTCCGGGAAAAGGCAGATGGCCTCGCCGGCCGCCAGCGACGCCGCTACCGCCGAAAACATCTCCACGTTGCGGGAGGTATCCACGCCGGGATCCTTCCTGCGATACACGGGAATCGCCCCCGAACGACGGATCAGAAGGCTGAGGGGGTGCCGCGCGAAGAGCGTGGACTTGGCGAGGAAGCGGATGCGGCGTCCGGCCGTGGTCTGAATGACCGCCGGGTCGATGAGGGTGTTGGGGTGGTTGGCGACCAGCATCAGCGCGCCGTCCGGCAGCGGCCCGCCAATGCGCTCGACCTTGTAGTAGGCGTAAACGGCCAGCCGGGCGAACCCCCACACCCACGATCTCGGAGGCGTGGCTGCGGCGGGCTCGCTCGGAGCAGGCGTCATGGCTTCAGTTGCGCCTGGATTACAACTTCCGTTCGGCCGCAAGGCCCTTGTCCTTGGGGACGCTCAAGTAACCGATGATGCGATTCCTTCGGACTTCATTGACCACTAGCTCGTAACGCAACTTGGTGGGGCCCACCAGAAACTGCACCGGCTCGTTGATGGTGCGCCGCTTCTTCTCCAAGGTGCTGTCGTCGACCACGATGCGGACGTTGTAGCGTTGCCTTCTGCGATTGGTCTTGGTCACCCCGATGCGAATATCTCCGACCAGGGCAAACCCCTTCTTTTTCTGAATATCGAACTCGTAGAAGTTCCGCTCGCCCTTGAGACGCAGTTGCTTGAGTTCGTCCTTGTTTCTGGCAATCTGCTGGGTCAGGGTGGTGCGCACGTCAACGATGTCGCGGCGAGCGCCCTCCAGGGCCTTGCGGGTAGCCTCCAGGTCGGTCCTGTTCTGGCTGACGTCCGCGTTGACTGCGCCAAAGCGACTGTCGGAGGCGCTCTTCAACTCGGAAAGCTGCCGGGAATCGGCTTTTCGGGCAATTTCCGTATTGAGCTGCTGCACCGACCGCTGCTGCTCTTCCCTGAGCCGCAGGGCCGCGGCCCGGGCGCGGTTCAATTCCTTCTGGGTTACGCCCAGCCGTTTCTGCACCACCGTGAAATCGGCGGTCAAGGAGCCCAAGCTCTGTTGTAACTTCTGGTCCTGCTTCTCCTGCTCGTCAACCGCCTCCATCATCTCGTCTTCCAGGGCGGCCACCTGGTCCTGGGATTCGAGAATCTGGTCCTTGTTGCCCATCACCTGGTAGATCAGAAAGACCTGCAGGCCCAGCAGAACGATGAAGCCGAACAATCCCCAGCGAGGCGTGGACCGACCCGCCATGCCGGTCGTGGCCGGCTGTTTCGGCTTGGGTTGGTCGAGGGGCTTGCCGTCCGTGAAGCTGTTCATGGTTGTTCTCTCCTTTCTCACTCAAACCTGCTGGAGATCGGCTGATTTTCCCTGCGCTTTTTAAGCCGGTAGCTTAGCAATGTTCAGCCTGAATTCCCATGAAAAGATGGCTTCATCCGCCGGGGAGTTGCTTCATGGATGCAACCGACTGTTCCTAAACGCCGGCGACTTGATGAAATCGGACTTCAATTCCTAAAATGTCGTCGTTTTACGGAGTTGTTCCTGATGAAGACTCTCATGTCCGCAGCCGGTGCGGCCGCTGTCCTGCTGCTGGTATCCGGCCTGTCGTGGTTGCCCCCGAGCCAAGGGGGGTTCCGGCAACGAACCCTTGCCATCGGTCGGGAGGCCTACCGCTATCAGGTTTTCCTTCCGGCCGGATGGCACCGGCAGAAACGTTGGCCCGTGGTGCTTTTTCTCCACGGCAACGGTGAACGGGGGGATGACGGTTGGCGCCAGACACTGGTCGGTATCGGCCCCGCCATTCGGCGCAATCCCGAGAAGGTTCCGGCGGTCATTGTCCTGCCGCAGTGTCGCAGGGGAATGTGGTGGACCCACACCCGAATGGAGAGCCTGGCGCTGGCAGCCTTGGACGCGTCGGTTCGGGACTTTGGCGGCGATCCCGCCAGAATATTCCTGACCGGAATCTCCATGGGAGGGTACGGCACCTGGAGTCTTGCGGCCAGGCATCCGGGAAAGTTTGCCGCGCTGGCTCCCATCTGCGGAGGCGTGGTGCCGCCTCCGGGAGTCAAGGTCCCCGAGGATCATCCGCCGGTGAAATTCTCCCCCGACCCCTACCGCAGCATGGCTGTCAAGATCGGCTCCACGCCCGTCTGGATATTTCACGGAACCGAAGACCCACGGGTTCCGGTTTCGGAATCACGGAGAATGGCCGGCGCACTACGGGCACTGGGGAAGCCCGTGCGCTTCAGCGAATATGCAGGAGTCGGCCACGACTCCTGGGAGCAGGCTTACGACGAACCCGAATTCTTCCCCTGGCTCTTGTCGCACCGGTCGGTCCGGCCCTAGCCATTGGGAAATCCCTGTTCCCTCTCCCGATCCATCAAGCTCTTGCCTGCGGTATGTTGCAAAAGGCCCCCTGCTTTTTGATTTTTGATTCACATCGATGCACAGGATGCACAGGATTTTTTCAGGAAACCGCTCGCTTGGTATCCTGAGCATCCGCCATCCCGAACCGGATCATCGCCGAAATCAGCTTCCCGTGCAGGAGCGTCCCGTCTTGGTTATCCTGTGCATCCTGTGCATCGATGTTCAATTGTTGGTCCTTCTCGATCGATCTTCCCCGTTTCCTACGCCTGCCATGCCCAACACTCCGTTGCGGCGTTTGGTTTCAGCATTGACCATGAGTAGATTTCTGATCCTTCCAGACCCAACCCAAAGGGATACTGGCGTCCGACCCGGCCCGTTTGCCTTCATCCCGATCCTTTCCCTATAATGGCCCCGTTTGTTTAGCACTGGAACGGCGCAATTGGCCCTCCAGGAGTCGTTCCGCTCCCCGCGGTCGACACCAGGACGCAAATGGCTCAGACACTGGCGGAAAAGATATTCTCCAACCACTGCGGGAGAGCGGTGCGAGCCGGGGACTTCATTCTGGCGGATCTGGACCTGGTGATGGCCCATGACACCACCTGCGCCTGGGCGTTGGAGCCCTTTTACCAGATCGCCGAACGGGTTTTCGATCCCCAAAAAGTCTTCATTCCCTTTGACCACGCCTTTCCGAGCCCCAGCGTGGCCATGTCCAAGTTGCAGAGTCAGATCAGGAAGTTTGCCGACGAGCAGGGCATTCCGGTGGTCTATGACGGGGTGTGCCACCAGGTCATGTCGGAGCGCCTGATCAATCCGGGCAACCTCATCCTGGGAGCGGACTCCCACAGCCCCACCGGCGGCGGCCTGGGAGCCCTCACCATCGGGGTGGGTTCCACCGACGCGGCCATCGCCATGGCCACCGGCAAGAGCTGGTTTCGGGTTCCCCAGACGATCCGGGTCACTGTCAGCGGTGATCTGCCGAGTGGGTGCTACTCCAAGGACGTCGTGCTGGCGGTGGCCAAGGAGATGGGGCCTGACGGAGCCAACTACCGGGTCATCGAATACGCGGGACCCACGGTGGAGGGCTTCAACGTCCCGGCCCGTTTGACGTTGACCAACATGAGCGCCGAAATGGGCGCCAAGGCAGCCGTGGTGGCCCCTGACGACCAGACGCGAGCCTATCTCGAGGAAAACGATCGGCCGGTGGACTTCGAACCACTGCGCAGCGATGCGGATGCTTCATTCGAACGGGAGCTTCATTTCGATGTTTCGGAGCTCAAACCCATGATTGCCCGTCCCCCGGATATCGACAACGACGTGCCGGTGGAACAGGTCGAAAGCGAGAGGGTTGCGGTGGATCAGGTCTTTATCGGATCCTGCACCAATTGCCGCATCGAGGACCTGGAGGTCGTTCACCGAATGTGGAAGGGAAAGAGGGTGAAAGAGGGATTGCGAGCCATCGTCACCCCTGCCTCGCGCCGGGTCTACCTGCAGGCGCTCCAGAGGGGGTATGTCGAAGAGTTCGTCAACTTCGGGGCGGTGGTCTCCAGTCCCGGTTGCGGGCCCTGCCTGGGCCGGTCGGGGGGCGTGCTCTATGACAACGAGGTGTGCGTTTCCACCAGCAACCGCAACTTCGAGGGACGCATGGGCAGCCCCACGGCCAAGATTTTCCTGGCAAGCCCCGCGACGGCGGCGGCTTCGGCCCTGACGGGCATCATTACCGACCCAAGAAGGTACGTTGCCTGAACCGGGATTCCGATCCGATGAACTGGAAGTTTGGCGACAACATCAACACGGACCTGATCACTCCCGGCCGCTACAACATCACCACCGACCCGAGGGAGTTGGCCAAGGCCTGCTTCATCGAGTATCGTCCGGAGTTCCGACAGCAGGTTCAACCGGGAGACTTCGTGGTGGCCGGTCACAACTTCGGCTGCGGCAGCTCTCGTGAGACGGCGGCGGTGGCGCTCAAGCACTCCCACCTGCGAGCCGTCATCGCCAAGTCCTTCGCACGCATCTTCTTTCGCAACGCCATCAACCTGGGGCTTCTGTGTGTCATCGCCGATACCGACTCCATCGAGGAAAGCGACCGCCTGGAATTGGACATCCGGACTCAGGCGCTTCGCAACGCCACCAGGGATCGGACCATCCCGATTGAAATCCCGGGCATGATGCTCCGGCTCCACCAGGAAGGCGGCATCATCAACTTTCTCAAGAGGAACGGCCTCTCCGCTCTCGCCGACCTGGAAAAGTTTTAACCCCGGCCACCATGGCAGACCAGGTTTTCAGACAAGTTTGAGGAGGGAAACTCGCGAATGGAACCGCTAGCCAGACCTCGGGCATTGGTAGTGACGGTCAGCGACTCCGCCTCGCGCGGGGAGCGTGAGGACCTTTCGGGTCCGGCTGCCTGCGAAGCCCTGCGGGCGCTGGGGTGCGAGGTTCTGGAGGGCGCCGTGGTCCCGGACGAGCTGGAGAGTATCAGGGAGTGCCTGTTGAAGGGCTGCGAGGTTCACAAGGCCGAGCTGGTGGTGACCACCGGCGGGACCGGCCTGGCTCCCAGGGACGTCACTCCCGAAGCCACGGCCCGCGTGATCGAGAGGGAAGTTCCCGGGCTGGCCCAGTTGATGCGGTCGGAGGGGATCAGGAAGACCCCCAGGGCGGCTCTCTCCCGCGCCCTGGTAGGCGTGCGCGGCAGGACTCTCATCGTCAACCTGCCGGGCAGCGTCAAGGGAGTTCGGGAGTCCCTGGACGCATTGCAGGCCGTGCTGCCCCACGCGCTGGAGGTCATCTCCGGGAACACGGTCCGCTGTGGCGGGTAGTCGGTCCGGATTCAGACGTTGTCCGGGACGACGTAGGGAGGACGATAGGAGCGCTTCAGAAAGCGGTTGGCTTGCTGGTCGTCAGGAAATCGCTCCTTTCGGGGATCGAAGTTCAGGGTGCGCCCGGTGCGGTAGGCGATGTTGGCCAGGTGCGCCAATGAAGACGAGATGTGCCCCTCCTCGATCTCGGAGTTCAGTTGCCGGGGCTTGCGGGATCTCACCGCTTCAATGAAATTGGCGTAGTGGTTGCCACTCTCCTCGCGGGCCGGACCAGGCTCGCGCTTTCTTCCCAGGAAGGTCTTGTAGGCAAAATATTTGGATATCTCGACATACCCCTCGGAGCCGTAGATAAAGGCCCCGATCTGACTGTCGCCTTCCGAGTTGGTGATCCAGTGCCGGACTTCGAATGTCAACAGCTTCTTCTGGTCGGGATACTCGAAGCTGGCCACCTGGACGTTGGGAGTCTCCTGGTCGTCGTCGAAGAGGAAATGCCCCCCCATGCACTGCACCTTCCGCGGAAGCCCCACGCCCAGGCCCCAGCGGGCCAGGTCCATCTGGTGGGGGCCCTGATTTCCAATGTCGCCGTTGCCGTATTCCCACTGCCAGTGCCATTCGTAGTGGAAGCGGTTTCGCGTGAAGGGACGACGCGGGGCCGGCCCCATCCATAAATCGTAATGGACTCCCGGCGGAACGGGCTCCACTTTGGCCCTCCCGATGCTCTTCCGCCACTTGTAGCAGAGCCCTCGGGCCATGTAGACCTCCCCGATCAACCCTCCACGGATCTTCTCCATGGCTTCCTGCAGCGCCGGGCTGCTGCGGTTCTGATAGCCGACCTGAACGATACGGCCGTACTTGCGAGCCGCCTCCACCATCTTTCGCCCCTCCCAAATGCCGTGAGAGCTGGGCTTTTCCACATAGACATCCTTGCCGGCCTGACAGGCCCAGATGGTATTCAGGGCGTGCCAGTGGTTGGGAGTCGCAAACGAAACCACGTCGATCTCCTTGTCTTCCAGGAGTCGACGCACATCGATGAAGGATTTAGGCTTTTTGCCGGTCAGCTTTTCCGCTTCGGCCACTCGCTGATTCAAGATGTTTTCGTCCACGTCACACAGGGCCGCCACCTCCAGGTTGTGGTGCCCGAGCTGGGCGAAATCCCGAATGTGCCCCGCGCCGCGGCCCCGCAAGCCCACCACCGCCACCCGAATTCGACTGTTGGCTCCCGGGGGGCCGGAAGCCCGGGCCAGCCCGGAACCGGCCGCCGCCAGAGACGTCATCAGAAAGGTGCGCCGATTGATAGCTTTCATGAGGTTTTCTCCGGAGATGAAGGGGCGGACATTGGCGACATTGTAGCAATCCTGGATTGCGATAAACATCACTTTCGGACCGGTCCGACGGGGCCCACCCGCTTGTCGGGGCGCCGGGAGAAAAGGGTTTTCCCGGGGCTCCCGAAGCCAATCGGCAGGGTTTGGCGTATAATGGCCACCAGACCGTCCGCGTCCTGAAGAGGGAGTTGGCATGGCAATCGCATCGGGTACCTTCGAGGAGCAGTACTTCACCCTCCTGGAGCGAGCCTCCAAGCCGGGCCGTTATATCGGCGGGGAGCCCAACATGATCCGCAAGGACCTCGAGACCGTCCAGGTCCGATTCGCCCTTGCCTTTCCCGACGTGTATGAGATCGGAATGTCTCACAACGGCTTGCGGATGTTGTACCACCTGCTGAACGGCGTCGAGGATGTCTACGCCGAGCGGGTGTTCGCACCCTGGGTCGACATGGCCGAACTGATGCAGGCAGAAGGCTTGCCCCTGTTGAGCTTGGAAACCAAGACGCCGATCGGCCGGTTCGACCTGGTGGGGTTTTCTCTCCAGTCCGAGTTGACCTACATCAACGTCCCCTACATGCTGGATCTTGCCGGCGTGCCGCTGCGTTCGGAAGACAGGGGCGAGGGGGACCCGCTGATCTGTGCCGGCGGACCCTGCACCGCCAATCCGGAGCCCCTGGCGGACCTGGTGGACTTCTTCGTCATCGGGGACGGAGAGGAGGTTGTCCTCGAGTTGGTGGATCTCTGCCGGGAGGCCAAGCGCAACGGGTTGCGGCGCTGGCAGACCCTGGAGCAACTGGCGAACCTGCCAGGCGTCTATGTGCCGCAGGTGCACCAACCCGAAATCCCCTGGGCAGTGGAGTCGAATCCGGCGAAACCCCGCACGCTGGTGAAGAGACGCTGGGTAGAGGCATTGTCCCCCGACTTCTACCCGACCAGGCCGGTGGTGCCGGTGATCGACGCCATCCAGGATCGCGTGAGCGTCGAGGTCATGCGGGGGTGCACCCAGGGGTGCCGTTTTTGCCAGGCGGGCTACTGGTACCGTCCCACTCGGGAACTGGAAGTCAACGACGTCATGCGGCTGACCTCGGAGATGCTGAAAAACACCGGGAACCGCGAGGTCGGACTGCTTTCCCTTTCGACGGCCGACTATAGCCAGGTGGAGTGCCTGACTCGGGAAATGGCGCGTTCATTCTCCCGGGACAAGGTGTCCATCTCGCTTCCCTCCCTGAGAGCCGATGCCTTTTCCGTCTCGCTGGCCGAGAACGTCGGGGAAGTCAGAAAGAACGGGTTCACCTTCGCCCCCGAAGCCGGGAGTGTTCGCTTGAGACAGTTCGTGAACAAGAACATCAGCAACGAAGAGCTGTTCCAGGCCATCGAGACGGCCTACCGGCAAGGCTGGAACCTGATCAAGCTCTACTTCATGATCGGTTTGCCCAGCGAGACCGAGGCCGATATCCGCGAGACGGTGGATCTGATTCGCCAGATCGGCGGGATCGGAAAGCGGTTCAAGGGTCCGCGCAAGGTGAATGCCAGCATCGGTACTTTCGTCCCCAAGGCCTTCACTCCGTTTCAATGGGATCGCTTTGAAGACCTGAAGGTGACCACCCAGCGCCTGGATTACTTGAAGGCCAAGGTGCGGTTTCCATTCGCCCGTCTCAAGTGGCATGACCCGGCCGAGTGCTTCATCGAGGGTGTCCTCTCCCGGGGAGACCGGAAGGTAGGAAGGGCCCTGATACAGGCCTACCGGCTGGGTTGCCGATTCGACGGCTGGGACGAAACCTTCAACTTTCAGCTCTGGATGAAGGCTTTCGAGCAGAGCGGCGTCGATCCACACTTCTACAACCGCGATATCGCGTTGAATGAAGTTCTGCCCTGGGATTTCATCGATATCGGAGTCTCCAAGCGGTTCCTGCTGACGGAGCGGGAGCGATCCTATCGCAAGATTCAGACCTATGACTGCAAGTGGGGAGACTGCAGGGGATGCGGCATCCCGGGAAACTACGAGGATATCAAGCTGGCCGGTATCCCCGCGGAAGAGGAGAAGCCGGTGGACGTCCATTGGCCCCGGGCGGATGCGGTAAACAGGCTTGGCGCAAACCCGGCAAGCCCGGACCCGGTCCCTTCCCGGGACGCCCCGCAGGAACCGGCGCCGCTCGTCCAGATTACTCTTCCGCCAACGATCAAACCCCCGAAGACCGCCGAGGAAAACAAACCTTCAGGAGTGGCTGCCCTGGCTCCATCCGAGGAGAGACTGCCCCCCCGATCCTACCTGGTTCACTACCACAAGGAGGGGCCGGCACGGTTGCTGTCGCATCTCAACGTTCTCAAGCTGCTGGAGCGCGCCTTGATCCGATGCGGCGTACGCTTGAAGTTCACCGAGGGATTCAACCCCCGGCCGAAGTTCACTGCCTCGCCCGCCATTCCCCTCGGGATGTCCAGCCGATCGGAGTATCTCCGATTTGAAGCCTTCGGAGAGCTGTCCGGATCTCTGGCGGCTCAGCTCAACGACTGTTTGATCGAGGGTCTCGAAATTCAAACGGTCGAGGCGGTGGAGGCGGGAAAAAAGAAAGGGATGACCCAACCCCTGCAGGTCAGCTACCGGGCCTGGCTGCCCGATGGGGCCGCCTCGCCGGCTCCATCAGAGGTCGCCGAACTCACCGGCCGCGTCTACGATCTGATCAGCCATCTGGCCGATCGCGATCGCGGCAACGCCTTCTACAGCAATGCTCCCGAGCACGAGAGGATTGCCGATCTGAGGGTGATTTGCGAAGAGCCGCTTGAGTTGAGCTTCACGCTCTCCCTCAATCCCGAAACGGGCTCCACGATGAAGGCCAAGAATTTTCTGGGAGAATTGCTGGATTGCCCGGAGACTCTCTTGAGCCGGTTCAGACTCTCGAAGGAGTCCGTGTCCTTTGAAACTTCTGATGCTGCGGCGTCGTCGGTCTCTCCTGCCGCTCACCCTTGAGCCGTCTTGAAACGCCGGCATGGGTTATAAGAAGGAGGGTCAGGAAGCCTGCCCGTCTGCGGGGTCGGGTCCTCCGGGGGAGTCTGCCGGCGGAGCATCTTCCTGATTGCGGTTGCGGTAGCTGTCGCAATCGACGCAGGTTTTCTCCCGCCAGTGCACTTTCATTTCCGGGTGGTCGCACACCAGTCTGCGGTTGTACTGGGTCCGGGTGCCGAAGAACTCCCTGGGAGCTCTCTCCCTGGAAAAGGAACAACTGCGCAGTTTCTTGAGACCGGCTTTCATGGTCGGCTATCGGAGTCGGGCGTTGGGTCGGAAGGGCGGGAAGCCTCTCCCAGCAAACGGAAGCGACGACTTCGCTCAAGGACCAGTTGCTCGGCGGAGAGCGACTTCAGCGCCTTCAGGCCCTCTTTCAACTGTCGATCCACCGAAGCGGCGGTCTGTCCGGGGTCGTTGTGGGCGCCGCCCTCGGGCTCAGGGATCACCTCGTCCACAATACCCAAGTGCCGCAGATGGCTCGAGGTGATTTTCAATGCATTGGCAGCCTCTTCAACCCGCGACTGGTCCTTCCAGAGGATGGCGGCGCATCCTTCGGGGGAGATCACCGAGTAGTAGGCATGTTCCAGCATGTAGACGCGGTCCCCGATCCCGATTCCCAGGGCTCCCCCGCTGCCGCCCTCCCCGGTAATGGTGACCAGAACCGGCACGGTCAGAAGGGCCATCTCCCGCAGATTCTGAGCGATCGCTTCGGCCTGTCCCCGCTCCTCCGCTCCGATGCCGGGGTATGCGCCCGCCGTGTCGATGAAGATGAAAATGGGACGGTCGAACTTTTGAGCCAGTTGCATCAGGCGCAACGCCTTGCGGTAGCCCTCCGGCTTGGGCATTCCGAAGTTGCGGAACAGCTTCTGCTCGGTATCCCGCCCCTTCTGGGTCCCGAGAACCACGCAGGGTTCCCCATGGAAACGGGCCATGCCGCCAATCATGGCGGGGTCGTCGGCAAAACGGCGATCACCGTGCAGCGGTGAAAAATCGCTGAAAACAAGTTCGATGAAGTCCTGGACGTGGGGTCGCCGGGGGTGGCGGGAAAGTTGGACGCGATGCCAGGAGGTCAGTTCCGGCGAGGATTCTCGGCGCAGTCCATCAAGGCGCCGGCGAAGCGCCTCCAGGTCTTTGGCGCCGTCGTCGGATGGAGGCTGGCGAGTGAGTTCTTGGATCTGCCGTTGGAGGTGCTCGACCTCAAGGCGCTGATTTGCGGTGTCATTGGCCATGGTGGACTCCGGTTCCACCGGAAATTAGCGGCGAACCGAACCCGCCCCGCAAAGGGCCTCTACTTGCCGGACGAACCGCCCGTCGGCCTTCACTCGACCTAAGTCCCTTGATTGCAAGGTTATCAGATAGGATTGAGGGTGTTCAAGTTGAAAGGTGACACGGCTGTCGCCCGGGTTTTCTTCCATGATTGAGCGCAGCTTGACGGGCAGATCCTGAGCCATGGCCTCCAGTTTGACGTAAATGGTCACGGGCGGGGTCGCCTGCGAACCATCGATAGGCTGGATCTCTCTGACGATCACCTTGCGATTTCCCGAGTCCTCCAACTCAAGGATGCCCCGGACCAGAACCGCCGCCTCCGATTCCATCAGCGACTCACAGCGTTTGAAGAGGTCCGGAAAGACCACGGCGTCGACCGAGCCGCTAAGGTCCTCCAGGGAAAGGGTAGCCATCCGATCGCCCTTCCGTGTCCTCAACAGCTTCAGGGAACCGATCATGGCTCCGACCTGGATTTCCCGGCCGGTCTCCAGTTCGTTGATGTGCTCGACCTTGGTGGAGGTCATCCGCTCGATCTGGTCCATGAACTTTTCCAGCGGGTGTCCCGTGATATAGAAGCCCAGGGCTTCCTTTTCGTTGGAAAGGATCAACGACTGCGGCCACTCCGGGGTGTCGGGCAGTTCCCGGGCGAGCTGGAGCGACCGGTCGTCGCTCGAGGGAGCGCCGTTGAAGCCGGCGAAGAGCCCCCGCTGGCCCGATTCCCGGTCCCGCTGGATCCGCTGGGCCGAGTCGATGGCCCGATCGAGCAAGGCCAGCAACTGGGCCCGATGGCCTCTCAGGGAATCCAGGGCGCCGGCCTTGATCAAGCTTTCAATGACCCGCTTGTTCACCACCCGCAGGTCGATCTCCTCGCAGAATTCGAAAAGGGATCCGAACCGGGAGACCCGCTTTCTGGCCTCCAGGATGGAGGCGATGGCATTGGTCCCCACGTTCTTGATTGCCGCCAGGCCGAATCGGATCTCCGGCCCCGACGGAGTGAAGTGCAGGTCGCTCACGTTGATGTCGGGTGGGAGGATCTTGATGCCGAGGTCGCGGCACTCGTTGATGTACTTCACGATCTTGTCGCTGTTGTTGATTTCGCTGGTCAGCAGCGCCGACATGAAGCAGACCGGATAGTTGGCCTTCAGATATCCGGTCTGGTATGCCAGGAGCGCGTAGGCGGCCGAGTGGGCCTTGTTGAACCCGTAGCCGGCAAACTTCACCATCAGGTCGAAGATGCGCGCCGTCTTGCGCGCATCGAACCCCCGGTCTCGGGCGCCGGCTATGAATTTCTCGCGCTGGGCCTCCATCTCCTCCTGCTTCTTCTTGCCCATGGCCCGCCGCAGCAGATCCCCTTCAGCCAGGGAATAGCCCGCCAGCTTGTTGGCGATCTGCTGCACCTGTTCCTGGTAGAGGATGACCCCCAGCGTTTCCTCGAGAATCTCTCTCAGTTCGGGCAGGTCGTAGGCCACCTTCTTCCGGCCGTGCTTCCTCTTGATGAAGTCGTCGATCATTCCGCCTCCGATGGGCCCGGGGCGGTAGAGGGCGTTGAGAGCGGTGAGGTCTTCCAGCTTTTCCGGCTTGAAGCGTCGCAGAATGTCTTTCATGCCGCCGCTTTCAAACTGAAAAATGCCATTGGACAACCCCTGGGAAAAGATCTCGTAGGTCTTGGCATCGTTCATCGGCAAGGTGGCCAGGTTGACTTCTTTTCCGGTGGTCTGGCGAATGAGCTTGACGGCATGGTCGAGGACGGTCAGGGTGGTCAGGGCCAGAAAATCCATCTTGAGCAGCCCGATCTCCTCCAGATGGTCCATCGCGTACTGAGTGGTGATTTCGTCCTTGTTGCTCTTGTAGAGGGGCACGATCTCCGTCAGGGGCACGGGGGAGATCACCACGCCGGCGGCGTGGGTGGAAGCGTGACGCGCCATTCCCTCCAGTCGCCTGGCAATGCCGAAGAGGTCGCGCACCCGCTCGTCCTTGGCGATCATGGCGCGCAAGGACGGCGTCTCGGCCAGAGCCTTGGTCAGATTGATACCGATCTCTGCCGGAATCAGCTTGGCGATGCGGTCCACCTCGGCGTAAGGCATGTCCAGGCCTCGGCCCACATCCTTGACGGCAGCCTTGGCCGCCATGGTCCCGAAGGTGATGATCTGACAAACGTTGTCGCGGCCGTATTTCCGGGTCACGTAGTTGATGACGTCCTGGCGCCCGTTGGTGCAGAAATCGATGTCGATGTCCGGCATGGAGATCCGTTCCGGGTTGAGGAATCGCTCGAACAGCAATCCGTGCTGCAAGGGATCGATATCGGTGATCTTCAAACAGTAGGAGACCAGGCTGCCCGCCGCCGAGCCCCGGCCGGGCCCGACCGGAATCCGTTGCTGCCGGGCGTAGCTCATGAAGTCCCAGACAATCAGGAAATAGCTCGGGTAGCGCATCTGCTTGATGATGCCGATTTCATGCTTGAGCCGCTCCTCGTAAGCCTCCAGAGGAAGCTTCAGCTCTCCGCGAGCCTGCAGGGACCTCCAATAGGGGTTCCGCGCTTCGAAACCCTCCCAGCACACCTGCTCGAAATACTCGTCCAGGCTGTTCTCTCCGGGCACCTCGAAATGCGGAAAGGTCTGGCCGGCTTCTTCGAATTGAAATTGGCAGCGTTCGGCGATGGCCAGAGTTTGCCGTACGGCTTCGGGGTGGTCCCGGAAGAGGTCGGCCATCTCCCGCGTGCTCTTGACGTAGAACTGGTCGGTGGCAAAACGCATGCGGTTGCGGTCGCTCATGGTCTTGCCTGTCTGGATGCAGAGCAGCACCTCGTGGGCCAGGGAGTCCTGTTGGGTGACGTAGTGACAGTCGTTGGTGGCGACGATGGGAATGTCCAGGGATTTTGCCAGTCGAACCAGCTCGGGGTTGATGCGCTGTTCGACCTCCAGGCCCTGATCCTGGAGCTCGATAAAATAACGGTCCTTCCCGAAAATGTCCTGGAATTCACCGGCGGCTCGACGGGCCTGGTCGTAGTGTCCCTCGGCCAGGTTGGAACAGACCTCTCCGCTCAGGCAGGCCGAGAGGCAGATCAGCCCCTCCTGGTGCCGGGACAGGAGTTCCTTGTCGATGCGCGGTTTGTAGTAGAAGCCCTGCAAGAAACCGTGTGACACCAGCTTGACCAGGTTGCGGTACCCGGTGGCGTTTTCGCAGAGCAGGACCAGGTGGTGGTTGGACTTGTCGCCGCCCGTGCGTTCGCCGGCCGCTCCTCGCGCCACGTAGACCTCGCAGCCGATGATGGGCTTGATCCCGTGTTTGCGTGCCGCCTTGGAGAAGCTCATGGCTCCGAACAGGTTTCCGTGATCGGTGATGGCCGCCGCCGGCATCTCGAGTTCCGACAGGCGCTTCATCAGTGGCTCGGCTGCGCACGCGCCGTCCAGCAGGCTGTAGTCGGTGTGGACGTGAAGGTGAACGAAGTTTTCCGAGTTCATTGGCGTCAATGGTTGATACAGGTCATGGAGGGCCGCCGGGTGATTGCGGGAACAACGAATCGACGGGCCCGGTCCTTGGAGTGGGAGTCACTCCCACTCTATGGTGGCAGGCGGCTTGGAACTGATGTCGTAGACCACCCGGTTGATTCCTTGAACCTCGTTGACGATACGGGTCGAGATTCTCTCCAGGACGGAATAGGGCAGCTTGACCCAATCGGCGGTCATCCCGTCCCTGGAGT
>JAJECY010000222.1 GCA_022821775.1 Acidobacteriota bacterium
AGGGTACAGACCGCATACATCCTTTACATCATAGACCGCAAACATGGTTTACACGCTGATAGGGTATCGTCCGAGGAGGACAGAACGATGCCCTGGAAAGAGATGTCAACCATGGACCAACGCCTGGAGTTTATAATCGACTACCTCAGCGGCAACTACACGAAGAAGGCGCTCTGCCTGTACTACGGCATTAGCCGTCCCACCGGCGACAAGTGGATCGAACGCTTTCGCCGGGACGGACCTGTGGGTTTCCGCGAGTACTCGAGAAAACCTCATGGACACCCCCGCACGACTCCACCGGAGGTCGTTGAGCGGATCATCGAGACGAAGCTGCTGCACCAGAGCTTCGGACCCAAGAAGGTCATGGATCGACTCCGTGCGGTGGAACCGGATCAGCGCTGGCCAGCCGACAGCACGGCCGGGAAGATCCTCAAGCGAAACCAACTGGTGCAGAGCAGACGCCGGCGCCGCCGTGTGCCTCCGGATCCGCGGGCCTTGGTGGACTGCCAGGCTCCGGGTCAGAGCTGGAGCGCCGACTTCAAGGGCGACGTGCCCCTGGCCAACGGGAAGCGCTGCTACCCGTTGACCATCACCGACAACCACAGCCGCTTCATCCTGCAGTGCCGTGCTCTCAACACGACCACCACCGATGCCGTCAAACCCTGGTTTGAGTGGGTGTTTCGGCAACAGGGCTTGCCCGAAACACTGCGCACCGACAACGGGGCACCCTTTGCCTCAGTGGCCGCGGGCGGCTTGAGCCAGTTGTCGAAGTGGTGGATTCGCTTGGGCATACGCCCCGAGCGCATCCGGCCGGCCAAGCCCAGTGAGAACGGCCGCCATGAACGCATGCATCGCTCGCTGAAAGAGGCCGTGATGCGTCCACCGGCCCGCACCCTTGCGGCCCAGCAGCGGCGTTTCGATGCCTTCATGGAGGAGTTCAACGATCAACGTTCCCACGAAGCGCTGGGCCGTCAGACACCGGCCAGTGTGCATCAGCCCTCGCCGCGTCCCTATCCGCAACGACTCCCGGAGGTGGAGTACCCCAGCGGTGTCACCGTCCGGCGGGTGCGTCGCACCGGCGAGTTCAAGTGGCGTGGCCAGCTGATCTACCTCTCCACCGTCCTGGCCAAGGAACCCATCGGCCTGGTTCCCTGCGACAACGATCGTTGGGAGATTCGCTACAGCTTTCATCCTCTGGGTGTGCTGGATGAGTCAACACAGAAAATCATCCCCGCCGAGCAGTGGCATCAGCGGGAATAACCCGGGGCGTTCTCCTTCGGTCGGGCTCCGCCCTCCCTGCGGAGAACGCCCCCCTCATTGCCCATCAACCCCCTGGGAGGTATGCTAAGCCCCACTTAACCCACACCAACCGTGTAAACCATGTTTGCGGTTTATTGTGTAAACCATGTATGGATTGCACAAAGTCGAGCCGAATGGCGAAGGCTTCTGCGGTGGGGGGTTCGCACAAGTAGCGCCCAATGGCGCGGTCTTGTGCGCCGTCACGGGTTCGCACCGGCCAAGCTACAGGCGAAGGCCGATGCGGAGGGGGGCAGACGCCGGGCCGTCAGAATGCAGCCCCGCGGAATTCCCATGCTAGAATCCCGGGGATATGCCGGTCCTGGCCGTCCGGACAGGGTCTGTCGGGGGAGCCGGGGGTTCCTGGCGGGCTCAGGATCCATCCAACTGGAGAGACCTCCCCATGGCCGAGTTCGACCACCTTCTCACCTCCCGCGAATTCGCGCAGAGTCCCTATCCCACCTACCATCTGTTGCGCCGCGAAGCTCCCATATACTGGAGCGATCTCTGGGGTTGCTGGATCCTCACCCGCTATCGGGAAATCGTCAGTACCCTGCAGAATCCCAAGCGCTTCAGCAGCGTCGGCAGGCTCACCGCCACCATGGAGATCCCACAGGACGTTCGGGAACAGGTCCAGCCCCTGGTGCGCCACTATTCCCAGGGTCTCATCAACGTCGACCCACCCGATCACACCCGCATGCGCAAACTGGTGCACAAAGCCTTCCTGCCCGCCACCATCGCCGCCCTGGCCGGCTACGTGGAGGAGATCGTGGAGCGGCTGATCGACGAGGTGCGGCCTCGGGGCAGGATGGACGTCATCTGGGACCTCTCCTACCCCTTGCCGGTCACGGTCATTGCCAGGCTGCTGGGAGTTCCGGCGGCCGACCACGGCAAGCTCAAGCGCTGGTCTGGGAAAATCATCGAGTTCATGGCCACCCCCAAGCCGGTGCCCGAAGTGCTGTTGTCATCCCAGGACGCTCTGCTGGCTCTGCAGGACTACTTTCGATCGACCTTCAGGCGCCGCCGATTGGAGCCGGGAGACGATCTCATCAGCGCCCTGGTGGCTGCCGAAGAGGAGGGGGAGCGACTGACCGAAGAGGAGCTCGTTTCGACTTGCGTGACCCTGTTGATCGGCGGGCACGAGACCACCACCTACCTGATCTCAAGTGGGGTGCTGGCCCTGATCCAGCACCCGGAACAGATGCGGAAGCTGAGAGCAGATCCGGACAAGGCCGGGACGGCGGTGGAAGAGATGCTGCGCTACGAGGGACCGTTCCAGCGCAACCGCCGCCTCGCCACCGAGGCGGTGGAATTGGACGGCCACCTCATAAAGAAGGGTCAACTGGTGGTGCAGATGCTGGGCGCCGCCAACCGGGACCCGGCCGTATTCCCCAACCCGGACTCATTCGAAATCGAGCGGCACCCCAATAGACACGTTTCCTTCGGTCAGGGCCCACACTTCTGTGTCGGAGCTCCGCTGGCGCGTCTGGAAGCACCCATCGCCATCAATGGGCTGCTGCGGCGTTTGCCCAACCTCGAGCTGGCGACCGACGAGCTGGTCTGGAAGAATACGGTTTTTCGCGGACTGGAGCGGCTGCCGGTGACCTTCGGGTGAGTGCCTGTCCGCCTTGACTCCCCTACAAGACCGGAAAGTAGGACCGATTTCGCGGAGTCCTGTTACCGGAAGGCGATCCGGTTCCAGCCCTGGTCCTCCTGCTTGCTGGGCCCCGGGGGCGGCGGTGCGAAGGCGTAGAAGTAGCAGAGGTCCCGGTGGCCGTCGTTGAAGGACTGGTGCTCGACTCCGGCCGGAATGTAGACGGTCATGCCCTTCTCCACCCTGAATTCCTGCCCGTCCATGACCAGTTTCCCCCGGCCGCTCACCACGTAGTAGATTTCGGCCGATTCGGGATGGATGTCGGCCTGGGTCTCGTGCCCGGGGTGCAGCCAGAAGAGCCCGGCCGAGATGTCGCCGGCGCCGCAGGTCTCGGGGCTCACCAGCAGATTGACCCGGCGGGAGCCGTCGGGAGCCTGCCAGACGGGAAAGTGCTTCGGGTCCAGGACCCACTCCGGATTTTGTGCCATCGGGGATGCCTTTCTTGTGGGAAGCGGGGAAAGCTGGGCGGGAGCGGAAGCGACTGCTCCGTGAGTCCTTCCACCGCCCTCCGGATGGAAATCAGATAAGAAGCGAGCCTC
The DNA here is from genome assembly GCA_022821775.1 of Acidobacteriota bacterium. Classification (GTDB taxonomy): domain Bacteria; phylum Acidobacteriota; class Terriglobia; order Versatilivoradales; family Versatilivoraceae; genus Versatilivorator. The sequence continues at coordinate 3,490 of JAJECY010000222.1, forward strand.
CGTTGACGTGCATGGTCGAGCCCGTTACGTAGCTCGACCGGGGACCGGCCAGGAACAGGACCGCCTCGGCGATTTCCCGGGGAGTACCCTGGCGCTTCACCAGCGAAGCCTCCACGTACATCTGCCGGTTCTCTTCCCCGAAGGCTTCGGCAAGAGGAGTGTCGATGCTTCCGGGTGCAATGGCGTTGGAGAGAATGCCCTCGGCGCCAAACTGCTTGGCCAGGTACTTGGACAGCGCAACCACGCCCGCCTTGCTCACGCCGTAGCCGACGTGACCGGTGACACTGCCCACGAAGGCTCCCACCGAGGAGATATGGACCAGCCTGCCGAAATTGCGTTTCCTCATGTGGGGCAGCACCGCCCTGCTGCAAAGGAAGGCGCTGGTCAGGTTGACCGAGAGCATCCGGTTCCAGCTATCCAGGGTGGTCCGGTCCCAGGGGACCATGGGGCAGATGCCGGCATTGTTGACCAGGATATCGATCCGGCCGAACCGTTCCGCGGTCGCCTCAACCATGCGGTCCACCTGGTCCGGGTCGGAAACGTCGGTCTCCGAAACCAGCAGGTCGCAGCCGCAACGCTTCCGCAGATCCGAAGCCAGGTCTTGTAGGGGAGGCGCTTGAATGTCGGCCAGCGTCAGTCCTGCCGCCCCTTCCCGGGCGAAGAGCTCGGCCACGCCGCGGCCGATCCCGGAGGCCGCCCCGGTGACGATGGCCACTCTTCCTTTCAGTTCATCCATGTCGGGTTGGAGATGCTCTGCCTTGCGTTCGGGTCGACAATATGGAGGCGCGGTTCCGTCAGGCCCTTCCTGCCATGGCGGCATGAACGGCCGGCCTGTGCCGGGCATGGCCTTCGGCAAAGATAGAGTTTCGGGGGCTCCAGCCTCCGCGGGTGCTATCTTAAGTCTCCGGAGTCGGGGGATGCAACTCAAGGCGGCCTTTGCTATGCTGGCGCCCTTATTCGGACCCCGATAAAGGGAAGGATGATGCGGATTCGCTTCGTACATGCCGCCGACCTGCACCTGGACAGCCCCTTCACCGGCTTGAAGGCGTCCGCGCCCGAAAACGTGGCCGACAGGCTGTACAAGGCGACCTTTGACGCCTACGAGAACATCATCGACCTGTGCATTGCCGAAGAGGTGGACGCGCTGCTGGTGGCGGGGGACGTCTATGACGGGGCCGACCGCAGCCTGCGGGCCCAACTCAGGTTTATCGAGGGTCTGAAGAGGCTGGACACCGAGGGTATTCGATCCTTCGTCTGCCACGGCAATCACGACCCGTTGGACGGCTGGCAGGCGCGGCTGGACTATCCGCCAAGCTGTCACCGCTTCGGCCCCGACTGGGAAGCCGCACCGGTTTTCGAGGACGCCCCCGAACGCGTGGTGGTTCACGGCATCAGCTATCCGAAGCGCGAGGTCACCGAGAACCTGGCCCGCCGCCTCGGCAAGGTCGATCCCGGCCCGTTCTCCATCGGGCTGGTGCACGCCAACGTCAACAACGACGCCGGACACGCCGCCTATGCCCCGTGCTCGCTCGACGACTTGGCGCAATCGGGGGTCGGCTACTGGGCGCTGGGCCACGTCCACGCCCGCCAGGTGCTGAGCGAGCGAGAGCCGACGGTTGTCTATCCGGGCAACCCCCAGGGCCGGCATCCGAACGAGACCGGAGCTCGTGGCGTCTACCTCGTCGAGGTGGACGACGGCGGGAAGGTCGACTTGAAATTTCGCCCAGTGGACACCGTCCGATGGGAACAGGTCCAGCTCGACATCGGCAGTTTCGAGACGGAACAGGAACTGCTGAATGCATTGCACGAAGGAATGCAGCGCCTGCTGGACGGCGCCGAGGGTCGGTCGGTCGTCGTTCGGGTCACGCTTGCCGGGCGCGGCGAGTTGAACCGAAATCTCCGCAGGCCCAACACGATTGAGGACCTCGTCGAAGCAATCAATGGGGAATGGGCCGAAAGGTCGCCGTTCGTCTGGTGCGAGCGGATCGAGGACGCGAGCACCGCGCCCTTCGACCGGGAAGCCAGGCTGAAGGGTTCCGATTTTCTGGCGGAGGTGCTGCGAACGGCCGGCCGGGCGAAGACCGATCCGGAACTTCTGGCCACGCTTGGCGCCGGGCTTTCCGACCTCTATGAGCACCACCGCTTTCGCCGATATTTGTCCAGGTTCGCCCCCACCGAGGAGGAACTTGCCGCGCTGGTCGAAGAGGCCGAGGCCATGACCGTGGAC
>JAJECY010000065.1 GCA_022821775.1 Acidobacteriota bacterium
CAGCATCTGGGCCTCCAGGGAGCCGAGAAAATCCTCGAAGCCGGAGCGTCCGGAATCTCCCGGGGACAGGTCGAAGCGGGGGTTGCCGTGGATAACCAGCGTCAGCGCCCTATAGCCGTCCTGGGCGGCCAGCCGGAAGGCGGCTTCCATCCAGGCCAGGTTGGCCTCCAGGCGCCGGGCATGCTCTTGGTCGCCCTCCGGCCAGCGGCCGAATCCGTCGTTGCTGCCCACCACGTGCAGGGTGGCGAAGAGGATCCCCGACCGGCTCCAGCGACTGTTCTCCCTGAAGTCGGAGAAGGCGGGTGAGCTGCTCTGACGTTCCAGCTCGAAGGTGGTCTGTCCCAGAGTCCGGTCATCGGGATAGAGCACCTTGCGGAGGAAGGCCAGTCGCTCCAGGGGATCGGAAGACTCCTCCGGCTTGTGGCAGTCGGTCCATTCGTTGTCGCCGGGCACGAAGATGAAGGGATGCCTGAAGCGGTTGAACTGCTCCAGGCGGCGTCGGTAGATGTCGTCCACGCAGGGATCGTTCTGGCCCTTGAAGTCGCCCACGTGGACCACAAAGGCCAGGTCCTCCCGGTTCATGGCGTCGATGAGGTTTTCGAACTGCGGTTCCTCGACCGGCGCGTAGGGCAGGTCTCCGATGATGCCGAAGGACCATTCGGAAGGAGGCTCCGGGCTTCGGCAGGCGGTAGCGCCAGCCAGCAGCAGGCATGCGGAGAAAGCCAGCAGAAATCGAGAGGGCATGACCGGTTCCTTTCAGTGGGGCAAGGCGGCCAGGACCGCGTTCCGCGGGTCCCGGGGTGGCATTCCCCAGTCGAGTCAGGGGTTGATAGTGTATCGCCTCGATCTACGGGGCTCAACCGGCTTTTGGGTGGTTGGGTGGGCCATGGATTTCAGACGGAAAAACAGGTGAGCCCGTGACGGTGCTGCAGAACACCCAGGAGGTTGTCGTCCCATGACATCCGATCTGACCTTGTATATCATGAGGCGATGCGCACTACGCTTACCATTGACGACGACCTTGAGGCTGAGAGATGGCCGGCACAAGAGCAGGGGTTGCGCCGGTGACTTTCCCCGCCATCGATTCATTGGTCTGAGCGGTGCAGGAGTCTCGACATATTTCCCAACCGCAGGAGACGGGCCGCCGTTTGCTGACGGCCGATCGCCTCTTGAATCAAACCAGTGCAGCGAGCCCGGGGATTGGACTATACTTCCTGAAGACCGCCGGCTGGAAAGACCGGCCGCGGCGGTGGAGGAAGCATTCATACCAGTGAGAGCACTCGGGGAACCACCTGGAGGAAGAGGATGAATCGACGAGAACTCATCAAGTCGTTGGCGGCGGTGCCGGTGATGGCCGGAGGCACCGCTGGTCCGCCGGCGTCCTGGAGCAAGGGGTCCGACTCGGAATCTGCCGCCGGGTCGCACCGCTGCTATACCGACGAGTGGAAGCGCACCGAGCCCGACCATGTGCTCTACCTGCCTCCCGAACCGCTGGGAGACGACGGGGACAACGAGCACCTGATTGTGGTGGAGACTCCCAAGGGAGATTTGCTGGCGACCTGGAGCCAGGGAGCCTGGGAGATGTCCCGCGACTATCGCACCGTGGCCTCACGCAGTCGGGACGGTGGGGTAACCTGGACTCCGCCCGAGACCATCGTGGGCCCCACCGACCACGCCGGATTCACGGCGGCCTTTGCCGTTCCGCTGGTGAGCCGCAGCGGGCGCATCTACCTGCTGTTCAACAAGCACACGGGCGTCACCGACATGTCCTTCACCGTCACAGCGCTGCAGCGCTGCATCTACTCGGACGATGACGGCTACACCTGGCAGGAAGGGGCCGACCTGGCCGTTCGCCGGCGTCCCAGGTACGACCACCCCGATCCCAAGATGCAGAAGAACCTGATTTTCTGGCAGCAGTCCATTCGTGACGCCAAGGGCCGCACGCTGCTCGGATTTACCCGCTGGAGCAGCTTGAGCCGCTTTCCCATGGCCAACGGCCCCGCCGGGTGGTATCCCGACTCCCGGTCGGAGTTCGTTCGATTCGACAACCTCGACGAGGGTCCCCACCCCAGGGACCTCAAGCTCACCTGGCTCCCGGAGGGGGATTCCGTTTCGGTGCCCTGTCCGTTCGAGCCTCACCGGAGCCGCGGCTACAGCCTGGGCGAAGAGCCGGCGGTGGTGCTCTTGCCCGATGGGCGGCTGTTTGCCGCCATGCGGACCATTACCGGCAACGTCTGGTATTCCGTATCGGAAGACTCCGACGGCCGGGTCTGGAGGAAGTCGGAAGCGCTGCGCATCCGCGACCACGGCCGCTTCATGCACCATCCCAAGAATACGGCCCCGCTGTACCGGCTCCTGGACGGCCGTTACATCCTCTTCTTCCAGAACCACGACGGGACCGGCTACGGCGCCAAGGGGCCGGGCGACATGGGGTCCCGGAGGGCTCCCATGTTCTATGCCGTCGGGGAGTTTCAGCCCAAGGCCCATCAGCCCATCTGGTTCAGCCAGCCCAGGGTGTTCTGCGATGCCGAAAACGTGGCGGTGGGACCTGGAAACGGGGGGCCCGAGGGTGGCAGAACCTGGCTGTCCTTTTACGGAGCCATGAGCTACGCCGGAGGCAAGCAGATCCTGTGGTATCCGGACCGCAAACATTTCCTGCTGGGCAAGGAGATCACGCCGGCGATGCTGGGCTAGCCGCTTTCAATACGGGCTCTTGACCGGTGGCTGAATCCTTCGGATAATAAGGTCTCAGGCGACAACGATTTCCCGGGTTCCACCATGCGTTCATGGCTGTGGCTGCCGGTCCTCTTGCTGTCGATCCCCGGGCCGGCGCCGGCTCAAACCATCCCCCAGTTCGAATCGGAAGTCCTGCCGATCCTCTCGCGTTACTGTACCCACTGCCACGGGTCCCTGGAGCCCATGGGCCGGCTGGATCTGACCAACCCGCTGCTGATCGAGAAGGGCGGGGCCGGCGGAGCCGGGTTGGTGAAGCATTCCCCCGACGCCAGCCCGATCTACAAGCGCCTGGTGGACGGGTCCATGCCCCCGGCCGGACAGAAGAAACCCTCCGCTGACGACATCGACATCATTCGCCGCTGGATCGGCGCCGGAGCCCCCACCCTCAAGTTCTACCAGGCTCCGGACCGGGCGGCCGACCGGCGCCGCCAGGTGAAGATCCAGCCACCGCCCCTGTCCCGGGCCGACCGGGAATACTGGGCCTTTCGCACCTTGGCGCCCCAGGAACCGCCGCGAGTTCGCCAGGGCGAGCAGGTGCGAACCCCGGTGGATGCCTTTCTGCTGGAGAAGCTGGAGGAAAAAGGGATCGGGTTTTCGGCCGATGCCGACCGCCTCTTCCTGATGCGGCGCCTCTACCTGGACCTGATCGGATTGCCCCCGTCGCCGGAAGAGGTGGACGCCTTCCTGGCGGACGGTTCCCCGCTGGCCTATGAGCAGTTGGTGGAACGGCTGCTGGCTTCCCCTCATTTCGGGGAGCGCTGGGGCCGCCATTGGCTGGATGAAGCGGGCTATACAGACACCCTGGGCGGCGACAACGACTTCGTTTCCGGCAAGCAGCCGCTGGGTGTTCCCGGAAAGTGGAAGTATCGCGACTACGTCATCGATGCCATCAACCGGGACAAGCCCTACGACCGTTTCGTCACCGAGCAGTTGGCCGGAGACGAGCTGGTCGACTGGCGCGCGGCATCGGAGTTCAGCCCCGCCATGAGCCGCTTGCTGCAGGCCACCGGCTTTCTCCGAGTTGCCGCCGACGACACCAACCAGGACGTGCTCAACACGCCCGACATCCGTTACGGGGTCCTGCAGCGCACCGTTCAGACCTTCGCCAGCAACGTGATGGGGCTCACCGTGGGCTGCGCCCAGTGCCACGACCACAAGTACGACCCTATTTCCCAGTTGGACTACTACCGGTTGACGGCCGTCTTCACGCCCGCCTACAACCCCCAGCAGTGGCTGCAACCCGATGATCGGTCTCTGCCCGAGGCCTCCCCGCTGGAGAAGGAGTCGATCGATCGGGCCAACCGCCGGCTGGACCTTCGGATCAAGCCTTTCCGCCGCAAGCTCGATGCCCTTTATCATCCCTACAAACAGCGCCTGACGGACGAACGGCTGGCCCAGGTTCCCGAGGTGATCCGGGAGGACTTGAGGATCGCGCTGAAGTCCTTCGAAAACGAGTTGCGGCCCCCGGAGCGCTACCTCAAGGAGAAGTTCGAGCCGGTGGTCGTGCCGTCTGAAGAACAGATCCAGGCGCTCTTGAGCCCCCAGGAGCTGGCGAGGGCCTCGCGTCTCAAGAGCCGGATTGCCGCCCTGGAAAGACACCGTCGGACCTATGGCACCCTGCAGGCCACGGTGGATACCGGACCGCCGCCGCCCACCTATTTTCTGATCCGGGGGAACTACCTGACTCCGGGGCCGGAGGTGGAACCCGGGATGCCGGCAGTCCTCACCGATCCCGGCGGGGAGGCCCTGCAGTTCGAAAACGGTGCGGCCGGCCGGAGCAGCGGCCGGCGGCTGGCGCTGGCCCGGAGTCTGACGCAGCCCGATTCCAGGGCGGCCGCCCTAGTGGCTCGGGTTCGGGTCAATCGGGTCTGGCAGCGCCTGTTCGGGGAGGGCATTGTAGCCACTTCGGACAATCTGGGTCGCAACGGGGCCCGTCCCACCCATCCGGAGCTTCTGGAATGGCTGGCGGACGGCTTTGTGAGCGGCGGCTGGCAGGTCAAGCCCCTGGTGCGGCTGCTGGTGGCCTCGACCGCCTATCGCCAGCGGTCACGGTTGCCCGGCCCCGGGGACACCGTGGTTCAGAGGCAACGGGTCCGGAAGGCCATGGATGTCGATCCCGGCAACGACCTGCTGTGGAGGATGCCCCTGCGCCGCCTGGAATCGGAGGCCATCCGGGACTCCATCATGGCCGTCAGCGGCAAGCTGAGTCGTACCATGGGGGGGGCGGCCATCCGCCTGGACGGCAAAGCCGACGGCATGGTGACGGTGTCGATACCCGATCTGGCCCATCCGGGCGACCGCTGGAGGAGAAGCCTCTACCTGGTGGGTCGCAGGAACTACAACCTGACCGTGTTGAGCGTCTTCGACCAGCCCAAGTTGTCGATGAACTGTATCCGCCGGGATACATCGGCCGCGGTGCTCCAGACCCTGGTCCTGTTGAACGACGCCTTCCTCCTGGAGCAGGCCCGGTTCTTTGCCGGGCGGGTATCCCGATTGGCCCGGGATCCCGGCAAGAGAATCGAGTTGGCATTTCGGTTGGCTCTGGCCAGAAGACCCAGCCGGGAAGAGCTCTCCTGGAGCCGGGAACTGTTGGAACGAGAGGCCCGGCGCCGCCTGGCGACATCAGCCGGCCCCGAGGCTGCCGATCTCGAGGCCCTGGCCAGCTTGTGCCAGATGATCCTCAACAGCAACGAGTTTCTCCATGTGGGATAAGAAAACAGACACCTTTCATTGTCGGGAAGACTCCTGGTCGCGGCGGGAATTCCTGCACCGGTCCGGGCTGGGATTCGGTGGCATGGCCCTGGCCCATCTGCTGCAGGCGGAGCCGGCCGCCGGGAACTCCTCTTCCTCCAGCAGTCCGAATCTTCTACCCAGGCAGCCCCATATCCGGCCGCAGGCCCGCGCCGTGATTCAACTCATGCAGAACGGCGGTCCCAGCCAGATGGACCTGTTCGATCCCAAGCCGGAGTTGCAGAAGCGGTCCGGAAAGCGGCATGCCCAGAAGGTGGAGACCTTTCAGCCGGGCAGCGAGGCCAACCTGCTGTTGGGCAGCCCCTTCGAGTTCGCTCCCCGCGGGCAGTCCGGGATCGAGCTTTCCAACGCTATCCCCCACACCGCTTCCATGGTGGACGACCTCTGCTTCGTCCGCTCGATGCACACCGAGCACAACAACCACACCGAAGCCCTGGTCATGCTTCAAACCTGCAAGATCTTTCCGGGCAGGCCCACCTTGGGGGCCTGGATCAGCTATGCCCTCGGAACCGAGAACCGGAACCTCCCCTCCTACATCGTCTTGCGCGACCCCGAAGGCTACGGCACCAGCGCCGCCCTGTTGTGGGAGAACGGCTGGTTGCCGTCTCTCTATCGTGGCACCGAATTCAGTTCCAGGGGCTCCGCCGTCCTGGATCTGCATCCGGCCCGACCGGTGGCCAGCCAATCGCGAAGGGACCAGCTTGACTTTCTGGCGAAGCTCAACCAGCAGCATCGAACCGGCTATCCCCACAACTCCGACCTGGAGACGCGCATTCGCAACTACGAGCTGGCTGCGCGTATGCAGTTGGCGGCCGGTGAGGTCCTGGACCACTCCGGCGAGTCGGCGGCCACCAAGCAACTCTACGGACTGGATATACCGGCGATCTCCAGCTATGGGACCCGCTTGCTGATGGCCAGGCGCCTGGTGGAGGCCGGAGTGCGCTTCGTTCAGGTCTTCCCGCCGGCCAAGCCCTCCACCCAGCCTTGGGACAGCCACAGGAATACCCGAGACGAGATCGAATCCATCGCCGCCAGGACGGAGCTGCCGGTCGAAGGCCTGGTGAGAGACCTCCGGAGCCGGGGATTGCTGGACAGTGTCATCGTGATGTGGTGCGGGGAATTCGGACGGCTGCCGGTATCCCAGAACGGGTTGGGGCGCGACCACAATCGAAACGCCTTCACCCTCTGGCTGGCTGGCGGAGGCTTCAAGGCCGGCTACGCCCATGGGGCCACCGACGAGTTCGGCTACAAGGCCGTGAAGGATCGAGTGAGCGTGCCCGATCTACAGGCCACCGTGCTGCACCAACTGGGAGTGGATCACCGCAAGCTGAGCTATCTCCACCACGGTCGGGACGAGACCCCCACCGACTATCCCGTGACCGGAGCCAAGGTAGTGCGGGAGCTGCTCGACCGGCCCTCGGCCCCTGCTCCAGGTCCCCCCTTGCCGACTGGTTCCGGCGCATCGTCCTGATCGCCTTCACCCCTCCCAACTGTCCAGCCAGCGCTTCTCGGAAAACATGAACCGTTTTCCTGTGCATCCTGTGCATCCATGTTAACTAAAAAAAAGAAACATCGATGCACAGGATAAACAGGACGAGAGGTTCTGGCACCGGAAGCCGGCTCGGGCGATGATCCGGTGCGCGTCTGCGAATGGCTCAGGATGCCAAGCC
>JAJECY010000086.1 GCA_022821775.1 Acidobacteriota bacterium
CCGCGGCTATGCCATGGAACTGGAACAGCCGGAGGCCGAGGTCCTTTTCCGCTGGGTGCGCTGGGGGAATCACAAGCTGATCCTCCCCGAGCGTTCGGATGAGGGGGAGATGCTGTTCGATTTGACTGCCGACCCCAACGAGTTGAACAATCTGGCCGGGAGTCCCCGACTGAGGAGCCGCCGGCAGGAGATGAAACGGTTGCTGGATGGCTGGTGGAACCCGCGTTAGGAATGATGCCGCCCCTGCACGAGTCTGCCAACCCGGCGCCGATGTCGGTCGCCTCTCTGCGGGGCAAGGGGAAGGAGACGGTGAGGCCATGAAGCTCAAGACCGGAATCCCCATACGACGGGCCGTCCTGGTCCTGCTGGCCGCCGCCCTGCCACTGCTGGCGGCGTTTCCTCCGGCCGCCCCGGCCAAGGACCGCCCCAACGTCCTGTTCATCGCCGCCGACGATCTGCGGCCGCTGCTGGGCTGCTACGGCGAGCAGGCCGTTGAGACTCCCAGCATCGACCGGCTGGCCGCCCGGGGGACGACCTTCCGCCGCGCCTACTGCCAGGCTCCCCAATGCAGTCCGTCGCGGGTCTCCCTGATGTTCGGACTGCGGCCCGATACCACCGGCCACTACTCCAATCGCCACCCCTTCGATCGCGAGCGCTTCCGGGAAAGCCCCAGCCTGCCCGAGCACTTCAAGAACCACGGCTATCACACCCAGTCCTTCGGCAAAATCTACCAAAACGAAACCGACCATCCCGAGGGCTGGTCGGTGCCCAGCTCACCGGGGCGGAAGCGGGAAATGTGGGAGACGGTGGATGAAGCGGCCATCTCCGGAGTGGAGTTCTCCCGGCGGGCGCAAGTCCCCACCGTCATCGCTCCCAGAAACGATTGTCCAGCCATCCAGGCCCCCGACGTGCCCGACGAAGCCCTCTACGGCGGACGCATGACCGGACAGGCCATCGCCGCCATGAAGGCCGTGAAGGACCGGCCCTTCTTCCTGGCCGTGGGCTACTACCGCCCCCACCTGCCCCTGGTCGCTCCCAAGAAATACTTCGACAAGTATCCGCTCGACCGCATCCGGCTTCCGCAGCACCGCCAGCCCCCGGCCGGCGCGCCGCTCTGGTCGATCTACAACTCGGTGACCTACTGGCACCCCCGGGCCCGGGAAGTCTGGCGCATCGACCTGGACTTCCCCAAGTACCCCTCCACCCGGGAAGAGGCGCTCCGCTTTGCCGGCTGGGAGTTGCGCAGCTACCGGGGAATCCCTGCCGGCGGCCCTATTTCCGACACGCTCCAGGCCAGGGTCTGGCAAGCCTACCTGGCCTGTGTCAGCTACATCGACGCCCAGGTGGGGCGGCTGCTGCAGGCACTGGAAACCTACGGGCTGTCGGACAAGACCATCGTAGTGTTCTGGGGAGACCATGGCTGGCACCTGGGCGAGCACGGCACCTGGGCCAAGATGACCCTGTTCGAGTGGGCCACTCGGGTGCCGCTGCTGATTGCCGCGCCCGGCAGCACCCAACCCTCTCGGATCGAGTCACTGGTGGAGCTGGTGGACCTCTATCCCACCCTCTGCCGCCTGGCCGGTCTGCCGGTTCCCAGGCACGTGGAGGGAAGCGACCTGGTTCCCTTGCTGAACGACCCCGAACGGTCCTGGAAGCGAGCCGCCTTCAGCCACTTCCCCCGGCACGACCACAGCCTGGGGCAATCCATGCGGACCGACCGCTACCGCTACACCGAATGGGTGGGGCTGGACGGCAGCATCAAGGGCACCGAACTCTACGACCACGACGCCGACCCCCTGGAGCTGGTCAACCTGGCGGCCTCCCCAACCAGCGCCCCGACCGTGCAACAGCTCGCCCGCCAGATGAAAGCCGGATGGCGCGCGGCCCGGCCACCGGGTGGGGAAGATGGGACCGGGAGCAGCGGTCCTGCAGAATGACCCTGGTCACTCACATCCACGTGCCCCCCCGGATGGCGCAGCAACGTTCATGCCATGTGCGGCTGATACCGTGGTATCATCAAAGCACTCCCTCAGCCAGTTATATGCAGGGCAAAAAGAATCAATGATATCCGGCGCAGGTCAACAAGATTGATCGACAAACCGGACAGTCAACAGGCGAAGGGACCAGGAACAATGAGCACCGAAGAAATCGCCCAATTGGAGTTGCGTCTGACCAAGGCCATGGGTGAGATGGAAGTCCGACTGACCAATGCCATCCATCAGGTCCGCACGGATCTGTCCAGGGAACATGCCGACCTGAGGGCGGATGTTTCCGGGTTGAAGGGTGGGTTGAAGTATGTGAATGTCTTTCTGGGCGCTATCGGTCTATCGATTGCAGGCGCTGTCATCAAGTATCTGCTGACCTGAATCCACGCAAACCCGCATTCCTCGGCGCGACCACTGCTGTCGCCGCCTACGCGGCTCACTTCTGACACAATCTCTTTCCATGGGCTTACGCCCACGGCTAAGCGCTGCCGCCGCATTCGCGGCTACATGGAGACCCTGGGCTTGCGCCCGGGGGCGTAGTAAGAGTAGCGTACAGAGTAGGTGACGTAGTTGAACTACCGGAATAACTTGTCTCGGCGGTTTCCGACTTCCTGCTTTTAAACAACGTCCCCTGGTGCACTCCTGAGGAACGACTTTGTTAGTCGCTCATCGGACGCCGCGTTGGCCCCCCTCCGCATCAGCCTTCGCCATTCGGCTCGGCGACTCCCCCTCAAGGGGGGAGTGATTCCGTCTTATGCGGGGCTCAAGTATCACTCCCCCCTTGAGGGGGAGTCGGCGAGAGGGCGAAGCCCGTCTTCGAGCCGGAGGGGGGCCAACGCGGC
>JAJECY010000085.1 GCA_022821775.1 Acidobacteriota bacterium
CCGCAGTCGATGCATTCGTCAGGATCGATATAGAGCTGCTCGGCCTCCTCGAATCCATCCTCGTCGGACTTGGGATGAATGCAGTCCACCGGACAGACATCCACACAGGCCGTGTCCTTGGTTCCAATGCAGGGCTCGGTGATGATGTAGGTCATGCCAGACTCCTCAAAATATATGATGCCGTCAGGAACATTTCAGCAAACCGTTTTTTCGACCCCGGGCGGCTACAGCCTCAAGACTTCCGCCAGGAAAGCACTCTTGCCGACCAGAACTTCAGCGGCCAGGTGCGAAGGGCGGTTTCCTGCAGCCGACAACACCGGCAAACAGCAGAAAAATAGTAACATGGGCGGAAACCCCAATCAATCTCATCTTGGGCTTCCGACAAGGATTTTGCTTTCCGGTGAAACCGAGACCCCTGGTACCGGAAATCACTCCCCCCTTGCAGAGGAGTCGCCACGGCGAAGGCTGGTGCGGTGGGGAGGTGGACGCCCGCCACCGCCCTTACCGGAGCTCACCCTTCCTTGGGGTAGCGAGCCTCGATGACGCTCTTCATGCCGCCGCGCACGTTGAACTCGCCTCGAACGACGGCCCGGACAGGCCGGCAGGCCTCTACCACGTCTCGCAGGATCCGATTCACCGCATTCTCGTAGAAAATGCCCAGGGAACGGTACCCCAGGATATAGACCTTGAACGCCTTGAGCTCCAGGCAGACCCGGTCCGGCACGTAGCGCAGGGTGATGGTGCCGAAGTCGGGCAGATTGGTCTTGGGACAGATGGAGGTATATTCCGGCACCTGGATGGTAATCTCGTAGTCGCGAAACTGATTGGGCCACACCTCCAGCTTGGGCAGCGACGCATCGATTCCGGACCTGGCATGATCGGGCGTGTACTCAGCCATCGGAGCTCTCCTCCAGCAACCGGCCGGCCAGGGCCGAAACCTCGGGGAGGGCGTTCGATCCCACGAGCTTTCCAGCCAGCCGGCCCTTGGGATCGATGACGAAAAAGGTGGGCAGGACGGCCACCTCTCCCAAGGGGTCCAGGTCGACCAGCGTTTCCAGTTGAAAGGCCGGAGCGGGGTGGGGGACGGCCACCTTGTAGTTGATTTCGGGACGCCGTTGCAGGAAGGGGTCGATATCGTCCCAGCCGCCGCGGTCCACACTCAACCCCACCAGGTCGAAGGGTGTGTCCCGATACCTCTCTGAAAGCGCCACCAGCCGCGGGATGCCCTCCACGCAGGGAGGGCACCAACTGGCCCAAACGTCGATCACCACCACCCTGCCGGAATAGTCGCCGATACTCTCGATCCCCCGCCGGGTTTCAAAGCGAAATCCGCTGACCCCGGGGCGGGAGTCGGGATCGGAATAGCGTGCTTCCATCCGGCCGGTCCGGACCCTCGGCGCCACCTGAATCAGGTAGTAGGCCAGGGCCGACGCCAGCAGGAGGATGCCGGCGACGCCCAGCGCCAGCGGTAGTCGTTTCATGGGGCGAGACCCGGTTCCTTGGACAACTCCCGCCGGAGCAGATCCAGGGCATGAGTCACCAACCGATCCCTGCGCAGCCGGCGGCCTTTTCTCACGTTGATTCTGCGGGAGGCGAAGCCGGTCCTGACCGACCCGGCAGTAATCCAAACGGATGCCGCCCCGCTCTCGTCCAAGCCCACCGGACCCACCACCAGCCCCCAGGCTCCCTCTTCCCTTGCCGTCGCATATCTCGCCAACTGACCGACGACCCGTTCCGGCGATGGGGCCGAGGCCGATTCGCCCCCGCCGCCCAACAGCCGGCTCAAGGCCTCGGGACTCCCGGCCGCATAGGCTCCGGCGAAACGGGTAGAGTCGCCCCGGGCGGCCAGCAGACTGGAGGAAACGGCTCCTCCGCTGGCGATTTCCCCCAGCACCAGCGAATCCTGCCTCTGCTCAAGCAGTTGCCAGATCCGATCCTCCAGCGAAGACCCGCTGTCGGAATACATGTACTCGCCGATATGCTCGAGCAGCTCACCCTTCAGCCCCCGCAGGCGCTCCAGTTCCTCAGCGGAGTTGCCGGGAAAGGAAAAGGTGATATCCACCCGGTTGGAGTTGAAGGAAGACCAGACGGCCAATTCCCCCGGCAGCTTCAGTTGTTCGCGAATCACCCGGTCGATGCTGGACTGCCCGATCCCTGCAAAACGCATGGTCAGAGAATGGCCGACCTTGCGCAATCCGAAGCGCTCCGACAGCCAGGGCACCAGCTCGTTCCTGACCATGGGTTGAAGCTCGCGAGGCGGTCCCGGAAGCGCCGCTATCACTCGTTGGCCATCGTCGAAGACCAGCCCTACGGCGGTTCCGTTGGGATTAGGCAGGTAGGTCCCCTTCTCCGGGGCCAGCGCCTGCCCTCGCAATACGGGCCGCAGGATTCCCTTTTCCCCTCCGTATCTCCGCTTGAGATCGTTCAGGGCCCCCGGATGCTCCTCGAGGGAGATGGAGGTGTAGTCGGAAAGTGCCTTGCGGGTGATGTCCTGGCTGGTGGGGCCCAGACCGCCGGTGGTCAGAATCAGGGGAGCCTTGCGCCGGGCGAAATCCAGGGCCTGGTGCAGGTCCGTCTGCAGGTCTCCAATGCTCATCGATCCCAGGCAGCGGTATCCCAGGGGACCCAGGGTGCGGGTGATGAACTGGGTGTGCCCATCGGCATAGACACCCTGGAGCAATTCGCTGCCGGTCACGATGATGAAGTAATCCAGGCTCTCCCGGCCTACCCCGTCCTCCGGGCCCTCCCCGGGAGCAGCGGCCCCGGCCTGGACGCCCATCGAAAGCAGGACAAGCATGGCGGCCCATAGCCGGCAACGGCCGGCCGTCGTCCTTCGCATCACTCCTCCAATGGGTCGATTCCGGCCTGACGCGGTTCCAGAATCCCACCGTTCCATAACGGGCAGCCCTCCGCTCCGGTCTCGGCGCCGACTTGTCCCTCGACCGCCGGCCTCAATCTCCCGCCAGCGCCTTCAGAATGCGATCCACGTCCCGGCTGCCGTTGTAGAGGTGTCCCGAGATCCTCACTCGACCCAACTCCCCCCAAACCAGGATGCGCCGGTTCCTGAGGCGATCGTGAATCCTTCCGGCCTCGCCAGACAGGAAGCAGGTGTTTCCGGAACGGGCCGAGGCTTCCCCGGGCGTGATAACGGTGTGCCCCAGCTTCTCCAGTCCGGCCGCGATCCTTGCCGACAACTGCCGGGCATGGTCCTGGATGCGATCCATCCCCGTGCTCAGCAGCACATCCAGGGCATTGCTCAGGAACATCACCGACACCAGGCTGGGATTGCCGGGCTCCATCCCCTCCGGCATGGGCCGGACCGGCACCTCCGGCAGGGCTTCCATGCGCTCCCGGGGCCAGGCCACCAGGTTGCGCCAGCCGAAACAGGTTGCAGCCGTGCGATTCTCGGCCCGGGGGCTCAGGTAGCAGGGCGCCACCCCGTGGGTGGCCAGCATCCACTTGTAGGAGCTGCTCACGCACAGGTCGGTCAGGTTCGCCGGCACCTCCACCACGCCCGAGGCATGGGTGGCGTCCACGGCCAGCAGGACACCGCGCCGGGAGGCGCCCCCCGCCAGGCGCCGCAAATCCAGGCACTGGCCGGTGTAGAAACTGACCTGGCTTACGGCCAGCACCCGGGTGCGGTCGTCGATGGCCGCCAGCAGGTCCTCTTCCCGGACTCTCCACCGGCAATGGGGAACCCTGCGGACCGCCACGCCCCGCGCTTCCAGAGACCTCCAGGCATAGGCCACCGAGGGAAACTCGATGCCGGTGGTCACGACATTGTCCCCGGCGCTCCAGTCCAGGCCCCGCGCCAGCCAGTTCATCCCCTCCGACGCCGAGGGCATGAAGGCCACCCGGTCGGCGGGCACCTTCCACAACCGGGCCACCTTCTTCCGGCAGGCCTCGGTGCGGTCGGCCACCTCCCCCCGGCCTTCGTAGCCCAGACTCTTCAAGCGGGCGAAATCGGTGTAGACCGCGTCGTGGCTCTTCATCCAGGGAGACTCCCCGCCCGTGCAGAGGTGGGTCACCCCTTCCAGGCCGACGAAGGCATCCGGAGACATGAGCGGTTCGATCCTCATCTGTTTTTCAATGACTCCGCGAATTCCCGCCGCGGGGACCGCCGAACCGGTTGGCGTCCGGGAATCAACTCCAACTGCTTCTCAGAAACTCGATCCAGTTTCCGTGCATGACCTTGGCCACGTCCGCCTCTGTGTAACCGCGTTTTCGAAGTATCTCCGGAATGCGCTGCAGGTCGGCGATGGTGTCCATGTCGCTGGGAGCCTGCTCCTTCCCATAGCCCCCATCCAGATCGGTCCCGATCCCCACGTGGTTGCAGTTGCCCGCCACCTGGCAGATGTGGTCCATGTGATCGGCCACCGTCTCCAGCGTGATGCCGCTGTTGTCGATTGCCTGGCGGTCCCACAGCGGTGAGAGCATCCAGTCGTCCAGCGCCACCCCGATGACCCCGGACCGCTCCACGATGGCCCTAATCTGGCTGTCCTCGAACTGGCGGTCATGGTCGCAGAGGGCCCGGCAACAGTTGTGGGTGGCCAGCACCCGGCCTCCAAAGGCGTCCAGGGCTTCCCAGAAGGCCTGATCGGCCAAGTGGGTCAGGTCCAGCAGCATGCCGGCCGCCTCCAGCGCTTTCAGAAGGGGCCTCCCGCGAGGCGTCAAGCCGCCCGGGGCCTGGGTCCCGTGGGAATAACTGCTGACGCCGTAGTGGCACAGGCTCACCACCCGCAGGCCTTCATCCCACCACTCGGGAACCTGTTCGGGAGAGACGATGCCGTCGGCTCCCTCCATGGTAAGCACGAAGCCCAGGGGCGTGGCCCCGGAATCCCGGCCCCAGTCCTTCAAATGGGCCTCCAGACCGTGGCGGTCCCGTATCTGGCGGAGCACCCCCTTGGATTCCATCAGGCGGTAGTAGGCCAGTTCGCCGCGGCACTTGGCGTAGGCGATGTCCTGGTTTCTCACACCGGAGAAGCGTCTTCCCATCGACGCGACCCGGCAGGCAACGGTGACGAAAAAGAGCCCGATCTCGCCCCTGCGCTGCTCTTCGTAGTTGACCATGTTGAGGCCCCGGCCCTTCTGGGCCATGCCGGCTTCCGATTCCCGAATCCCGGCAATGCTCTGCAGCAGGTCCCGGTCCCATTCAAGAGCGTTGTGAGCAATATCGACGTGGGAATCGATAATCAGCATCTGGCAAGAATCCTCCGTCTCGGGATTGGCATACATGTAGACGAGAATCAGCAGAGTTTGTTGTAGACCCCTTCCGCTAGAGGAGAGATCCAGTTC
>JAJECY010000029.1 GCA_022821775.1 Acidobacteriota bacterium
GGCCCAATCTACGAATCCGACGGCGGTGGGAAGGAAAGCAAGCTGCGCCACCGCTACGACACCATGGATGACAAGATCGACACCATGTCCCGGGCCGTTCTGGGCTTGACGGTCTCCTGCGCCCGTTGCCACGACCACAAGTTCGATCCCATCCCCACCGAGGACTACTACTCCCTGGCGGGCGTTTTCTTCAATACCGAGTATGTGTCCCGCAAGTGGACGGTGCCCTCCAAGGTGTCCGATCGCTACGAGTTCCTGGAAGCGGTGCTCAAGGACAAGAAGAAATGCGTCGAAGAAGCCAAGACCAAAAAGATCTTCTTCCAGGACGACGAGGTCGACGCCATGAAGGAGCAGCAGAAGGTGGTCGACGCTCTGACGGTCAAGCTGGAAGCCTTCAAGAAGACGCTGCCCCCTGAGCCGACCCACGTCCACAGCGTCACCGAGGGAGGCTCCGAGGACATCCCGGTGGCCATCCGGGGAGATCCGGTGCATCCGGGCAAGATGGTGCCGCGCCGATTCCTGCGCGTCATTGCCGGCGACCGTCCGGACCCCTTCACTCGAGGAAGCGGCCGGTTGGAGCTGGCCCGGACCATCGTCAGCCAGAACAATCCGCTGACGGCCCGGGTCATGGTCAACCGCATCTGGCAGCACCACTTCGGTCAGGGCCTGGTGCGCACGCCCAGCAACTTCGGATTCATGGGGGAGCCTCCCACCCACCCGCTCCTGCTGGACTGGCTGGCCCGTCGCTTTGTCGACTCGGGCTGGTCCATGAAGCGCCTGCACCGGGAAATCCTCCTGTCTGCCACCTACCGCCAGAGCAGCGCTTTCGACCGTGCCAATTTCGAAGTGGATGGGGAGAACCGCTGGCTGTGGCGCATGAATCCCAGGCGGCTGGACGTGGAGGCCTGGCGGGACGGACTGCTGGCCGCCGCCGGAGAGCAGGACCTGCAGATCGGAGGTCCTTCGGTCGAGGACATTCTCGGCAGCCGCCGCCGAACTCTCTACGCCTCCGTCCACCGGGACATGCGCTCGGCCTCCGACCAGTTCCTGCGCCTGTTCGACTTTCCCAGCGCCTGGCTCTCCCGCAGCCAGAGAACCGTCTCCACCGTGCCTCAGCAGCAGCTCTTTCTGATGAACAGCCCCTTCATGGTGGCTCGAGCCCAAGCCCTGGCCCGGCGCCTCTCCGAGGTGGAGGAAAACGGCAAGCGCGTGGATGAGGCTTTCCGCCTGGTGTTCTCGCGGCCCCCTTCGGAAACGGAACGGAGACTGGCGCTGGAGTTCCTGGAGGCAGACCCGGAAGAAGGCCGGCCCAAGCGGTTGACCCGCTGGGAACAGTACGCCCAGGTGCTGCTGAGCTCAAACGAATTGATGCACGTGCGCTGAGAGGGACCGACGAGGCCGGCATCACAAACATGACGCACCCTCCTCTTCAAACACCATCGGGACAAACGGAAATCGGCCCTTCGCGGATGGGTTTCTCCGCGGCCGCTCAGGCGCCGAATTCGGCAGCAGGCTCGATACGATCTCATGGGGATGTGAACGGCGCCCCCGCCAACGGCGCGGGGTTGGAGCAAACCGCCGGGGACCTGGGCGAGAGAATTACGACCCGGTCGCGGCTGGAGGAAGTCGTCGAGTCGGCACAAGGGCAGCCGCGCGTTGCGGTGGACCTGGAGTCCAACAACTTCCACCGCTACCCCGATCGGGTATGCCTCGTACAGCTCGCAACCTCCGACGCCGTATACATCATCGATCCGCTCTCAATCGAGGACATGACACCTCTCGGGGAGCTCCTGGCCAACGCCGCCGTCGAAAAGGTTTTCCACTCGGCCAACTCCGACATTCGGCTGCTGGATCGTGATTGGAATTTTCGCGTGCGGGGACTGTTCGACACCAGCATTGCCGCCTCGTTCGTGGGGTCGGAGAAGCTCGGACTGGCAGCGGTCCTGAACGAACACCTGGGCATCGAGATTGACAAGAACAAGAAGCTGCAGCGTGCCGACTGGTCCCGCCGGCCGCTAACCGGCGCCCTCTTGCGGTACGCGGCCCTGGATGTGCTGCACCTCGACCGGCTTGCCACACTCCTGTACGAAAGGCTGGACAGGCTTGGCAGGATGGAGTGGGTGAAGGAGGAATGCCAACGGCTCGAGGGCATTCGCTTCGTGGCGCCGGACGCCGAGTGGAGGTTCCTCTCGGTCAAGGGCAGTCGAGACCTCGACGGACGGGGATTGGCTGTACTCCGATCGCTCTACGCCTTCCGCGAGAAAGAAGCGCTGCGGCGCGACCGGCCGCCGTTCAAGATCTTCTCCGACGCGGCCATGGTGGTGCTGGCCGGCAGTCCCAATTCCGATCTTGTCCGCGTCACCGGCCTTGGAAGGTACGGAGAGGGCCGGTTGTCCATGGGCGTGCGCCAGGCCATCCACGCGGGAATCAGGACGGGTCCCGTCCGGCGCCCGCGGAAACGCACGGTGGTGTTCAGGGAGAATCGAACGAGGCTGCGTCTCCTGAAAGATTGGCGCGCCGGAGAAGCCAATCGCCTCAAGCTATCTGCGTTTCTGCTTTGGCCAACCGCCAGCTTGGCGCGTCTCTCAACCAGGTGGACGGACGGGCTGGACGACGAGATGGAGAGCGAGGAAGTTCGACGATGGCAGCGTCAGGAGATTGGAGAAGCACTATGGATGTTCATGCACCGCTGTCGCGACGGGAACTGCTGAGCCGGGTCGGCACGGGAATCGGTTCCCTGGGACTGGCGGCCGTGATGGACCAGGCCGGCTGGCTGGGGTCCGGCAGGCTGCATGCCTCCCAAGCGCGCCCCGGCAACTCCCTGGTTCCCAAGGCGCCGCACTTCGCCCCCCGGGCCAAGCGGGTGATTCATCTGCTGATGAACGGCGGCGTCTCCCACGTGGACACCTTCGACCACAAGCCGCTGCTGGAGAAATACCACGGCCAGCGGCCGGCGGCGGTGGACATCAAGACCCTGCGCAAGACCGAGGGCCTGATGAAGTCGCCCTTCGAGTTTCAGCGCCATGGCCAGTCCGGCCGCTGGGTCAGCGAACTCTTTCCCCACGTGGCCCAACGCATCGACGACCTCTGCATCATCCACTCCATGCATACCGACCTGCCGGAGCACGTGGCCGGGCTGTTGATGATGAACACGGGGGCGATTCAGCCCAACCGGCCCAGCCTGGGCGCCTGGCTGGGATACGGCCTGGGCACGGAAAACCAGAACCTGCCCTCCTTCATCTCTCTGTGTCACAAGGGCCGCCACCGTCCCGGCGAGCCGGGCTGGAACAGCAGCTTCCTGCCGGGCATCTATTCGGGCACCTTCGTCGACACCGGGGATCTGGACCCCGGGAAGGTCGTCCCCGACCTGCGCAACCCCTACCTGTCCCGCGCCGAGCAGCAGCGCCAGGTCGACCTGCTGGCCCGCATGAACCGATTGAACCTGGCGCAGGTGGAACGGGACCGGGCCCTGGAGGCCAGGATTCAGTCCTTCGAGCTGGCCTATCGAATGCAGACGGCCGCCCCCGAGGCCTTCGACCTCAGCCGGGAAACTCAAGCCACTCGCGACCTCTACGGGATCCAGGACGAACCCACCTACAGCACCATCGGCGGCCGCCCCTTCGGAGGCTTCGCCGAGGGATGCCTGCTGGCCCGCCGCCTCTCGGAACGGGGAGTCCGGGTGGTGCAGCTTGCCTTTGCCCCCGACATCGCCTGGGACGACCATGGCGACATCCTGTGGCATCGGCCCAAGGCCAAGGACTGCGACCAGGCCATTGCGGCCCTGCTCAAGGACCTGAAGGCCCGGGGGTTGCTGGAGGAGACCCTGGTTCTCTGGGCCGGGGAGTTCGGGCGGACCCCCACTGCCGATCCCAGCACCAAGAGGCCCGGAAGGGACCACAACCACTACGGCTTCACCGTATGGATGGCCGGAGGCGGCGTGAAGGCAGGCATGACCTATGGCGCCACCGACGATTTCGGCATGCGCGCCGTCCACGACCGCGTGCACGTCCACGACCTGCACGCCACCATCCTGCACCTGATGGGCCTGGACCACGAACGGCTCACCTACCGCTACTCCGGCCGCGACTTCCGCCTCACCGACGTCCACGGACGGATCCTCCACGAGATTCTGGCTTAGCCCGCCTGAAACAACAATCGCCGGTTTCTTCCTCCAATGACCTGTCCGCCAGAGCGGCGGCGGAACTGGTTGATCTATATTCGTTTGCTTTGATAGCCTCTGGCTTCAACCCGACCGGATATGTCCTGACCTTTATCCCGATGGCTATCAAATCCGCTGCAACGTACTTAAAGGCAGGGAGGATGATCATGATGAAACACACAATGCTTCTTCGAATGAGACCCCTTTGGCTTCTCACACTGTTGTTGATTCCCCCGACGGGGGCCGCCCAGACTCTCATCAGCTATCCGGGCCCTCTGACTTGCGCGGATCAATCCGTCGGCGCCAGGGCTGTCCGGACGCCCAAGGATGCTGAAGTGTTCGTTCAGTGCGCCTATGAGTATGTCCGGGAAATGGGCTTTGACGAGGCCCGGCGCGCCTTCCACGAGGACGAGCGTTGGAAGAGCGGCCCGATCTATGTCTTCGTCGCCGAGCTCACACCGGTGCCCGGGGCGTCTCGTGCACTGGTCCAGCCGCCCGACCCGTCGAGGGAAGGAAGACCCTGGGGTTTTCTGGTGGACGACTACGGCAACGACCTCATGTCGGAATTCTATCGTATCGGGTCGAACTTCGGCGGGGGGTGGATCTACTACGCCTTCCCCAACCCGGCGACGGGAGACATTGAACCCAAGGCCTCCTATTTCACGACGATCGACTGGGAGGGCATCCCGGCCGCGATCGGGGCGGGGATCTACCGGCGGGACCTGCCCGGCACCTGCCGGAGCGAGGAGGTCAATGCCGCCATACTCGACTCCGATCCTTCCCGGGAGCGGCTGCAGGAGTTCGTCCGCTGCGCCGCCATGGAGCTGGACTCCAAGGGCTATTTCGCCTCGGTCAGCCTGGCCAACGATCCCCGTTGGCGAAGCGGCTCCATCTACCTGTTCGGACTGGACACCTATGGCTACACCTTCTTCAGCGGCTCCCCGGCAAATCCCCTGATCGGGTCGGAGTTGTCTTCGGTCTACATCGACAGCTTCGGGGGCCGAAACGTCCTGGCGGCTGCCGATGACTTCGGCGAAACCTTCCTCTACTACTCCAACCGGAATCCGGCCACCAACCAGTGGCAGCGAAAGATAACCTTCGTCAAGAAGGTCACCTCCTTCGGAGTCCCGGTGCTCATCGGCGCGGGCTATTATCTAGACTGAAGCGAGGCAGGGCAGAGGGCAGTGTAACCCATGACTACTCAACATTTCGATATACCGCTGGACACAATCGGTGCCTTCTGCAAACACTGGGAGGTGAAGGAGTTGGCCCTGTTCGGCTCCGTGTTGCGCGACGACTTCGGTCCTGACAGCGATGTGGACGTGTTGGTCCGATTCGAATCCGAGCATACTCCCGGGCTCTTCGGAATCGTTCGAATGGAGCGCGAGTTGAGCGAGTTGTTCGGCCGCCAAGTTTATCTTGTCAATCGGGGAGCAGTAGAAAACAGCAGAAACTATATCCGCCGAAAAGCCATCCTAGACTCCGCGCGAGTGGTCTATGCCGCGTGATGACACGGCATTTCTGTTGGACATGCTTATTGCCGCCCGGGACGCCGTTTCCTTTGCGGAAGCCATGTCGTACGCCGAATTCGTACGTGACCGGCGGACTCAACTCTCGATTCTGAAGTCGGTGGAAATCGTTGGAGAGGCTGCCGCGCGTTTAAGCAAAGACACCCGGCAAGCGCATCCCTCAATTCCCTGGCCGGAGGTTATCGGCATGCGCAATCGCCTCGTTCATGTCTATTTCGACATAGATCTGCCGCTTGTCTGGGAAACGGTGTGCAACGACCTCCCGGTTTTGATTGCCCGATTAGAGCCACTGGTTCCCCCGGAGGCCAGGTAAAACCGCGCTCAACCACCGACCAGCCCTGATTCGGTCCGCGCGCCGGCGGTCGGGCACACGGTTGCCGTTCCTCAAGCGGGCGGGCGGACTACTCCACCCGGCGGTCTCAGGCGCCGGGCGGGCGGAATTAAACACAACGTCTTAAATTATGCCGCATAGTCGTCGCAGTACAGGGTTCGGTTCTCGCCATTGGTCAAAACAGCGGTCGACCGCTGCCGTCAGTTCCTCCAAGCTGCCGAAGTACAGGTTGTGCGTCGCTAATCGCCGCGTCAGCTTCCAAACCCGCTCTATGGGCGCGAGTTGTGGGCTGTAGGGCGGAAGAAAGAGCAGTTCCAGATGCCGGCGGTGCTCCGACAGCAGCGGCCGGAGGAGTTTGGCGTGATGGTAGCGGGCGTTGTCGAGGACAACCACCATCCTCTTGGGGTGCGACCGGCAGCGGAGTAGCCCCCGGAGGAATGCCTCGAAGGTGGCGGCGTTGAATATCGGAGAGAAAGTGCGCACGAACATGCCGGTGTGCAGGTTGACGGCGCCGAAGCAGGAGATCGACTCGCGCGTCGGAGCATGCAGGACGACCGGGTCGGACTCCTCCGGTGGGATCCACATGCGGCAGCGCGTCCCGTGGCGCTGGAAGTGGCACTCGTCCTCGCTCCACAACTCAACCTCCTCCCGGTGGGCCAGAAGGCGCAGTTTTTTTAAAAGCCTCCACCCGTTGCGGGTCCGCCTTGGCGATCTGCGGACGGGGCTTGCGGTACCGGAAACCCATCTGCCTGAACATGCGCTGGCACTGTCGCACGCCCAACGCCACCCCGTAGTGGCGCCGCAAGTGCTCGGAGAGGAGCTTGCCGTCCCACAGGTGGCCGATCAAGCCGAACCGGTCCGGGGCCGACAGCAGGTCCTGTTTGAGCGATCCCCATTGCTCGGCGCTGAGCGCCCGCGGGCGTCCGCTCCGCTGCCCGTCACGCAGTCCGTCGAATCCCTGCTGCTCGAAGGTCCTCACCCAACGCTGTACCGTGCGCGGGTCCTCGTCGAACAAATGCGCCACTTGGCGGCAACTCTGGCCGCCCGTGACCAGCAGAAGCCCATGCAGACGGTGGTCGTAGCGGGCCTCGTCGGAACGTTGTATCTCCTGTTGAATTGCAATGCGCATCACATCGGCGTCGGCGATTTCCAGCTTCTTCATGTCGGCCACCCCTTGGCATCCATTGCCCTTGAACGCCGACTAGTATATATCATGTATGCGACATTAGTTATGTCGTTGTGTTTAAA
>JAJECY010000192.1 GCA_022821775.1 Acidobacteriota bacterium
AGTGAAGAGTGGCGAGCTGCTTGATCGACACGCGAAACCAAGGGGCGTTCCCTTTGAGTGGGTCAAGAACATAGTCTTTCTTAGTGGCCCTTCGTCGTCCTTCGTGTGTCTTCGTGGATAACTCTTTTTTCGGTTGTTTCAGGCGAACTGTACGGGACAAGCGGCATGGCGGAAATCGGATTTGGAATCATCGGGTGCGGAGGGATCTCCGACGTGCATGCGCAGGCCATTCAATCCATTCCCGGCGCCAGGCTGATCGGCTTCCACAACCGGACCCGGCCTCGGGCCGAGCGACAGGCTGAGCGCTATGGCGTCAGTTGGGACCTGGACCTGGACCGTTTTCTGGAGCGCCCCGGAATGGATGCCGTCAGTGTCTGCACTCCCAGCGGGACTCACGGTGAGCTGGGAATGCTGGCGGCCAGGGCGGGCAAGCATGTGATGGTGGAGAAGCCCATCGAGGTGAGCCTGGAAAAAGGCCGGCTTCTGACCGCCGCCTGCCGGGAGGCCGGCGTCCGCCTGGGAGTGATTTTTCAGTCCCGATTCCTGCCGGCGGTCCAGAAAATTCGGGCAGCGGTCCAGGGCGGGGCTCTGGGGAAAGTGCTGCTGGCGGAAGCGTCGGTGAGGTGGTTTCGCAAGCCCGACTATTTCCAGGACGGGCCCTGGCGGGCCACCTGGGCCCTGGACGGTGGAGGAGCGCTGATCAACCAGTCCATTCACACCATCGACCTGCTGCAATACCTGGTGGGCCGCCCCAGGTCGGTGTTTGGAATGGCCAAGAATCTCCTGCATGCCTCCATCGAGGCGGAGGATACTGCGGTGGCTGTTATAGAATTCGGCTGCGGCGCCTTGGGCGTGCTTCAGGGAGCCACCTCCCTGCGGCCGGGGTTCCCGCGGCGCCTGGAGATCTTTGGCGAGAAGGGCAGCCTGCTTCTGGAGGGGGACGAGATCGCACGCTGGGATGTCCCCGGGACGACCGGCGGGACCCGGGGACGAACGGTAGCCGGGTCGGGGGCCTCCGATCCGTTCTCGGCCTCCATCAAGTCGGAGGTGGCCAACCACCGGCGGCAGTTCGAGGATTTCATGGCGGCCATTCGGGAGGACCGGCCTCCCCGGGTGGATGGGGAAGAGGGGCTCAAGGCCCTGGAGATTGTTCTGGCGGTCTATCGCTCGGCCAAAGAGAAAAGGCCGGTGGAGTTGCCGCCGGGTTGATGCGAAGGAACGCACAGGAGAGTGTCATGGCACAAACGATCGGATTCATTGGTCTTGGCATCATGGGAAAACCCATGGCCAGGAACCTCATCAAGGCTGGGTATCCGCTGGTGGTCTACAATCGGACCGCTTCAAAGGCCGAGGAGCTGGTGGAATTGGGAGCACGCCAGGTCGAGTCTCCCAGGGAGGTGGGAGCCGGTGCGGATGTGGTCATCACCATAGTGTCCGATTCTCCGGAAGTGGAGTCGGTCGTATTGGGAGACAACGGGGTGATCGAAGGCATTGGCGAGGGTGGCGTGGTGGTGGACATGAGCTCCATTTCTCCCATCACCACTCAGCGCATTGCCGCTGAATTGAAGGGCCGGGGCGTCGCCATGCTGGACGCTCCCGTCAGCGGCGGCGAGATCGGCGCCATTCAGGGGACCCTTTCCATCATGGTCGGGGGAGAGGAATCGGTCTTTTCACGAGTCAAGCCCATTCTGGAAAGCATGGGCAAGAGCGTGGTGCGTGTTGGCGAGGTGGGTGCCGGAGGATTCGCCAAGCTCTCCAATCAGATCATTGTGGCCGGTGTGCTCCAGGCTGTCTCCGAAGCCATGGTCCTGGCCAAGAAAGCCGGTGTGGACATCCAGTTGGTGTATGAGGCCATTCGCGGCGGCATGGCCGGCGGCCGGACCCTGGACATGAAGATCCCGGCTTTTGTCGAAGGCAAGTTCGAACCCGGCTTCAAGATGGACCTGCATATCAAGGACGTCAAGAATGCCCTGTTGGCGGGCAAGGCCTTGGGCGTGGCGCTGCCCTCCACCGGCCTGGTGCATGAGCTGTTCTCCTCCTGCAGCGCCCAGGGCAAGGGGCAGAAGGACCACTCGGTCATATTTGCTCTGATGGAGCAACTGGCCGGGTTGCGGTAGGTGTGGCGTTAGTCGGAGGGCTCAGGCGCCTTCCCCGAGTCTTTGACGAAGACAAAGACGTGCTGCCAGGGTAGAAAATCGAGCCGGGATTGAAGTCGGAAACCCATGGGCAGGATTTCCAGCAGGACCTGCTTGACTGTCATTTTGTGTTCGGGCCTGATGGGTACCGTCGGATCCTCGCCACGGTATTCGACCAGAACCATGCGGCCCTCCTCCTTGAGGGACTGGCGGATCCTGGCAACCATGGTCTCCGGGTGCCGAAACTCGTGGTAGACATCCACCATGAGGGCCAGGTCCACCGACTGTGCGGGCAGCATTGGGTCCACCGGCGTCCCCAGGATGGACCGGACGTT
Organism: Acidobacteriota bacterium; assembly: GCA_022821775.1. Lineage (GTDB taxonomy): Bacteria > Acidobacteriota > Terriglobia > Versatilivoradales > Versatilivoraceae > Versatilivorator. The sequence goes on from JAJECY010000192.1 coordinate 2,471, forward strand.
CCTGATGTCCCGCTTCTTCATTTCCTCGCCTAACCGTTCCAGCATTTCAGGCTGGATTTCCACTGCCAGGACCCGACCCTCGGGACCCACCCTCCCGGCGATTCTCCAACTGAAATAGCCGATTCCGGCCCCCACGTCCGCAACCGTCATCCCGGGTTCGATCTGCAGGGCATCCAGCAACCGATCCGGCATCTCCGTCGTCTCCCGCTCGGGACGGTTGAGCCAATCGGCCCCGGCGGCGCTCATCACGGGAGCGATGATGCGGCCCTTGTAGCGAGGCGGGCCCTGGGGGCTCCCGTCCGAGTCGGAGCCGGGGAGTGTCGAGGCCGGCGTCGCCGTCAGAAGCAGGCAAATGAGCAGGGTGACGACCGGGTGCTTTGGATGGCCGCCGGTGGGAGGGATGGGGGCGGGATCGACGGAGGGTAAGCGCAATCTCACCGGCACTTCTTCTCTCGCTTGGCCCTGCGCTGTTCGTACTCGGCGCGCATGGCCGCGAATTTCCGGGCCTGGTCCGGATTCAACTCTTTGCGAATCCGATCCGCCATCTGTTGGCGAATGGTTTCGAACTGAGGCTTGACGCTTTTGTGAAGCTCGCCGAACTGCTGGTGGGATTCATCCAGTATGGCTTGAATTTGCGTCCTCTGTTCACCCGAAAGGTCGAGCCGTTTCTGTAGTTTTTCTATAAAGGGTCCGCGGGAGTGGTGGTGGTGTCCCCGCGCGGAAATCTTCCAAAGAACGGTCCGGCCGAGCGAGGCGCCGGCCAGCGCCCCCAGCAGGAAGACAACCGCAATGACCAGCAGTGCCTTGAATTTAGAAAGATTCATCATAGTCATCATCCTCCGCGATTCCAATCGCGGGGTCTCCCATCAATGTCCGGACCACCAGGTTCGGATCTCCGGCAACGGCTTCCGAGAATATGGCTTCGCTCACCACTTGTTGCTGCTCCGAGTAGGATTCGAGCAGGGGATCTTCCCACGCTGCAAGGGCCGGCGTTTCCGTTGGCCCTTGAAGGTAAGCCATGGCCCCCAGGAGAATCGTCAGAAGAGCCATCACCGGGATGGCCTTCAGGGCCATGGCGCGAAGTGGTAGCCAGAACAGGTAGACTTCGCGGTGGCTATCCAGACGCCTGGCCAGCCTTTGGGCAAATCCCGGGGAAGGTTCCGGAGCGTCGGTCAGCCGGCTTCCCCGCATCAGCGCCCTTATCCAGCCCAGGGCCTGCAGGTGCCGGCTGCAGTCGGAGCAACGCGCCACCTGCCGCTCAACCACTTGCATTTGATCCGGAGGCAGCTTGGAGTCTGCGAAATCTTCCAGTTGGGATCGCAGGGTTCGACGGCCCATTTGGCTACTTCCTCCGAGAGAGTCTCCCCTTCTCATAGGCACGCCGCAACCGGTGGCGCGCCCGGAACAACCGGAGCTTTACGGCGTTTTTGGAAATTTTGAAGGTACCGGCCAGATCCTCGATGGAAAAGTCCTCCATCTCCTTCAACACCAGCAGCATGCGATCTCCAGGCGGCAGCAGGCTCAGCAAGCGGTCCGAGATCTCCCGCAGCTCCACGGTCTTGGCGATGTCGGGAAGCCTGGATTCCGTGAGCGACGGCAGACTCTCAAAAGCCGCGGCCTCGCCTTCGGAAAGATCCGAGTAGTTGATTTGAGGGGTACGCTTGCGCTTTCGCAAATGGTCATAAC
>JAJECY010000198.1 GCA_022821775.1 Acidobacteriota bacterium
AGACTTTCCCCAGATCCAGCAAAAGCAGGCCGCCCGACAAACGCTGGCGGCATCCGGGACCGAGCTGACACCGGAACGGGAAAGCGACCTCCGCCGCCGGATGGCTGCCGATGACGTGATCCCGCTGCTGCTGGACCGCTATGCGCCCCTGTGGCTGGCCGGCATCCTGGGCGCGGGCATCATGGCGGCCGTGATGGCCAGCGACTCCCAGATCCTGGCACTCTCGACCATGTTCACCGAGGATATCTTCGCCTTCTATGGGGGCAAGAAACGGTTCGGGGACCGTGCCCAGGTTCAGACCGGCCGTCTGTTCGTAGCGCTGATCACTTCGGCAGCCTTTGTCATTGCCCTGAAGACTCCGGCCACCATTTTCCTGGTGGCTATTCAGTACTCCTTTACCGGCTATGCCGCCCTCTTCCCCTTGTTGGTGGCAGCCCTCTTCTGGAAGCGCAGCACCCGCTGGGGCGCCCTGGCCACCACCCTGTGGGCCGGCGGCTCGGTTGCCGCCATTGCCTTGCTGCAGGTGCTGGTGCCGCCGCCGTCAGGCCCGCCGATCTCGATCCTGTCCTGGGGAGAGCTCGATCTGATCGCGAGGACAGCCGGTGGGACCACCATTCTGGGCTTCCTGCCGGTGGTTCCCATCACCATCGTCTCGGGGCTGCTGATGGTGGCCGTCTCCTGGCTAACGGCCGGGCCGAGCAGCGCTACACTGTCACGCTACTTTCCTCCGACAAAAGGAATCGGCTAACCGTGCGTAAATGTTCCTTAATGGTCAGTTGGTTCACTTCAATGCTCTCTGATGAGTGGTTCGTAGACTCGATACAGGCCAGTCCAAGAGTCATTGCAGTCTATTCCGTTGTTTCGGCGGTTTCAATCCGGAACACCTGCGTTTCTGGAACACCTGAAACAGGAACAGATTTCACGATCCACCAGCCCACGGAGGTCTGCCCGGAGTCGTGAGCCGCAATCTACCAGGCCGTCAAAGCGTCTTCGAAAATCCGGGTCAGGTCTTCTGCGGAGGCGGGTCGGGGGGACAGCTTGGTGACCCGGTGTTGGGGGAGGGTGCCTTCCACCAGGCTGGGGATATCCTCGGAAGTGTAACCGAGGCCGCTCAAGCCGTTGGGCAGCTTCAGCCGCTGCATGAAGGCGACAATCCGATCGGACAGGATCTCGCCGGCGTCGGCCGGGGACTTGCCGGAGGTGTCGGCCCCCAGAATGGCCGCGGCTTCCAGGTGCCTTTCCGGGCAGGCCGGGGCGGTGAAACGAAACACCGCCGGAGCGTTGAGGATCACCGAGATCCCGTGCGGCACCATGGGGTGGTCCACCGGATACCCGGGGGCGCGATAGCCCCGGACCAGCCCCGACACCGGATAGGACATGCCGTGGGGGAGGTGGACGCCGGCATTGCCGAATCCCACGCCCGCGTAGGAAGCCGCCAGCAGCATCTGGGCCCGCGCTTCATCGTCGCCGGGGTCTTCCGCCGCTCGCGGCAGGTATTCCGCCACGATTCTCAACGCTTCGAGCGACCAGACGTCGCTGATGGGGTTGGACCCCTGGTAGGCCGGCCTCAAGACCGGGCGCTCGGGATAGGGCCGCTCGGCAAAGGGAATGGCGGTAAAGGACTCCAGGGCGTGGCTGAGCACATCCAGCCCGGTCGAGGCCCCCACCTGGGTCGGCATGCTGCGGGTGTTTTCCGGATCCAACAGACCCAGTGTCGGCTTGAGCCGGCGGTGGGCGATGCCGGTCTTGGCCCGCATCCCGCTCAAATCGAAGATGGCCACCCCGGTGGTCTCGCTGCCGGTGCCGGCGGTGGTGGGAATGGCCACCAGGGGCTTGAGGTTTCCCGGCACAGGAAGTCCCTTGCCGATGGGCGCGTTCACATAGTCGAGAAAGTCCGCCGGGAAGGTGGAGTAGAGATTGGCCGCCTTGGCCGTGTCGATGGTCGATCCGCCGCCGATGGCCACAAACCCGTCGTAGCGATCGCTCCGGGCCGCGGCGATGGCTTCCTGGATGGACCGATCGGTGGGTTCCACCCGGACCCGGTCGAACACGGAAAAGGCGATGCCCTCGTCCTCCATCGCCTGCAGCGCCACCGTCACCGGCGGCAGGTCCCTCAGGCCCGGGTCGATGACCACCAGCACCCTGCCGAGCCTCATGTCCGTCAGATCCATCCCCACTTCCCGGGTCACTCCGGGGCCGAAGCGGATGTTGGAGGTGGCCATCTGAAACCCGATCTCCCGGCGCATGTCTGTCTCCTGAGCCTTCTGCAACATTCGGAGTCGCGCGATCCTGATTCAGATCGAGGGGTTTCCCCTCGAGCCCGTCAAGGATCCGGTGACACCGAACTGATTTGCCGTCTGAAGCTCAATGGCCACAAAAGGCACAAAGAACACAAAAAGAGCCATCGGATCGGCAAGACTCGAAATCAAGATATTCATTTTGTGCCTTTTGTGCTTTTTGTGGTTTCTGTCGCCTCTTGTGCGTTTTGGGGTGAATGCCGGAGCCAGCGGCACATCACCTTTTACCCGAAGCAAAAAAGCTGGCCGTCCTGAGACCCTATGACGATCTTTCCACCGGCCACCGCCGGCGAAGCCGACAGGGGAGCCCCGGCGTTGAACTCCCAGACCTTCCTTCCGTCTTCGAGATTCAGAACGTAGAAGCGTCCGTCGTTGGATCCCACGTAGATCCGGTCCCCGACCGCGACCGGGGAGGAATCCACCCGCGCCCTGGTAGCAAAGGTCCAGAGGGACTCACCGGTGGCGGCCTCGAGGCAGTGCACCTTGCGGTCCCGCCCCCCCAGAACCACCCGCCCCCCAACCACGGCCGCCGAGGAATAGAAGGGGAACTGCGACTCCTTGGACTCATACCGCCACAGCACCTTCCGCTCCCTCCTGCTGACACTCACCACCTGGTTGCTGAACGTTCCGAAGTAGGCGGCATCGCCGGCCAAGGCCGGGGATGCGCCGGTGTAGGCAATGGAGGGCACCTGGTACAGTTCCCGGCCGTCCTCGACCCGGATGGCGCGAAAAATTTCGTCACAACCGGAGATAAAGGCCACTCCGTCAGCTACGCTGGGGGTGGAGTGGACGTACCCTTCAGTCATCACCGTCCACAGGTGCAGCCCCGTGTCGGCCTCCAGCGCATAGAGGTGGCTGTCGTAAGACCCGACCAGCACCCGGTCCCCCACCAGCACCGGAGAAGACTTGATCTCTCCCTCGGTCGCAAAGGTCCAGGCGGCCTTGCCGGTTCGGACGTCGACGGCGTGCAGCACTCCCTCCAGATCCCCGATGTATACCAACCCCTGCCCCACGCAGGGAGAGGACTCCCCGATGCCGAATTCGGCGGCCCGATAGCGCCAGAGTTCATCGCCGCTGTTCAGGCTCACCGCCAGCAGGTCGCCCGATTGCGAGCCCACGTAGACCACGCCGTCCACGATGGCCGCCGAGGATTCGATCGATTCGCCCGCCTCCAGCGTCCAGACCAGCTTGAGCGCATCCGGAAGGATCGTATCGGAAATTCCCGTCAAGGCCGGATTCCCACGAAACTGGCTCCAGACGTGGCCTGCCTCTGAGGAAGTGCTCCCGGTGCCCTCAACTCCGTGGGGAGACGTTCCGAGCCAGAAGGTCAAGGCCAGTACCGACAGACCCGCCAGGACAACCGCTCTCGAGCGCCGGCCCTCCCCTGAATCGAGTCTCCGGCGCAGTTTCACAATGCCCATTGGTAGACCTCCAAGGCTCCCTTCCTGTCCAGCGGCCGGGGATTGAAGCGCCCGGTCCACTGGAGGCTGGCCGCTTCCGCCAGTCGCCCCAGATCCTCCCGGGACACGCCCACGGCTCTCAGCCCGGAAGGCATCCTGCCGCGGGCAGCCATCTCTTCCAGCCGCGGCGCCAACCCCT
>JAJECY010000164.1 GCA_022821775.1 Acidobacteriota bacterium
GGCACGAAGATGACGTTGTCGCGGAACTTGACCCCCACCACCGACATCCCGGCAATCAACCCGTCGTCAAGAATGGTGTTCGGTTCGAACTCCCGGTCCAGGGCCTCCTTGGTCAAGCGGTCGGTCTGGTGGTGCTCGCCGACGATGACGTAAAAGGCGATGTCCTGCATCAAGGGGTCCGCGTTTTCCAGGACTCCCCGAATTCGATCGCTCTCTTCAGGGATGGTGACCCACTGCAGTTCCTCCTCCAGGCCATCGTTGACAATCGGCATTGAGAGTCCCTTCCTTGTTCAAGTGGATTGGCGGGCTGACGACGTGCCGCAATCGGCGGCCGCGGACGGGGTCGGACCGGCGTGCGCCGGCTGGCGCGGCGCGCTCAATCGAGCCCTATTGGATACTTGCCGTACCTGAAGGTGGCTTCCAGCATGGCGGCGTAGTTGTCTATGGGCACGTATTCGGGGATGGAGTTGCCGGATGAAACACAGTAGCCGCCCCCGGGAGCCAAGTCCCTTATTCGAGTGCGAACCTCGTCCTCAACTTCCTTGGGAGTCCCCAGGGTCAAGGTGTACTGGAGGTCGATGTTGCCCAGCAAGGCGAGCCGGTCCCCATATTTCGCCTTGATTTCATTGATGTCGTGGGCTTGTGCTTCCACCGGATGCCAGCCATGGATGCCGAGGTCGATCAGCTCGTCGATGACCATGGAGATGTCCCCGTCGGTGTGGTAGACGAAGGGCTTGTCCGCGGCCCTGGCCATATCGCACATGACCTTGTAGCAGGGGAAGGCGTACTTGCGATAGTGGTCGGGGTGCACCAGCGGTCCGTTTTTCCCGGAGAGGTCGTCGGCGTGAAAGCTCAGGCCCACGGCGGGGTGCTCCATGGCGACTTCCATCACCCGCTGCTGGAGGGGGATGATCTTGCCGTACATCATGTCGATGAGTTCCGGATCGTCGATGTAGGACAGCATGAAGGTTTCCATCCCCATCATGAACCAGACGCCGGTAAATACCTTGCCGATGACCACGCCGATTTTCATCCCGGGCGGCAGCATCGCTCCCACTTCGTCCAGCACGGAAAAGTCCAGATCGTCCGGGTCGGGCCAGGGATAGGCGGCGAACTCGTCCTTGTTGGAGATGACCCCCTTGTGCATCTCCGCCCAATACCGTTCGGTATAGGCTTCCAGTTCGGCCTTGTAGGTGCTGACGGTGTGGCTGCTCACCTGGACGCCGCCGGCGCCTTTCTCGGTCTGGCTGTCCTGGCCTTCCACCGGCTTGAGGTGGACATTGATCACGCTCAACGAGACGGGATAGGCGTCGAATCCGGCGGCCCTGAAGAATTCGATCTCGTCGGCGTGTCCCTGGACCGGCTTGCCCATGAACAGTTCCTTGATCTCCGGCTCGATTCCCATTTCGAAAAGGGGAACATAGTCGGGCTCCTGGTGGTTCAGGGCCGCCTTGAGACGCTCGTAGTCCGTCTTGCGGTTGCCCTTGGCAGCCAGGGCTCTTTGTACCGAGGCCGGAAATGCCATGAAAACCTCCCGTGCAGGCACTTGAGGGACGTCTAGCCCGCCGCGCGCTTTAGCCGATTCGGTCGGGATTCTACATGCTCGACCGGGGAAACTCAACTCGAACAAAACACCAATTCATGTCTTCCGGCTTATCCGAAACAACCAGAGGTTATCCACAAAGGCCAAAAGGAGGAATCCACGAAGGACACGAAGTTGCGCCCTTCAATTCCCGGCGTTTGGTCCCGGCCTCGAGCGAAAAAAGGCCTATTTACATGGATGGACAGGATTGTCGTCCTCAACCGCCTTGCCGCGATTACGGGCATCCTGCGTCTCGTTTCCCGCGAGTCGGCTTCCCCTGCAGCAGCGTCCCGTCCTGATTATCCTGTGCATCCTGTGCATCGATGTTCAATAGGCAGAAAACCGGTTCAAAGGGACATGGTCCTTCTCCGCATAGGCCAGGAAGGTCCCCTGTTCTACTCTCGTAGGAGCCGTAGGGCAGGGCGGAGGTTCGGTTCATCAGGCGCCGAACTTGCCGTAGAGGCCCGCGTTAGCCATCATCAGTCGAATCAAGTACTTGCTCTGGAATACCCCCAGCGAGCCCCGGTTGGCGCAGGTTTCGGTGAAACGGCTCAGCCTGTCGCTCCCGGAAACCGGGCTGTTCAGCAGGACCGGCTGGGGGTGCCAACTGTGCGATTTCATCGCTACCGGGGTGGAATGGTCCGCTGTAATTGCCAGCACCAGGGGACGCTTTCGCAAGAGGACGGGTAGAGCCCGATCCACGGCTTCGATGATCGCCACCTTCCCATCGAAATCGCCGTCCTCCCCGGCCATGTCCGTCCCCTTGACGTGGATGAAGAAGTAGTCGAAGTTCTCGAACTCGTCGAGGTACTGCTGAAACTGCTGCCGGATGTCCCTTTCTTCTTCCAGGTTCCGCATCCCGATCAGTTGGGCCAGTCCCCTGTACATGGGGTACACGGCAATCGCCCCGGCACTCAGTTGAAACCGTTCCTCAAAACCGGGGATACGGGGGAGGCTGCCGATGCCCCTCAAGAGGAACCCGTTGGCGGGCAGATCTTGCGAGAGCAGCGGCATGGCCTGCCGGCAGAAACGGGCGATCACCTCGGCCGCCCTCTCGACCCTCTCCTCCCGACTCTCGGCTGCGATGGGCCTGATGGGAAGGCCTTCCCTGTGAGGATCGGAGTCGGGGAGAGGACCCGCGATGCCGCCTCCCCGGAAAACCACCACAAACCGGTGGGATCTTCCATGCCGCACAATGATCTCGGTTTCGCCGATCTTGCGAATGGCGCCCAGTTTCCGGCAGAGGGTCCGGTTCAATTCGGTGTCTATGCGGCCGGCTCTGCGGTCGGTTACGACTCCCTCGGCATCGACGGTACAGAAGTTGGCGCGAGCGGCCACGTCGCCCGTTTTCAAATCCATTCCAAGCCCCAACGCCTCGATCACGCCTCGATCGACTTGGAAAAGGGCAGGATCGTAGCCGAACAGCCCCAGGTGGCCGGGACCGCTTCCCGGCGTGATCCCCGGCAGGACGGGAGTCATTCGGCCCATGGCCGAGGTCTGAGCCAATTCATCCAGGTTCGGAGTGACCGCGGCCTCCAGCGGGGTGCGGTAGCGGGTTTCCGCGGCTGCAATGTCGCCGACGCCGTCCAGGACGAGCAGCACCAGCTTCCCCTCGGGCCGGTGAGGCAACCTCAGAGATCGATACAGAATTTCTTCTTCCACAGTTTCCACCGTTTCGATATCCGTCCGCTTCGGCCAGCAGCATTCTACATTACAACGGCTTTCCGTCTCCCGGAGCTTGTGTATAGAATAGGAGTCTTTTGTGCAGGTCCCGGTGTGGCGCGAACGGGTTGACCGGGACAAGTGGAACGCGATGAAGAAACTCCTGGCTGCCAACCGCAGCGAAATCGCCATTCGTATCATGAGGGCCGCCACCGAGCTCGGGTTGCGGACGGTCGCGGTCTACTCCGAGGCGGACCGCGTCGGCTTGCACCGTTTCAAGGCCGACGAGGCCTATGCCCTGCCAAGAGACAGGGGTCCGGTGGAAGCCTATCTGGACATTGAAGGCATTCTGGCGATTGCCCGCGACAAGAAGGTGGACGCCATCCATCCGGGTTACGGGTTCCTGGCCGAGAACCCTCAGTTCGCCGAGGCTTGCGGGAGGGAAGACATCACCTTCGTGGGGCCGCCGCCTCATGTGCTGGAGTTGCTGGGTGACAAGCTGGCTGCCCGCCGCCTGGCCCAGAAGGCGGGAATCCCCGTAATTCCGGGAACCGACGAGCCCGTGGAGGAAGGGCAGGCGACTCTGCGAACGGCCGGAGAGTTGGGATTCCCCTTGATTGCCAAGGCTGCCTTCGGCGGGGGAGGCCGAGGAATGAGGGTCATCCGTTCCGCCGAGGACCTGGAAAGGCAATTGGCCGAGGCCCGAAGCGAGGCGGAGGCTGCCTTCGGCAACGGCGCCCTTTTCCTGGAACGCTTCATCGAGCGTCCCAAGCATGTGGAGGTTCAGATCCTGGCCGACCGGCATGGAGATGCCGTGCACCTCTACGAGCGGGACTGTTCGGTACAGCGAAGGCATCAGAAGGTAGTGGAGGTGGCGCCGGCCGCCGGGGTGCCGAAGGAGTTGCGCCGGGAGCTATGTGAAGCGGCAGTGTCCTTGGCGCGTGAAGTCGGCTACGTGAATGCCGGAACGGTCGAGTTTCTGCTGGACGTAGACAGCCGGGAATGGTTCTTCATCGAGGTCAACCCGCGAATTCAGGTCGAGCACACCGTGACCGAGAGGGTGACGGGGATCGACCTGGTGCGCTCGCAGATCCTGGTTGCTCAGGGCTGCCGGCTGCACGAGCCTCCGATCTCGCTGCCCGGCCAGGAGGACATACCTCTTTACGGCAGCGCCCTGCAGTGCCGCATTACGGCGGAAGACCCGGAAAACAACTTCGCGCCGGACTTCGGAAAGGTTACCACCTATCGTTCTCCGGCCGGATTCGGCTTGCGATTGGATGGAGGCGCGGTCTCCGGGGGCGCCGTCCTGATTCCCTACTACGATTCCCTGCTGACCAAGGCCACGGCCTGGGGAAGGACACCCAAGGAAGCCTGCCAGCGGATGGATCGAGCCCTGCGGGAGTTTCGAGTCCGTGGCGTCAAGACCAATGTGCCCTTTCTCGAGAATATCGTCAACCACCAGGTGTTTCAGGACGGACTGGCCACCACCCGATTCCTGGATGAGTATCCCGAGCTGTTCCACTTTGTGCAAAGACGGGATCGGGCCACCCGACTGCTGAACTACCTGGCGGGAGTCATCGTCAACGGGAATCGGGAAGTTGCCGGAAAGCCCTGGCCCGAGTCATTTGCCACTTCGAGAACCAGTCGGGATATTCAGCCGGCGCCCCTGCCGGAGATTCCCTTCCCCAAGGGAACCGCTCCGCCTCCGGGAACCCGCCAGCGCTTGCTTCGGTTGGGCCCGGAGCGGTTTTCCCAGTGGATGCGCGAGCAGGAGCGCCTGCTGATCACCGACACCACCTTCCGGGATTCGCATCAGTCCTTGCTGGCCACCCGGGTGCGTTCCATCGACATTCTGAGGATTGCCGAGGCCTTGGCTCACCGATTGCCCCACCTCTTCAGCCTCGAGATGTGGGGAGGAGCCACCTTCGACACCGCCCTGCGCTTCCTCAACGAGGATCCCTGGCAGAGGCTGAGGCGCCTTCGGGAGCTCGTCCCCAATATCTGCTTCCAGATGCTGCTGCGGGCTTCCAATGCGGTGGGATACACGAGTTACCCGGACAACGTGGTGGCCGAATTCATCAAGGAATCGGCCCGGCAGGGCATAGACATCTTTCGTATTTTCGATTCCCTGAACTCCGTGGAAAACATGGAGGTCTCCATGGCGGCGGTTCGGGACACCCACGCCGTTTGCGAGGCCGCCATCTGCTACACGGGCGATATCCTCGATCCCCGACGGCCAAAGTACTCCCTTGACTACTACCTCAAGATGGCCCGCCGGCTGGAGGAGATGGGCGCCCACGTTCTGGCCATCAAGGACATGGCGGGTCTCTGCAAACCCTACGCCGCCGCCGAGCTGGTGAAGGCCCTGCGCCAGGAGGTGGGTATTCCGATTCACTTCCATACCCACGACACCAGCGGCGTGAGCGCGGCCTCCATCCTCAAGGCTTCCGAGTCCGGAGTGGATGTGGTCGACGGCGCCGTTTCGTCGATGAGCGGTCAGACCAGCCAGCCCAATCTCAACTCCATTGTGGAAGCCTTGCGCGGCCGGCCGAGGGACACGGGGCTCGACCCCGGAACCTTGGGACGCTACTCGGATTACTGGGAGCTTGTCCGCGACTTCTATCGACCCTTCGACAGCGGTCCCAGGTCGGGAGACGCCAAGGTCTATCTGCATGAGATACCGGGCGGACAATACACCAATCTGCGCCAGCAGGCGGCGGCCATGGGTCTGGGTTACCGCTGGAGCGAGGTGGAGTCCACCTACGCCGAGGTGAATCGACTCTTTGGCGACATCGTCAAGGTGACCCCTTCCAGCAAGGTGGTGGGAGACCTTACGCTGTTCCTGCTGGCCAAGGGCATGGCTCCGGAAGATCTGCTCCAACTGGACGTCAAGCACGATCTCGCACTTCCCAATTCAGTAGTCGATCTCTTTGCCGGTTCACTGGGAACTCCCCCGGGAGGATGGCCGCCTCGCTTGCAGACGATCATCCTGCGGGGAGCTGAACCGAGCCGCACACGTCCCGGAGCCGATCTGCCGCCCGCCGACTTCGGCAGGACTCGGAAGTTCCTGCAGCGAAAGCTCAGACGGGACGTCCGCCATGACGAGGTATTGAGTTACCTGCTGTATCCGGATGTGTTTCTGAACTACGTGGCGACCCACCGGAAATTTGGCGATGTCGGCGTGCTCCCGACTCCCCAGTTCTTTTACGGCATGCAGTCGGGAGACGAGATTGCGGTGGATATCGAGCCCGGCAAGACCCTGGTGATCAAGTTCCTGACCATCAGCGAACCCAACCCCGACGGCCGCCGAACCGTCTTCTTCGAGCTCAACGGACAGCCTCGGGAGGCGGTGGTGCGCGACGAAAGCCTGAAGGCGGCTGCCCCCGCCCATCCCAGGATCAGCCCCGGGGAGCCCGGGCACGTGGGGCCCCCGTCGCCGGGGGTGATTACCCACGTGTTCGTCCAGTTGGAGCAGAGAGTGGACAGGGGCGCAAAACTGTTCACCCTGGAAGCCATGAAGATGCAGAGTACGATTTACGCCCCCGTGGCCGGACGTGTCAGCCGGATACTGGTGGGGGCAGGGCAGCACGTCGAGGCCAAGGACCTGTTGTTGACCATCGAATAATCACCGCCAGCGCCCGCCGACGGGGTTCGTCCCGTGACCGGTCTTATCGTCAATTTCGCCAGCAAGGTCGTTCGCCATCGGGGTCTCATCGGGTCGATGGTCGAGCGCGATCTCAAGAGCCGCTACGTGGGTTCGGTCATGGGGCTCTTCTGGTCGGTAATCCATCCGCTGGCGCTCTTGGTGACCTACACCTTCGTGTTTTCGGTGATTATCCGAATAGATATCCCCCACCCCTTGGGTCAGGGAGCCGGTGTGGGCAGCTTTGCAGTGTATCTGTTTTGCGCCATTCTTCCCTGGATGATGTTCCAGGAGACCCTGAGCCGCTCCAGCAACGTGCTGGTGGACAACGCCAACCTGATCACCAAGACGGTTTTTCCGTCGGAGATCCTGCCGGTCGCCGTACTGATCGCCAACCTGGTGAACCACCTGATCGGCGTGGCCATTTTCCTGGTGGTCATCCTCTTCTACATGCAGCAACTGAGCCTGTACGTGCTGTTGATTCCCCTCTACCTGCTTCCCCTGATGCTGTTTGCCCTGGGGTTGAGTTGGGTGGTCTCGAGCCTGCAGGTGTTTCTGAGGGACACTGCCCAGGTGGTTACGGTAGTCCTGACCCTCTGGTTCTGGTTTACGCCCATTTTCTATACCGAAGAACACCTGGGCAGGGTCAGCGACAAGCTGGTCCTGGTCATGCGGTTCAATCCGTTGGCCGAAGTCGTGACTGCTTACCGCAAGATGTTGCTGTTTGCCGAGATGCCTTCCTGGCAGGGGATGATTCCCCTCTACGGGATGGCTCTGGTAACCTTCGTGTGCGGCGGTCTGGTGTTCCGCTACGTCAAGCGGTCCTTTGCCGATGTGCTTTAACTTGAATGAAGTTCGGGTGGTTTTGTCCATGAAGATTCCCTGGCGCATTCCTGTGCTGGCGTTGGGCTTGACCCTGCTGGGTGGCTCCACGGTCCGTGCAACCCCCGATTTTCTGCCCGAGGCCAGCCCCTACCATGCCTACGTGGATTCCACCATTCTCTTCGCGTTCGAGTTGACTCCGAGCCGGGAAGCCTTCATCGAAGTCATCAACCTGGGAGAAACCCGTCGCTGCCTCTCGGTGGACCGGATCTTCATGCGAACGGCGCAGGGGCAGCCCCGGCGGTTCGACTCCTTTCTCTACGACGGCCGCAAGTCCAAGCTGGAGGGCAATCCCCGAGCTTGCGTCCGCCAGCGCACGCGCCGCAGATTCGAGCTCGGTTACAGCTTCGAATTTCCTGAGAAAGTGCGAAAGGTCGTATTTTTGTTGGGAAGGTTGGCCTATCGGCTGCAGCCGGTCGGTGCCGCGGATTATCGGAGGTTCGTCGGGAATTTCGACAAGATCAATATCGGGGTCAGCAGTGATCGCCTCAAGAAATTCCAGTTGGGCGTGCTCTACGGCAAGAACATTTATGGTTCCAGGATTCGTAGCCGGCGGGTAACGGCCCCGTTTGTCAGCAAGGGGACGCGAGGACCGGTGACCTTGTTGAGCACCTTCCCCAGGCGTACCGAAAAAGCCAGGAAGAAAAAGAAGACCGGAAGCCTGAGCATCGCCCTGAAGCTGGATGCCAACGGCGAGGTGGTTGAAGCCGTTCCCGAGTCCAGCCTGGAGTTCGGGCTTACCGAACGGGCGCTCTATGAGGTGAAACATTGGTGGGACTTTGCTCCGGCCTACCAGGACGGCAAGCCGGTGGCTGGCGATCATCGGGCCACGGTGGTCTATCGTCTGCGGCAGGATGACTGATTTCCGAGACAGGCCACCAGCGCCGGCGGAGCGTGTCCATGCCGCCAACCCGTCACAATCTCAGCCTCTCCCGGATCTCGCAATACTTCCTGCCCGGTTGAATGCGAACGGCCTGCTCATCCGGGTCGTGTTCCAGTGCGATTATCCAGTCCTCCTCACAGGCCTGCTGTAGATAGCGCCGCTTTTCCTCGATGGTCGTCATGGGATAGAGGTCATACCCCATCAGGTAGGGGAGCGGAAGGTGAGAGGCGGTGGGCATCATGTCCCCGCAATAGAACAGCGTGGCGTCGCCCTCCTGAATCTTGACCATCTGCAAGCCCGGGGTGTGTCCATTGGAGATCAGGAGGTGGACGCCGGGGAACAGCTCACAGGGGCCATCCAGGATGGTGAGCTGGGGGTGGTCGCGGAAGGGCTCGATATCCATGGGCATATAGCTGCCCCGGTCCTTCTCGGACGGGCTCAGGGCTCGTTCCCATTGACGCTGCTGAATGTAGTGCCTAGCCGAGGGGAAAGTCAGCTCCAGCCGGTCGTTCCGGTAGCAGGTCGCGCCCCCGGCATGGTCGAAATGGAAGTGAGTCAGGATGACGTCGGTGATGTCTTCCGGAGCGATGCCGTGGCCCTCCAGCGAGCCCGGCAGGGTGTATCGGCTATGGTCCAGGCGGTAGATCCCCTTGAGTTTGTCGGAGAACTTGTGACCGCAGCCGACGTCAACCAGAATCTTGCGCTTTTCGTCCAGAATCAACAGGGCCCTCATGGCCAGGGGAATCCGATTGCGCTCGTCGCTGGGGTTGGTCCTGCTCCAGAGAGTCTTGGGGACGACGCCGAACATGGCGCCGCCGTCGAGGCCGAAACGGCCGGTTTCCAGGGAAACGATGCGGTAGGGTCCTATCTTCATCGCTTGATACTCAGCGCTACCCCATCCCTGAGAGGAATGATGGTGGTCAGGACGTCTTCGGATTGAAAGGCCAGTCGATTGAAGGCTCGTATTCCCGCCGTGGTGGGGGCGTCGTCGTCTTCGACCACCCGTCCCTGCCACAGGGTGTTGTCGGTGACAAGAAGGCCTCCCCTTTTCAATCTGGGAACCGCCTGCCGGAATACTTCGGGATACTCGTGCTTGTCCACGTCGTTGAGGATGATGTCAAAGCTCCCCGGTTCTTCGGCCAGCAGGGAAAGAGCGTCGCCGGTTCGGTAGTCTACCAGACCTTGGATTTGCGCCTCTTTGAAAAACCGGGCGGCCAGGGCGGCGTTCTCCACGGAGCCGTCGGTACAGATGATGCGACCCCCCGGTTGCAAGCCCCTTGCAAACCAGATCGCCGAATAGCCAAAGCCGGATCCCAGCTCGAAGATGCGTTGGGCCCGCGTCAAGAGCGCCAGTTGGCAAAGCAGGCGGCCTACCAGGGGGCCGATGATGGGAAATCTCTTCTCGGCGGCGATGCGTTCCATTTCCTGGAGTGTGGAGTCTCTCGGAGGAGTCAGGGAATGGAGGTAGCGAACGATGGACGGATCCAGAATGTTCATGGGTTTTTCTCCCGTGGGCCAGGCTCGTGGCGTGCTCGCCCCGCTGGGATCTTATGGTAATCTGGACTGGTGGGCAATGGTCTCCTCGGGTGATCCCTCCAGGAGTTGTCCATGCATGGGCCGGGGTCGGCGCCAAGCCGGGTTAACCCGCATTTCTCACCAGGGGGCATGATCATGGCGCAGGATTTTTTTCTCCAGCGCGTGCTCGCGACCGAAGAGCGTAGCGGTTTCTACGGTTGAGGGAGCAAGTGCGCGCTGGGGGAAAAAAGACAAGCCAGGGCATGCCCAGCACCGTCTGTTTGTATCGCGCCTTAAAGTAGGACTGATAACGCATTAAAAATAAATGGTTTCTTAAAATTTCGAGTGCGGCCTGGTGAGAAATGCGGGTTAAGAGGAATGCAGGATGATTATCGGGTTGTTCGGGGAAGATTCGCCACTGACTCTCGTTTTGCAGAATGACTTGAAAGAGAAGGGGTTCGGTTCGTGCCGGTCCCCCCAGCCCCTGTCGCGGGAGCAGTCGCAGCACCTGGTTTTTCGAAAACGCCAGGTGCCTCCCGATTGGGAATCCCTGGGTCAATCGGGAATGGTGTTGGTCTGGGTGGGTGAACCGGTGGAGCCGGCGGTGTCCTTCGACCTGGTGCTGACGCCCGGCCAATCCGATGGGGAAGCCTTGGAGAAGCTCACCCGCCTGGTGCGGCGGAAGCTGACCGGCCCGCCGCGGCCTTCCTGGGACGAGTATTTCATGAGGATTGCGCAGGTGGCTTCCACGCGAAGCAACTGCATCAAGCGCAAAGTGGGGGCCGTGGTGGTGAAAGACCGCAGGATCGTTTCCACCGGCTACAACGGGACCCCGCGCGGAACAAGAAACTGCAACGAGGGGGGATGCCCGCGCTGCAGTGCGCTGGCGGCCAGCGGAACCCGGTTGGACGAGTGTCTCTGTTCCCACGCCGAGGAAAATGCCATTACCCAGGCGGCCTACCACGGCACCAGCGTCAAGGGCGGATGCCTCTATTCCACCTTTTCGCCCTGCCTGATGTGCGCCAAGATGATCATCAACAGCGGGATCGTCGAGGTGGTGTTCAACATGGGGTATCCGCTGAACGATGCGACCTTTTGGTTGTTCGAGGAAGCCGGAATCAAGATCCGGGAATACCGGATCGACTGAAGGTCAGTACTTTTGCATGATGACGGCCAGGAGGTTGTGTTTCATGAGCAGGAATCTGCGGGTTTCGTAACCGTCGAACAACTGAGTCACGTCCCGGTTCTGGTAGATTTTGCGGATGGACATGGCGCGATCGGTGGGAGTGCGTTCCAGGTTGGATTCGGTAACGATGCGGTATTGGTGGATCCAATCGGAGCCGCCGGGCGGCCTGGTCTGAAAGAGGGCGAAGATCAAGCTCTTCGACTTCATCATGGCCGATACTCTGGCGATAAACAGCGAGGCGAATTCGGGATCCAGATAGCTCAGCAGATCCCAGCAAATCAGTCCGTCGAAGAAGTCGACAGGGTATTTGAAGTTCTCCCTGAAGAACCTGCTCGCGACGGGGGCCCGTTGATCGTTGAGCGAGGTCGAGTATTCGGGTCTCGAGTAGGCTTCCAGCAGGTCTTCCACGTATAGCTTGACTTCGCGTCCGAAAAAGAACTCGACGTTGGATCCTGTTGGAACGCCAATATCCAGCAATACCGCCCTTTTCTTGCGGTCGATGGCTCTGAGAAACTCTTTCAGGACATCGGCCTGCATTCTGACCGCAAGCGGGCGGTCCTGCTCTCCGGCGACACCGATCGAAATGGGTTCAAGCTCATTCATCGTGAAGCCCGGGTCTGGTCCGCCGGCACGCGGTTACCTTTCACCTGTTCCATGCTGGCGGCGCTTCTCCGACAAACCTTACCACAGGAGATCTTGGTGGTTCAGTCCGGATTGCGACCATTTTCCGAAGACGCCGATCCGTAGGCGCGATCGAGAATCTCCATGGGGTGCATCACTTGTATGTGGTGCAGTTGCGCCATCCGCAGGCCGTTAGCGATCTGTAGGAGGCACCCGGGGTTTCCGGTGGCCACCACCTCCGGCCCGCACTGCTCGATGTCTTCGATCTTGCGCTCCAGGATGCGCGCCGACAATTCGGGGTGGGTGATGTTGTAGATTCCCGCGCTCCCGCAACATTGGTCCGGATTCCGCAACTCCAGCAGTTTCAGCCCCGGAATCTGCTGCAGCAGGCGGCGCGGGGCCTGGGCAATTCTCTGGGCATGCAGCAGGTGACAGGGGTCGTCGTAGGCGATCCTCAGTTCCAGCCGTTTCGGCGGGGACAGGGCCGGCAGCGCGTCCAGAAACTCCGAAATATCCATGACCCCTTGGCTGAAGGACCGGGCTCGGGATGAGTACTCGGGATCGTGGGCAAGAAGGGCCCCGTACTCCTTGAGCTTGGCGCCGCAGCCGGCTGCATTGACGATGACCGCCGAAACGCCGGCCTGCTCGAAGGCCTGGATGTTCTTCTTCGCCATCTCTTGAGCCGTCTCCGTGATGCCGGCGTGGGCGTGGAGAGCGGCGCAGCAGACCTGGGATGACGGGATGACGATCTCGCAGCCGTTCCGTTGCAGGACGCGAATGGTGGCGCGGTGAATGCCGGCAAAGATTTCGTTCATGACGCACCCGGTGACCAATCCCACCCGGCGCCGGGTGGGCCCGGCGCTCCTGAAGACCGCTCCGAGTTCAATCGGGGCGGTGCGTCCTGCAAGGTCGGGAAGCAGCCGTTCCATGCCGGCCAACCGCGACGGAATCAGCTTCAGGGAAGCCAGCCTCCGAACCAATGACTGCAAGCCCAGGCGCTGATAGAGACGCAGCAGATGAAAATGGAACCGCAGGAGCCGGGGAGAGGGAAAAACCCAGCCGAAGACGTAGCGGCGGACGGCTTCCACCAGGAAGGGGCGCTCCAATTGTTGCTCGACGATCTCGCGGGCCTGCTCCACCAATTCGCCGTAGGGCACCCCTGAAGGGCAAGCCGACTCGCAGGCACGGCAGTCCAGGCAGGCGGAGATGTGCTGGGCGAAGCTTCCGGCGACCGGCAACCTCCCGCGTTGCTGGGCTTGCATGAGGTAGATGCGGCCTCTGGGCGAGTCCGCCTCTTTTCCCAACTCGATGTAGGTCGGGCAGGCTTGCAGGCAAAGCCCGCAGTGGACGCATTGAGGAGTCAAGTCCGCCGGGACGGCGCTGCCTGCCTGCTGGGGATGTGGCGGGGATTCCACTGGGCCTCCGGCATTAACCCGCATTTCTCACCAGGTCGCACTCGAAATTGTAAGAAACCATTTATTTTTATTACGTTATAGGTCCTTCATTACGGCGCAATACAAACAGACTGTGCTGGGCATGCCCTGGCTGGTCTTTTTTCCCCCAGCGCGCACAT
>JAJECY010000185.1 GCA_022821775.1 Acidobacteriota bacterium
AAGGCCTGTGCGACGGTTTCATGGGCGGCCATGCTGCGGTGGGACACGCCATGAAGCTGTCGGCCATGGCGGAGTCGACCAATACGCCCTTCATGCTGCAGCAGACGGGCGGCATCATCAACCAGGCCTTCCTGGCCCACGAAGTGGCCGTGTTCCCCATGGCCGTCCTGGACCACGTCAACGGGTGCCACCTCTGGAAGGAGCAGGTGACGCGCGAGGACATGCCCGTGGTGGGGGGAAGCGTTGCCGTCCCCGAAGGACCCGGGCTGGGGGTCAGCCTCGACCGGGAGAAGCTGGAGCGCCTGGCCCAAGCCCCGCGGCCCGGACAAACCCGTTTCCTGGTGCGTGTCCGCTATGAAGACGGCCTCGGCATCTACTTCCGGTTCGACCCCGACCTTCCCGGCGCCAACGTGAGATTCCTCAATCCCCCCGGATTCGGGCAACGGTACACCGGCTTCGGGCCCGATGTCCCCGGGCCGGTTCCGGGCTATGCCAATCCGGTGGTCAGCGACTTCTGGGACGAAACCGGCTCCGCGGAATTCGAGGCCATGTGGGAACGCACGGCCGAAGGCCCGGTCTGGGAGCAATCCGGCAAGCCCTGACCGGTGCGGCCGGAGGGTTCAATTCAAGAGGAGATGCCATGAGACGAAGACGGTTCCTCAAGACGGTCGGCGGCGGCCTGCTGGCCGCCCCCTGGATGGCAGGCTTGTCCCCGCCCTTCCCGAGTCCGGGCTGGAGCCAACCCATTCCTGCCGGACAGGGAGGCCGCCGCATGTTGTCCAACCACGACGGCGCCATCATGGGGAGCGACCCTCCGCTTACCGCCGAGCATTTCCGGCAGGTGGTCAGGAGCTACCAGGATACCCCGGTCGACACCATCTGCTTCTGCCTGGGAGACCGCGAGGTCTACCACTACGAGTCCGAAGTCGCCGAGGTGTTCGGCCGCCGACACGGAACCTTCAAGAGCGACTGGGACTGGCGCGTCTACGAAAATATCCGGCGCCTGATCGAATCGGGCAAGGGTCCCCTGGCGACTTTTGCCGAGGTGTGCCGGGAGGAGGGCATGGGCCTGTTCGGCTCCTTCCGCATGAACAGCCACTACGGCGTGGATCCCTCCGCCCCCAACCACAGCGAGTTCCGGCTGAAGAATCCCCAGTGGCTGATCGGCCATCCGGCCGGCTATTCCAAGGAGAGCAAGGAATGGGGAATCCGGATGGGCTTGAACTACGCCATTCCGGAGGTTCGCCAGCACATGGCGGCCACCATCACGGAGGTCTTCACCCGATTTCAGGTGGACGGCGTGGAACTGGACTTCATGCGGCACCCGGCCTTTTTCAAGTTGCACGAGGCGGTGGAGAATCACCACCACATGACCGACATGCTGCGGCGCATCAAGCGGCGGCGGGACGAGGTCAGCCGGGAGACCGGACGGAAGATCGAACTGGCCATGCGGGTCCCGCCGACCTTCGCCGATGCCCTGCGGGTGGGCCTGGACGTGCGCACCTGGATCCGGGAAGGCCTGGTGGACCTCCTCATTGCGGGCGGGGGCTTCATTCCCTTCGACATGCCCTTCGAGTCGTTCGTGGAGGCGGCCCGCGGCACCGACTGCCGGGTCTTGGGCGGAATGGAGCTGCTCCGCTACATGGGCGGACCCACGGCCGACCTGGACGTCAACCGGGCCATCGCCATGCGTTTCTGGCAGGGCGGGGCCGACGGCCTTCAGTTGTTCAACTACTTTGCCCAGCCGACCGATTGGAAGCGGCAATTGTTCCAGGACATCGGCGACCCCGAGCGGCTGTCCTCTCTGGACAAACGCTACCAGATGGACAAGAGGCGCTGGTTCCCCGGCGCATGGAACAACCACGGCGCCGCCTTTTCATCGGCGGTGCCGGCGGTGCAGCTCCCGGTGGACCTCACCGAGACGCCGCCCGACGGCGGCCCCCGTCTTCGATTCAGGATCTCCGATGACCTGGAGTCGGCCACCCGCAAGGGCACCCTGGAGAGCGTCAAGCTGCGGCTCCTGTTCGAGAACCGCGCTCTCGAGGACCGGGTGGAGGTCCATCTCAACGGGGAACGCCTGCCCGACAAGCAGCCCGGCACCTTCGACCTGGTCTCCTACTGGAACAGGAGGCGCGGTCCTTACGGGGGAGAGTATCTGACCGGGACGCTGGAATACGACCTCGCCTGCCCGCCCCTGAAGCAGGGAATCAACGTCATCCAGGTTCGACTGGTGAAACGCACTCCCAACCTGAGCTCGCCCCTGAGGCTGGGCCTGGTGGAGGCGTCGGTCAACTACAAGTCCGGTTGATTCGAGGATAGGGGACGTTGTTGAATTACTGGAATAACTTCTACGAGAGAAGCAGGGGACATTGTTGAATAACAGGAATTCAAGGACCGCCGACCCAGGTTATTCCAGTAATTCAACAACGTCCCCGGGTGCAGGAGGTGGCATGCCTCTCGTCCACCGGCGCGGGTTTCTTCTGCAATCCGGGTTGGCCGCGGCCGGTCTTCCCTTCTGGTCGTCACCGCTGTTTTCGCAGTTGGCCCGCAGGATCAAGATCACCGAGATCGAAGCGCACCAGATCCTCCCCCCCTACCACGACTACCATGCCAAGTGGCTGCTTCGCTACCAGGGGCTGCACAGCCGGTTGCGAACCATCTACATCGTCAAGACCGATGCGGGCATCGAGGGCTACGGGGAGAATTGGGGATCTCCCTGGAGCGACTTCAAGGAGTACCTGGGCACCAGTCCCTTCGATTGGATCAACGACCCTCGGAACCTGCCCATGAACATGGCTCTCTACGACCTGATGGGCAAGGCATTGGGACTGCCCGCCTGGAAACTGATCGGGCCTCGGGTGCGGTCCTGGGTGCCCATCGCCGCCTGGACGATGTCGCAACCTCCCCGGCAGATGGCGGAAGAAGTCAGGCAACTGTCGAAACGGGGATACCGCTGGATGAAATACCACGTGGACGTCCTGCAGAACGTGGTCGACCAGACTGCCGCCATGCAGGAGGCGGCGCCCCGTGGATTTCGAGTCCAATACGACTTCAACGAGGATTCCAATTTCGAAGCCGTCTATCCGGTCCTGAAGGAGCTGGAACGATTTCCCATTGCCGGACGGATCGAAGATCCCATCCGTTCCATCGACCAGGACGGCTATCGTCTGCTGCGAGAAAAATGCGCCATTCCGATCCTGATTCACCACGGCCCGGCCGAGGTCTTCATGCGCAAGGGGCTGTCCGACGGGTTCATGTCCAGCCATGCGGGCATCGGCTCAGCCAGGAAGCTGGCGGCCATGGCGGAAAGCACCAACACCCCCTTTCTGCTGCAGATGGCCGGCGGGACCATCAACCAGGCCTTCCTGGCCCACCAGGCGGCCGTCTATCCCATGGCCACTCTGGATCACGTCGACCTCTGCAACCTCTGGGCGGAAGACGTGACCGTCGAATCCATGCCGGTGGTGAGCGGCAGCGTGGCGGTCCCCAAGGGACCCGGCCTGGGGGTGCGGATCGACCGGAAGAAGCTGGAGCGGCTGGCCCGCATGCCCCGTCCCGAACAGACTCGCTTCCTGGTCAGGGTGCGCTACCGTCCGGGCCCTCACCTCTATTTCCGTTACGATCCCGACGCCCCGGGCGCCAACATCAAGTTCCTGAGCCCGCCGGGATTCGGCCGGCGGTACTCGGGACACGGCCCCCATGTCCCGGGACCGGTCCCCGGCTACGCCAACCCGGTGGAGACCGACTTCTGGGACGAGGTGGGCACGGCGGAGTTCGAACGGATGTGGAAACGGACCGAAGCGGGTCCGGTTTGGAAGTTTGAAGTTTGAAGTTTGAAGGGTGGAGGGTGAAGTTTGAAGGGTGAAGAGTTGTTGGATCGATGGGTTGAGCGTTATTTGAAACAAACGAAAAAAGAGTGACCCACGAAGGGACACCAAGCGTGACGGCGCTGCCGCGCCGGCGCCACCTGCCCGCGGCTGAGTCTCACTTACGAGACGCCGCGTTGTGCCCCCCTCCGGCTCGAAGACGGGCTCCGCCCTCTCGCCGACTCCCCCTCAAGGGGGGAGTGATACTTGGCCTGCAAACAGCTCCTTGCTGGATCGGGCGGCAGGGTGGCTGCCGGCCGGCAACCTCGCGCTGACGCTCCGCGACCTCCAGCCAGGAATAAGGATGCGGGCGGGACGCCCGCGTTCCCGGGTGGGGCTCCGCCTTCTATCACTCCCCCCTTGAGGGGGAGTCGCAGAAGTCGAGCCGTATGGCGAAGGCTTCTGCGGTGGGGGTTCGCACAAGCAGCGCCCAATGGCGCGGTCTTGTGCGCCGTCGCGAGTTCGCGCCGGCCAACCTACAGGCGAAGGCTGATGCGGAGGGGAGCAGACGCGGCGTCCCGTACTGAAGAATTTTGCAAAGGGCTCTCTCCACTCTCCACTGTTCACCGTGGTCAGAAGCGTCCCAGGCCGAAGGGTTCCAAAGAAAGGGAGGTTGGTTCTCCGCAGATCATCTCGGCCATCAGCCTGCCGCTGATGGGACCGTGGGTGTACCCCAGCATGGCATGGCCGGTGGAGAGGTAGACGTTGGGATGGCGGGGGAGCCGGTCGATGATGGGCAGCCCGTCCGGGGTGCAGGGGCGCAAGCCGCACCAGCGTTCCAGGTTGGCGGTGTTGCCGGCCCCTGAGATCACCTCCAGGGCGCCCCGCCGGATGGCCTCGGTGCGGGTCGGGTTCAGGCTCAGATCGATCCCGGCAAACTCCATGGTTCCGGCGAATCGCAGGCGATCGCCGATGGGAGTCACCGCTACTTTTCTTTCCGCGTGGATGAGGGGAATCCTGGGGCTCAGCGTCGGCCGGTCCATGGTCAGGCTGTACCCCTTTCCGGCCTGGACCGGCACCCTGGCTCCCAGCTCCCGGGCCAGCAAGGGCGTCCAGGACCCCGTCGCCAATACGATTTCACGGCCGCGGAAATCTCCCTTGTCCGTTCGGACTCCGGTAGGCCGACCTCCCTCCAGCAGCCAGCCGGTCACCTCGGTGCCGGTCCTGACGTCTACTCCATGCTTCGGGAGAGCGTCTCCCAAACCGGTGACGAACCGATGGGAATTGCCGTGGGCATCCTCGGCGGAATAGAGAGCGCCCACCACCCTCCGGTTGAGCGCGGGCTCCAGTTCCCGGGCCTCCTCCCCCGTCAGAATCTCGAGTTCCAGGTCGTGCCGGGCCATGATCTCGGCCTCTTCCCTCCCCTCCTGCAGTCCGGCCGCCGTGGTGTAGACGCTCATCATCCCCTGCTGTTCAAAGTCGAAGCTCAGGTCTTCCGTGGCAGCCAACTCCCGAAACAGGAGCAGGCTGGCGCGGCCCAGGTCCCGCAAAACGGGGATGGCTCGTTCCATGGGCCGCTGTCGGCAGGAAGCGGCAAACCGCAGCAGCCAGGAAAGGAGCTGCCAGTCCACCCGCGGCCGGATCAGCAGGGGGCTGTCTTCCTTGAGCATCCACTTCAGGGACTTGCCGATGACTCCCGGCGCCGGGACCGGCATGGCGTGGCTGGGAACGATCATGCAGGCGTTGCCGTAGGAGCAGCCGGAACAGATTTCCCCCTTCTCGATCAAGGTGACCCGGCAGCCCTTACGGGCCAGGTAGTAGGCCGTGCAGACCCCCACCGCCCCGCCGCCGATCACCAGGACATCCGATTCTTCCGCCATTGTTTCGACCTGACTGGAAACGTTTTCCCTCGACGCCTGAGTTCGGGTATTCGGCATGATCATCGTGCGTGTAAGCCCGCCGACTCACAGGGTGTTCAGTATCAAGACAACACGCATTGAGAGAGGCACCCCATTGATCTACACTCTAGCCCGCATTTCTCACCAGGTCGCACTCGAAATTGTAAGAAACCATTTATTTTTATTACGTTATAGGTCCTTCATTACGGCGCAATACAAACAGACTGTGCTGGGCATGCCCTGGCTGGTCTTTTTTCCCCCAGCGCGCACAT
>JAJECY010000137.1 GCA_022821775.1 Acidobacteriota bacterium
CACAAGATCTCGCCTCTGGCTCGCCTTGTGCGAACCCCCCACCGCACAAGCCTTCGCCATTCGGCTCGGGCTTGTGCGACTCCCCCTCAAGGGGGGAGTTATAGGAGGTCTTATGCGGGGCTCTAGTATCACTCCCCCCTTGAGGGGGAGTCGGCGAGAGGGCGAAGCCCGTCTTCGAGCCGGAGGGGGGCCAACGCGGCGCCACTTACGTGAGCACAAGCAGCCCGTTCCCACTAGATTTGCGGGTTCTCCGTATGCTCCCCGAAGATGGTTCTCAATCGATCGGAAATCTCCCCCAGCGTGACCTGGATCTCCACTGCCCGGATCATGACCGGGAGGAGGTTCTCCCCGCTTGCGGCCGCTTCGGCGATGGCGTCCAGGGCACGGTCGGCCGCCTTGGAGTCCCGCGATTCCCGAACCCGCTCCAGCCGCTGCCTTTGTTCCTTTTCTATGCCGGGGTCGATGCGATGGATCTCGATACCCGGGCGTTCTTCCGAAGCGAAGCGGTTGACGCCCACGATGGTGCTTTCGCCCCTCTCGACCGAACGCTGGTACCGGTAGGAAGACTCCTGAATCTCACGCTGGACGAAGCCCTGCGAGATGGCCTGCATCATGCCGCCCATGGACTCGATCCGGGCCAGGTACTCCCGGGCTCCTCTCTCGAGGGAGTCGGTGAGGGCCTCCACCGCAAAGGAACCCGCCAGCGGATCGGCCACCTCGGCCACTCCGCTCTCGTAGGCGATCACCTGCTGGGTCTGCAGGGCCAGCCCGGCGGCTTCCTCGGTGGGCAGCGAAAGGGCTTCGTCCCGAGAGTTGGTGTGCAGTGACTGGGTCCCTCCCAGCACGGCGGCCAGAGCCTGCAGGGTGACCCGGACCGTGTTCACCTCCGGCTGTTGAGCGGTCAGGGTGCTTCCCGCCGTCTGGGCGTGGAAGCGCAACATCCAGGACCTGGGATTGCGGGCGCCGAAACGCTCCTTCATGATTCGGGACCACAAGCGCCTGGCCGCACGGAACTTGGCCACTTCCTCCAGAAAGTGGTTGTGGACGTTGAAGAAGAAAGAAATTCTGGGGGCGAAGTCATCGATGGCCAGTCCCGACTTCAGGCAGGCTTCGACGTATGCGATGGCGTTGCCCAGGGTGAATGCCAGTTCCTGGACGGCCGAAGATCCTGCCTCGCGGATGTGGTAGCCGCTCACCGAGATCGGATTCCATTGCGGAAGATTCCGGCTGCAGTAGCCGATGAGGTCGGTGACCAGCCGCATGGAGGCCTCGGGGGGATAGATGTAGGTTCCCCGGGCGATGTACTCCTTCAGAATGTCGTTCTGAATGGTGCCCGAAAGCCGCTCCGGCGGGACCTGCCTGCTCCTGGCCAGGGCGACCAGCAGGGCGAGCAGCACGGCGGCGGTGGCATTGATGGTCATCGAGACCGAGACCCGGTCGAGCGAAATTCCCCGAAAGAGCTCCTCCATGTCCCGCAGGCTGTCTATGGCCACGCCCGTGCGCCCAACCTCGCCGGCCGCCATGGCGGCGTCGGAGTCCATGCCCATCTGGGTGGGCAGATCGAAGGCCACCGACAGTCCGGTCTGACCCAGTCCCAGCAGGTACTTGTAGCGGGCGTTGGACTCACGGGCCGACCCGAAGCCGGCGTACTGCCTCATGGTCCACAGACGGTCCCGGTACATCCCGGGCCTGACTCCTCGGGTGAAGGGATAGCTTCCGGGATCCCCCAGGTCCGTCCGGTAGTCGAAATCCTCCAGGTGCCGGGGACCGAAGAAGGGATCGAGCCGGATTCCGGAAGTCGTCTCGAATTTGCGGTTGGATGACATCAGGCTGACCGACCCGGCCTGGAAAGGAGTCGGCGGGCAAGAACCGGGACGGGGGAACCCGGCCCGGGCCTCACTTCATCGACCGGACCCGAATATAGGAGTGAACGGCGAAACCCAGCATCAGCAGGCCGAACAGGGCGAAGGAGCCCAACATGAAGTAGTCCTTGAACTCGAAGACCTCTCTCTCGGTGACAAACTGGTACCCCCGGAGCAGAAGGAACCCGCCGAAAACGGCGAACAGAAATCCGGTCACCTCCAGGAAGAGCTTGTGAATGCTCCTGCCGACCTCCCCGAAGGACGATTTCACCCGTTCCAGCCAACTCCCGGCCATGCCGTTTTCCCCGTTCGGACCGGGCTTCATGATAGCACAGGGGAGGAGACGCAGTTCCTTGACACCCCCGGGCGTTGGAAGTAACATCGCTTGAGGGCAGGGATTCCGGAAAGGCCCCGAAACAGACGCTGTGATCAGCGGCCGGGAAGCAGGCAACGGGCCCCGGTTGGGGCGGGGCGGGTGGAGCCAATGGATGAGCAGTTGAAGCGAATGATGAAGGAGTTGGGAGAAGCCATCAACGAGACCCTCTCGAGCTCGGAATCGATCAGCGGCGCCATCTCCACCATCCGGAACTCCGGCTACGACGTCTTCCTGGTGCTGGAGGCCACCATAGGCTTCAACAAGAGAAGCGAGGAATCCCCCGAGGAGCCGGTTCTCGCCGAAAGCGACGAGGTCGAAGCCAGGCTCAAGATCACCTCCCAGGACATCAAGTTCCTGAAATCACTCAAGATCAGCGTCGAAGAATCGGAATCCCAGTAGGGCTCAAGGCTCCCCAGGCCACGGATTTGAATCCCGGCGGCTCCATACGGGCGGAGGCCTCCCATGCGGATCAAGCAATCGGTCTGCTTCCCGATGGTCAAGCCGCCGAGCCTCTCCCTGGATGCCCTGTGCGAAGCCGCGGCAGGGATCGGCTACCCGGCGGTGGAGTTGTGGTACCGGGACGAGGACTTCGAGGAAACGGTGGATACCGCCCGCCGCCACGACCTGGAAGTGGCTTCGATGTCGGGCCACCGGAGCCTGGAGGACGGTCTCAACCACCCCGACAACCACGACCAGATCGAGCAGGAGCTGGGAGACTCCATCCGGCTGGCGGCCAGGCATCGGATTCCCGGGCTGATCTGCTTCTCCGGGAACCGCCATCCGGAGCGCAGCGACTTCGAAGGGCTCCTCGCCTGCGCCCGGGGATTGAAACGAGTGGCGCCCTACGCCGAAGAAAAAGGGGTCAACCTGAACCTGGAGCTGTTGAACTCCAGGATCGACCACCCCGGCTACCAGTGCGACCGTCCGGACTGGGGGATCGCCGTCTGTGAAATGGTCTCCAGCCCCCGGGTGAAATTGCTGTTCGACATCTACCACATGCAGATCATGCAGGGCGACGTGATCCGAACTCTGCGCGAGATGATCGGTTACGTCGGCCACATCCACACCGCCGGCAATCCGGGGCGCAACGAAATCGACGACACCCAGGAACTCAACTACAGCGGGATCTGCCGGGCCATCGCGGCAACCGCCTACGACGGATACGTGGGTCACGAATTCCTCCCGCTCGGCGATCCGGTGATAGCCCTCCGCCAGGCCTTCAGGACCTGCGACCAGGGCTGAGTGTCTCCCGCTGCCGACCGGCCGGAAAGGAAATATGGCGCGCCCTCTCCTGGTCATTGCGTTCGCCGGCTGCCTGCTGCCGGCTGCCTGTTCCCCGGCAGGGACCGGCAAGGTCTCCCTGGTCGTCTATTCCCCCCACGGCAAGGAGCTGTTGTCCGACCACGAAGTCCGATTCGAGGCCCGCTTTCCTGGAGTCGACGTCAAGTGGCTCGACATGGGAAGCCAGGACGTGCTGGACCGGCTGCGCTCGGAGAAGAACAATCCCCAGGCGGATATCTGGTGGGGGGCGCCTTCCGACCTCTTCGAGCAGGCCGGAGAGGAAGGCCTGCTGCTGCCCTACCGTCCCGGCTGGGCCGAGGCCGTCCCGACCGAGGCCCGCGGGTCGGGGAATTTCTGGTACGGCACCTACAAGACCCCCGAAGTCATCGCCTACAACAGCGCCCTGCTGAAGCCGGACGAAGCCCCCGGGGAGTGGGATGACCTGCTGGACCCCAAGTGGAAGCGCAAGATCATCCTCAGGGATCCGCTGGCTTCCGGAACCATGCGAACCATCTTCTGCGCCATGATCCTGAGGGAGATGGAGAAGACCGGATCAGCGGAGGGCGGCTACCGCTGGCTAAGAGGGCTGGACGCCAACACCAAGGACTACGTCCCGAACCTGACCATCCTGAGCCAGAAGCTCGCCCGCAGGGAGGGTTGGGTCACCCTCTGGAACATGCCCGACATCGAGCTGCAGCGAGCCCGATACGACTACCCCCTGGACTACGTGCTGCCGGCCGGCGGCGTACCCGTGGTCATGGACGGCATTGCGCTGGTGGCCAAGTCCGAGCCGCGGCCTGAGGCCCGGGAGTTCTACGAGTTCGTCACCTCCGGGCCGAGCCTGGTCCGGGCGGCCCGGGAGTTCTTTCGCATCCCCGCGCGAACCGATATCTCCCCATCCGAGCTGCCCTCCTGGATCGCCCGGACCCCGATCCCGGCCATGCCCCTCGACAGAGGTCTCCTGCGCAAGCATTCGCGGGAGTGGATGCGCTATTGGGACGAGCACATCCGGCACAAGGGCGACAGCGGGGACTCGGGCGGGTGAGGTCGGAACGGCATTCGATGGCACACCTGGAACTGCAGGACCTGACCCAGCGCTTCGAGGGGCTCACCGCGCTCGACCGGCTCAGCCTGGAGGTCGCCCCCGGGGAAATCCTGACCCTGCTGGGCCCCAGCGGTTGCGGCAAGACCACCACCATTCGCCTCATTGCCGGATTCCTGCAGCCCACCGCGGGGAAAATCCTGGTCAACGGACAGGATATCGGCCCCGTTCCCCCCGAAAAGCGCAACATGGGGATGGTGTTTCAATCGTACGCCCTCTTTCCACACCTCAACGTCTTCGAGAACGTCGCCTTCGGACTCAGGGCGCGGGGAATTGCAGGCAAGGCCGCCAGAAGCAAGGTGGAACGGGCGCTCGAGCTGGTGGAACTCTCCCCCCATCGAAAACGCCCGGTCTTCGAGCTCAGCGGCGGCGAGCAGCAGCGGGTGGCCGTGGCCCGCGCCGTGGCCATCGAGCCGCAGATCCTGCTTCTGGACGAACCGCTGAGCAACCTGGACGCCAGCCTGCGGGAGCAGACCCGCGCCCAGCTCGACCGACTCATCCGCACCCTGGGCATCACGGCCATCTTCGTCACCCACGACCAGGAGGAGGCCTTCGCCCTCTCCGACCGCATCGCGCTGCTTTGGGACGGGGCGCTGCAACAGGTGGGCACCTCCGACCAGCTCTATTTCCAACCGGCCAACGAGAGGGTGGCCCGCTTTGTCGGCAAGTCCAACTTGTGGGATGTGACCTTCAGGGAATACAGCCGGAGCGGCGGGATCTTTTCCCTGCCCTCGGGAGTCGAGCTGCGGCTTCCCCGCTCCGCAAGAGACGGGGAGTTGCGCCGGGGCGCCCGCCTGCGCATGCTGCTGCGTCCGGAAAACGTGACATTCGATCCAACCGACGACTCCCTGGCCCTGGGACCGGCTCGAGTCCTCTCCCGGCGCTTCGCCGGAGCCAGCACGGAATACCTCCTGGAGGGATCGGGGCAGCAGGTGCTGGCCAGCCGGACCAACTCGCCGGCGGCCGCGGCATACCAGGTGGGAGACGAGGTCGAGCTGTACTGCTCTGCCCGGGCGGTGTTTCTGCTGCGGGGGGATTGAGTGAAGTGTGAAGTTGGAAGTGTGAAGTTAGAAGTGTGAAGGGTGGAGAGTGGAGGGTGAAGAGTGAAACGTTATGGGAGCAGATGGCGTGGTAAGGGACGGGCACTCGGCAGTTTTGCATGGACACCGCGTTTCGCAAGCGTGCACCGAAATCGCCGCCTACGCGGCTACCTTGGGAGACGGATCCGACGTCCATGGGCTGACGCCCACGGCTAAGTGCTGTCGCGGCTTCGCCGCTCTATAAGGAGGATCTGTCGGGGACGTATCCTCGCACAACCCACGCCAACCGCGGCTTCACCGCTCTCCCTGAAATCACGACACTGGTGGGGGATAGGATCTTCCATTGACTTCTCCCGGTCAGCAGCCCGGGGTTCCAGTCAGCCGCGAATACGGCGCCAGAGCTTAGCCATGGGCGTCAGCCCATGGAACTCGGCGTCCCCTACAGGAGTTGAGCCGCGTAGCGGCGGCAGCAAACGCCTGTAAACAAGAGTCAAACGCCGGCCGCCGCTATGACGTTGCTCAATTGCGCATAGGCTGCATGATCCGGCCTCCTTGACAGCGGCGAAGCCGCGACAACACTTAGCCGTGGGCGTCAGCCCATGGGAAAGATCCGCGTCGGCACGATGCCCGCTATCCAAGCATGCCCATGTCCGTCACGCGAAAATCCGCCCTGCTGCTGATCCTGCCGGTCT
This sequence comes from Acidobacteriota bacterium, assembly GCA_022821775.1. GTDB lineage: Bacteria > Acidobacteriota > Terriglobia > Versatilivoradales > Versatilivoraceae > Versatilivorator. The sequence continues at coordinate 6,354 of JAJECY010000137.1, forward strand.
TCGGCCTGCTTCTGTGGCTGGTGCTCTATCCCAACCTGTTTGTCCTGTGGAAGAGCCTGGTCAGCGACAATCGATTCACGCTGGCCCACTACGCGGCCTTCTTCAGCAGCCCCTCCCAGGTGGAGGCCCTGGGCAACAGCCTGTTCATCTCGCTGGGAAGCGTGCTGCTGTCAGCCCTCATCGGCGTCCCGCTGGCTTTCGTCTTCCACCGCTTCGACTTTCCCGGACGGCGTATCTTTGCCGCCCTGGCCTCGCTGCCGGTGCTGTTGCCGCCCCTTGTCGGCGTCATCGCCTTCCTGTTTCTCTATGGAGAGAGCGGCATTCTGACCCGCGGCCTGCAGGTGCTGCTCGGCCTGTCGGAGCCTCCCTTTTCCCTGAGAGGCATTCCGGCCATCCTGTGGGTGCACGCCTACACCATGTACGTCTACTTCTACCTGTTCGTCTCGGCCGCTCTCAAGCGCCTGGACGAATCGCTGCGGGAGGCTTCCCTTTCGCTGGGAGCCTCCCGGACGCGGACCTTCCTGCGGGTGACGCTGCCGGTGCTCACCCCCGCCATGGTGGGGGCGGCCCTGCTCACCTTCATGACCTCCATGGCCAGCTTCAGCGCTCCCTACATCTTCGGCGGAGGGGTACGGGTCCTGTCGCTTCAAATCTACAATTCCAAGCTGAACGGCGACCTGGAGATGGCCCTGGTGGAAACGGTGGTGCTGACGCTGGTTTCCCTGCTGTTCCTGGTCCTGTTGCAGCGATACGAAGCCACCGGCAAGTATCGCGCGGTGGGCAAGGGGGCCAGCCCCAGCCTGCGGCCCCTCCGGGGAAAGGGCCTGAGGCTGGGCATGGCGGTGCTGGGCATTTCCGCGGTGCTCTTCCTGCTGCTGCCCCATCTCACCCTGGTGTTGATCAGCTTCAGCCAGGACGGCACCTGGACCACCCAGATCCTGCCTCCCCGATATACTGCCGCCAACTACGGGAGGCTGCTGGCCGACGATCGTTTTCTGGAGCCGATCTTCAACAGTCTCAAGATGGCCACGCTGGCCACGGCCGCCAACCTGGTTTTCGCCCTGGCCGCAGGCTGGCTGCTGATCCGGAAGAAGCTCAGGGGGCGGCGGTTGCTGAGCGCCCTGACCCTGCTGCCCTGGGCCCTGCCGGGCACGGTGGTGGCCCTGAACCTGGCGACCACCTTCAGCGTCTCGGACCCGCTTCAGGCCCGGGTCCTGCTGGTGGGCACCTTTTGGATCTTGCCTCTGGCCTATTTCATTCGTAATATCCCCCTGGTGGTCCGCGCCGTGCAGGCCGGCTTCGAGCAGCTCGACCCCAACCTTCACTGGGCGGCCCGCTCTCTGGGAGCCTCCTGGTTCTACAGCTTGCGCCGGATCCTGCTGCCCCTGCTGCTGCCGGCGGCGGCGGCCGGATCGATGCTGGCCTTCGTGACCGCCCTGGGCGAGTTCGTCTCCTCGATCGTCATCTACACCGTGGACAGCCGGCCGATCTCGGTTGAAATCCTGTCCCAACTGAGGCAGTTCAACTTCGGCAGCGCCGCCGCCTACGGAGTGTTCCTGATCCTGATGATCGCGGCGGCCTTTCTCCTGTTCGGGCGCGCCCTGGACGAACGTCACCGGCCCGCCGGACAGTAACCCGCATTTCTCATCCGGGAGCGCGATCATGGCGCAGAATCTTCTCCATTCCATCCGCTCTCGCTTCCAGTGGCGCCGGTTGCTTCCCGGGCTCCTGATCTGGCTGGCCCTGCTGCCTCCCGGCTACGGCCAGAGCCAGGATCTCTACCTGGACCGCGGGGCGGTGGGGCTGTCCCAGTCCCTGAAGCGGCTGCCCTCGATCTCGCGGGTGCTCTTGGTCATGGCCCATCCCGACGACGAGCCGGCCGGGCTGGTGACTTACGCCAGCCGGGGCCTGGGGGCCAGGACCGCCATCCTGAGCCTGACCCGGGGCGAGGGAGGCCAGAACCTGGTGGGTCCCGACCTGTTCGAGGCCCTGGGCCTGGTCCGGACCGGGGAGATGCTGGCGGCCAACGAATTCTACGGCGCCAGCCAGTACTTCAGCCGGGCCTTCGATTTCGGGTACTCGAAGAGCGCGGAAGAGACGCTGGACAAGTGGGGCCGCCAGCGCATCCTGGAGGACATGGTCCGCACCATCCGTTCCTTTCGCCCACTGGTCATCCTTTCGGTCTTCGACGGAACGCCCGCCGACGGGCACGGCCACCACCGGGCCTGCGGACTGCTGGCCCGTGAGGCCTTTGAGATTTCCGGCGATCCCGACCGCTTTCCGCAGCTCACCCGCCAGGGGCTGCCCCCCTGGAAGGCCGGCCGCCTCTACCTGAGAAACAGGGGAGAAGACCCGCGGGGAAGCTTCTCCATCGACACCGGAGCCTACGATCCCTGGCTGGGCGCCTCCTTCCGCCAGGTCGGGGCCCGAGGCTACAGCCTCCACCGTTCCCAGGGCATGGGACGCGCCCATGCCTTCCCGGGCAGCCACCCGGTGAAGCTCCGCCTGGGCGAAATCTCGCCCTCCGTCCCTCTCCCCGGCTCTGCCGAGGCTTCCTTTGAGGAAGCTCTGCAACTGACGCTGCCCGCACTGGCGGAATTGTGGCCTGACGGCTCGGAAAATCGCGCTCGCCTGGCGGAAGCGCTGGAGGAGCTGGCCGGAACCATCGAGCGGGCCCGGAGCCTCTTCTCCCCCTCGGACCCCTCCGGATGCATGCCGGCGCTGGTCCGGGGCCTGAAGCAGTTGCGGGCGATCCGGCGGGACCGGACCGGTTCCGGGGACGCCTCCACGGCCGGCGAGGTTCTGGCTTTCTTTCTGAAAGACAAGGAACAGGATTTCCTGGAGGCTTTCCGGCATGCCAGCGGCCTGTCCCTGGGAGCCGCCGGCGACAGGCCGCTGCTGACGCCGGGGCAGTCCTTCCAGATTTCCGTCAAGGTGGTCAACCGGTCCCGGGAGCCCCTCCGGCTGGAGTCCCTGCACGTCGAGAGCGAGACCCTGCGGACCCGTCCGCTCCAGGGTTCCCTGCCTCTGCTGGGCCCCGGTCAAGGGGAGGATTTCGAATTCGCCGGGGAAGTCCCCGCGGCGGCCCGACCCGGCCGACCCCACCTGCGGCGTCCCGGCGGGACCGGGGATTTCTACACCATCGACGACCCGGCGCTGACCCTGACCCCGGCGCCGCCGCCGCTGGCCAAGGTGCGCCTCGACTTTGACTACGAGGGAGAACGCCTGCAGATCGAGCAGCCGGTGGAGTACCTGGAGGTGGACCGCCTCAAGGGGACCCGCCGTGTCCCCATCCACCTGGTCCCCCCGATCCAACTGGAGGTGACGCCGCCGCTTCACCTGGTCCCCCTGGCAAGGGCCGGGGATGCGCGAACCATACGGCTGCGGATCCGCAGCAACTCCCCCAAAGAGATTCAGGGGAGATTGGAGCTGCAGCCTCCGAAGGGATGGAAGGTCGAGCCGGCCCAGGCCCCCTTCGTCCTGGCCCGTCCGGGACAGGCAGTAGCGGTGCCCTTTCAGGTATCGGCCCACTCCGGCGGCCTCCAGCCCGGCAGGGCCTCCTTCCAGGCGGTAGCCCGCCTGGGCGGAACGGAGGTCGATCGACAGTACCGGATGATCTCGGTCTTCGACCGCTGGAACACTCCGCTCTACTCCCCCGCCCGATCCCGGGTGGAGGTCCTGGACCTCAAGGTCCCCCGGGGGCTGAAAATCGGCTACATCATGGGCGCCGGCGACCGGGTTTCCAACACGCTGTCACAGTTGGGTTTTTCGGTCACGGCCCTGGGGCCCGAGGATGTGACCGCGGGCGATCTGGGCGACTATGACTGCATCATTGCCGGCATCCGCGCCTACCAGGTGCGGGGCGACCTGATCGAGCACAACGCCCGGATTTTGGACTATGTGCGCGACGGAGGCGTCTTCATTGTTCAGTACAACACGCCGGACGCCTGGAACCGCCGCCAATACGCCCCCTTCCCCGCCCGGGTGGTGGACCGAAGCCACCGGGTCACGGACGAAAACGCTCCGGTCACCCTGCTGGAACCCGGCCATCGCCTGTTCCGTTACCCCAACCCGATCACCGAGCAGGACTTTGCCGGCTGGGTTCAGGAACGGGGGCTCTATTTCATCCAGGAGAGGGACGCGCGGTTCCGAGCGCTGCTGGCCTCCCACGATCCCGGGGAACCGCCCCTGGATGGAGGACTGCTGGTGGCGGACTTGGGCAAGGGGCAGTACGTGCTCACCAGCTACTCCTGGTTCCGACAGCTTCCCGCGGGAGTCGCCGGCGCCATCCGGCTCTTCGCCAACCTGGTGAGCCTGGGAGCTCGGGAGAAGGGGGCGCGGTAACCGGATCGTTGCCAACCAAGTCCAGCCGTGGTTAACAAAAAGCTGTTCACCCATGTTTTTTTATTAACATCGATGCACAGGATGCACAGGATTTTTCAG
>JAJECY010000139.1 GCA_022821775.1 Acidobacteriota bacterium
CTGAAGGGGGTTGAACTGATCCACACTCAGTTCGGTGGTATTTTGGCCGAATTGGGCTTGGAAGAAGTGGCCGGGGCGGGCGATTCATACGATCCCGAATTGGCCGAGGCCGTATCGGTGACCGAGGTTTCAGAGCAGGAAAAGGACAACCTGATTCTGGAAGTGGTCCGAAAGGGGTATCGCTTGAACGGGAAGCTGGTGCGCCCTGCCAGGGTCAGGGTCGGACAGCATAGGGATTAGTGATCAGTGCCGAGCCGGCGCCTCAGCGCCGGCGGGAGTCGCTGGGACGGTAGGGTGTTGGCGGATAAAATACAGCTGTTTATACCACTGCTTAGTAATTGACAAAATGAACCGATAAACTTTATACTTCGCGACTTTGCGCCCTATTTCCGCATGGCAGTTGAGGAGGCTTAATGGAAGATGCATTGATAACCGTCAAGGAGGTTGCCGAGTACCTGAAGTTGAAGGAACAGACGGTCTATCTCCTGGCGCGGCAGAATAAGATTCCCTCCTTGAAGGTGGGGGGCAGTCTTCGTTTCAAGAAATCCCAGATCGATGGTTGGCTACTGGCAGAGCCGAACAGGAGCAACTCGAAGAACGGACCCGGGAAAGTGCTCATCGTGGAGGATGAGCAAGCGGTAAGAGACAGTCTTCAGGGGATCGTTCAACTCCACGGCATTCCAGCGGTGGCCGTGCCGGATGGCCCCCGGGCCCTGGACGCTGCCAAGCGGGAGTCTTTCCGCATGGTGTTCCTGGATCTGAACCTGCCTCGGATGGATAGCGTGGAGACACTGCGGGAGCTCCGAAGCCTGGACCGCAAGTTGGTGTTTGTGGTGGTTACGGATTTGGCTGGAGAGAACCCCTTGTTCCAAAGCGCCGTTGAGTCGGCTCCGGTTTCTGTCGTTCCCAAAAAGTTCACCTCGGAACAAATCGGCGATGTTCTGGAACTGCATTTCGACGACCTGATCCGTTGAAATCCCGACTCACCTCAGCCGTGAACCTGCCCACCCCGTGTTTCTCGTTCCTCTCGTCAGGGCCAAACCGGCATTCACCGGCTGACCGACCCTGCGATGCAAAGGCTGTCGGCGAGTTGCCGGAGGCGGGTTCAACTTCCTGCGGCCAAGCAGGCGCCGGTAGAGTTATCGGGTCTTGGCGCTGGCCAGGAACTGGCGGAAGCTGTCGGCCCAGCGGGAGATGGTTTTTTCGGGGCCGGTCAACTTGAAGAACCAGGGTCCTTGCGGGCTTTCCAGAACGGCTCCCAGCAACCGATAGCCCGAACGTGCCGGACGTGATGGCGCGCCGGGCATGTTGGATGCCTTCAGCGTACCGCTCACGTCCACCTCGGTCAACCGGAAGCCCGAGACGTCGCTTTCCCTGATTTTGGCCTTGTCTCTGGAAGAAGAACCGTCGGGTTGGCCCACTTGACCGATCCAACGGTTGATGTTCGCGTCGGTGGACCCGCCTTGTCCCATGCCGAAATAGAATACCGTCAATTCACCGTCCTCGGAGTCGCCGCTTTCTCTGGGAAGGGCAAATTGGGCCCGCCGCATGCGGGAGCGCGGCGTCTGCTCGACCCAGCCTGAGGGGACTTCCAGAGTGAAGGGTCCCAGAACCTTCTGGCGATCGGAGGCAGGGGCGGCCGAGCCTGCGGTTGGTGGCGCCGAGGGAGCGTTTCCGGCATTGGAAACGCTTTCGCCGGCACAACCGGACAGGAGCAGGCAGAGTCCTATTCCGGCCCAAAAGGTCCGAACGGTTCCGTTGCCGGGATCGAGGCGGGTCATTCCCAGGGCCGCCGGTCGTCGACGATTTGACTTGTCCATTCTCTTTCTCCTTGGCTACTCGACGGGAGGGGCCGGCGCTGTCCCCGGAATGGATCGGGCCGGATCCGGAACGGGGGAAAGGCTCTTCTTTCCCGCAGCCTGCCTCCTGAAGGTCAGCTCCTCACATTCCCATGATGTTGTATCCGCAATCCACGTAAAGGACCTCGCCGGTAACTCCGGCGGAGAGCTCGCTTCCCAGGTAGAGCCCCGTATTGCCCAATTCCCCGGGCTGAACGTTCCGCTTGAGGGGAGCCTGCTCCGCATGGTGCTTGAGCATGCTCCCCAGACCGCGGATCCCGCGTGCGGCCAGGGTGTTCATGGGACCGGCGCTGATGGCGTTCACCCGGACATTGTGGGGGCCGAGGTCGTGCGCAAGGTAGCGGACGCTTGCCTCCAGGGAAGCCTTGGCGACTCCCATGACGTTGTAGTGAGGCACCACTTTTTCCGACCCGTAATAGGTCATGGTCACGATGCTTCCGCCTTCCGTCATCAAGGGAAGGGCAGCCCGGGCTATGGCCACCAGAGAGTAGGCGCTGACATCCTGAGCCGTTGCGAATGCCTGGCGGGTGGTGTCGACGAAGCGCCCCTCCAGAGCTTCCCTGGGAGCAAAGGCAACGCTGTGCAGGACCAGGTGGATCTTGCCGAAATCCCGGCTGAGACAATGGAAAACGTTCTGGATTTCGTCATCCCTGGTGACGTCGCAGGGGTAGAGAGGAGCCTCGTTACCGAAGCGCGCGGCCAGTTGGGTGACGTTCCGCTGCAACCGGTCTCCCTGATAGGTCAAGGCCAGCCGGGCTCCGGCTTTGTGCCAGGCTTCGGCGATGCTCCAGGCGATGCTGCGCTTGTTGGCGACTCCGAAGACAACGCCGAATTTGTCCTCCAACATGGAAAACCTCCCCCCGATGCGGAGATGAGACTAGCAGATTTCCAGGCGAAAAAACAGAGAGGCCCCCTGGCTGCAGTGGCTAATGGCCAGTGGTCAGTGGATAGTTGTGGGAGCAGGAATGCGCCATATGCCGTCGTTGGGGTCGCACCTGGAATTGATCGTCCGGCAGAAATCGATGGACGTGGCTATGAGAATAGGGAGCTGATCAAATCACTCCCCACTATTCACTATCCACATGCCGGCAGAGACATCATGTACAATTCGAGCCGACAATCGGCGGCGGCACGCCGTGATCAAATCCAAGAGGGGAGAAGGAGTTGCTATGGCCTACACGTTCGGCGATCTAAGGCACAAGACCGTTGCCCAGCTTCGCCAGATAGCCGGTGAAATCGAGCACGAGGCCGTCACGGGCTTTACCCAGATGACCAAGGAGCCTCTGTTGAAGGCGATCTGTGAAGCTCTCGGCGTCGATATGCACGAGCACCACGAGGTGGTGGGTATCGACAAGCGAGCCATCAAGCTGGAGATCAAGGATCTCAAGAAGAAGCGGGACCAGGCGCTGGAGGCCAAGGACCGTGCCGGGCTGAAGTCAATTCGCCGCCAGATCCACGCTCTGAAGAGAAAGATTCATCGAGCCACGGTTTGATCCGCGTTCTCAACGGGTCGGAGGAACTACCGGCTATGCCGTTCGGTCGGGAGTGCCTGCCGGAGAACAGGGGCCTGCGGCATGGTCTTGCCCCGCGGTGAGCAATGCAGGGTCGACTCGGGCGCCGTCGGTCTGGGGTGACCGCCAGTTGTCCAGCACGCCGACCTGCTGGACGCAGGAGACCGTGCAGTAAGGGGCGCAGGTCTTGCGAAGGTTGAATTCCCGCCGGATGTGGTCTCGGGTGTAGTCCTGCAGCGGAATGGCAGGATAGCCGCGTTGCTGCGAGCAGTAGTGAACCAGGCCGTCCTCACAGACGTAGAGGTACCGCCCACCGGCCCGGCAGCGCCACTGGTTGGGTTTCCCCCGAGAGATGTTCTCCTGGAACCTGTTGAAGCGCGCAAAGGACTTTTTGCCAAGCTTCTGAACCTCACGGTAGACAGATCGTTCGCTATCGTTCAGGGCTCGCAGTTG
>JAJECY010000130.1 GCA_022821775.1 Acidobacteriota bacterium
GTCGCATTCCATTGGAGTAAGCTGAAATAGCGGAGTGACGGTAGGGGTGGAGCGAAAACAACCGCAGAAATGCATCGATTTTTTCGTTCAGCAACCCTTCCGGAATAGAGCGCAGTCGACCGACCAACTGCAAGTATTCAGTTCCCGTCAGATAGGGATAGAGATGGGACTCCTCGGGAACATAGCCCAAGCGTTTTTTGTATCCGTTAAGGTCAACTTGGATTGGTTGGCCGTTGAAGAGAATCTTTCCGTGAGACGGTTCTAGGAGAGTGGTCAGCATCTTCACTGTTGTGCTCTTGCCCGAGCCGTTCGGTCCCAAATACCCGACGACTTCTCCGGGCTTGACCTCAAATGTGACCTGGTCAACTACCGGAATGCCGCGGTACCGCTTGGTGAGTCTCTCGGCTCTTAGCACGGTCACTTCCCTTGAGGTTATGGAGTCAGGCTCTGCGGTTCGGCTCAGATGACTTACTGCAATTACTGTGCCATCACTACCAATGTGTTAACTCTTTGTGAAACAGAGGAATACGGGATTCAAGCTCAACTGCCTGGTCTCGTCCCCGTCCGTATCTGGGACTCGCACGTCCCAATTTCGGACACTCTCGAAAGATTTACTCTCAAAGGAAAGCGAGTTGGCCAGGAGGGAACAGCATCCAGTTCGATGTTGCTGCTCAAAGATTCTAGGAGTCTGTCGTTTGGGAATGGATGGTTTCAACACCGATGAGGGGCATCTCTATGTACTTGCAGAAAGCAAAACATGTACCTTTAATTTCTACAAATAAGATATCATATCTCATGTGATACGATATGTGTTGGACACCAATGTTATCGTCGCCGGTCTGCGAAGTCCGTCAGGTGCGTCGGCGGCATTGATCGACCGCGCCTTGAAAAAGGAATTCACGTTGCTGCTGACCGTGGCGTTGGCGCTGGAATACGAGGCAGTTTGTAGCGACCCGGCCCAGCGCATCGCGTCGGGGCTGCGCGAAACCGAAGTCGATGTCATCATCACGGCGCTGAGCGCGGTTGCTGAACCCGTCACACCTTGGTATCTGTGGCGACCCCAGTTGCACGATCCGGCAGATGAGATGGTGCTCGAGGTCGCCATCAATGGCATGGCCGATGGTCTGGTAACTTTCGACCGCCGAGACTTTGGCAATGTTCCCAGTCGATTTGGAATTGCTTTGCTTTCACCACTGGAGGCTTTGAGGAGGCTCTCGCCATGAAAAGACAGCTCAGCACCTACCCATTGCGGTTGCCCGCGTCTTTGAAGGCAGCCGTTGCAGAAATCAGCAAGGCCGACGGCACCAGCATCAATCAGTTCGTGACGACGGCGGTTGCCGAGAAGGTCTCCGCTATGAAAACCGCCGAGTTCTTCACGGAACGCGCATCCCGGGCTGACATCACGGCCGCCCGTCGCCTGCTGCGACGTGACGGAGGACAGCCCCCTGAGCCTGAAGACCGTATTCGATGAGTCATGAGGCCTTCCATATCTGTAGTGTGATGGCATTCACCTGACACCCTCCGTTTTCCCCCTTTGCTTGTCGGCGGTTACTTTCCCTATGAATCAGTGTGGGAAACCCTCACCGTGGCCGCCTCGACAAAAGGACTGGCTTCACTGGTTGGATCCTGCCACGCCGTCAGCTTTCCCACGCCTCTCATGGGTGGCGGCCGGCCCCCCGAGGATCTCCCGATCCCGTTCCACCGTGAGACGCAGGGTTTCCGCCACCGTCCGCAAGGTATCGGCCATGGCCGACCGGCGGCGCCATCCGAGCACGATGGTGCGGAAGAAATGGAGCATCCGGGAGCGCGAAGCGAGCCCGTGGTATAAACTGTAAGCACAGACGGAGAGTGACATCGCCGCAACATCCAGCGAGCGCGGACCTCTCCTGCCCCCCAATGGGTTTCCGGCAACCGGGCCGCACTTCTTGAGCGCATAGGCCGCTTCGATGTATTCCGAATCCAAAGGAGCAACTTAGATGCTTAAACGAACGATATCCATCATCACCCTGCTGGCGATCGGGATCTCTCCGGTCGCGCCGATCGGCCTGGCGGGCGCCAAGGACAAGGCGCCGGACAATGACTACTGGTGGCCCAACCGGCTGAGCCTCGAACCCCTGCGCCAGGCGTCTCGGGAATCCGGTCCGACCGGCAACGGCTTCGACTATGCCAAGGCGTTCGAGAGTCTCGACCTGAAGGCGTTGAAGGCGGATCTCACCAAGCTGATGACCACTTCCCAGGAATGGTGGCCGGCGGACTATGGCCACTACGGGCCGTTTTTCATTCGCATGGCCTGGCACAGCGCCGGCACCTATCGAACCATCGACGGACGGGGTGGCGGTGACGGCGGACTGCAGCGCCTGGCGCCGCTCAACAGTTGGCCCGACAACGCCAACCTGGACAAGGCGACGCGCTTGCTCTGGCCCATCAAGGAGAAGTACGGCCGCAAGATCTCCTGGGCCGACCTGCTGATCCTGGCGGGTGACGTGGCCATGGAATCCATGGGCTTCAAGACCCTGGGTTTCGCCGGGGGTCGGGTGGATGCCTGGTATCCCGAAGACGTGAACTGGGGACCCGAGGGCCAGTGGCTCGCCTTCGATCGACGCGACAAGGACGGGAAGCTGCATCCTCCTCTGGGCGCCACCCAGATGGGCCTGATCTACGTGAATCCCCAGGGCCCGGGCGGCAAGCCCAATCCGCAGGCGGCCGCTCACGCCATACGGGAGGCTTTCGGTCGCATGGGGATGAATGACGAAGAGACGGCCGCGCTGATTGCCGGCGGCCATACCTTCGGCAAGGCCCATGGCGCCGCCGATCCTTCCAAGTACGTCGGTGTCGAGCCGGAGGCCGGCGATATCGAAGCCCAGGGATTCGGTTGGAAGAACAAGTACGGCAAAGGCAATCGCGGCGACACCATCACCAGCGGCCTGGAAGGCGCCTGGACGCGCAACCCGGCGGCCTGGACCCACAACTTCCTGGAGAACCTGTACGGCTTCGAGTGGGAACTGACCAAGAGCCCCGGGGGTGCAACCCAGTGGAAGCCCGCCGGCGGGGCCGCGGCCGACCTGGTGCCGGATGCCCATGATCCCAACAAGCGGCATGCGCCCATGATGCTCACCACCGACATCGCCCTGAGGGTCGACCCGGCCTATCGCGAGATCACCTCTCGCTGGCTCAAGAACCCGAAAGAGTTCGAAGACGCCTTCGCCCGGGCCTGGTTCAAGCTGATTCACCGCGACCTGGGTCCAAGGTCGCGTTACCTCGGCGACCTGGCGCCTGACCGGGAATTCGTATGGCAGGACCCGATTCCCGCGGTCGATCACGCCCTGATCGATGCCAAGGATGCGGCCGCGCTGAAAGCCAAGATTCTGGGCTCCGGTCTGTCGACCGCTGAATTGGTCAGGGCGGCCTGGGCCTCGGCATCCACCTACCGCGGGACCGACATGCGCGGCGGCGCCAACGGAGGACGCATCCGCCTGGCGCCCCAGAAAGGCTGGGCCGCCAACGATCCGGCCGAGCTGGGCCGCGTGTTGAAGACCCTGGAGGGAATCCGGAGTGGTTTCAACGGCGCCCAGTCCGGCGGCAAGCGGGTCTCTCTGGCCGACCTGGTCGTTCTCGGCGGGGCCGCCGCCATCGAGAAGGCGGCAAAGAAGGCCGGGATGGACGTGGATGTGCCCTTCGCACCCGGCCGCATGGATGCCTCGGCGGAGCAGACCGACGCGGATTCCTTTGCCCTGCTCCAGCCCACCGCGGACGGGTTCCGCAACTACTTCGCCGGCCGCAACTCCCGATCACCGGTGGAGAGGCTGGTGGAGAAGGCGGCCATGCTGAACCTGACCGTCTCTGAAATGACGGTGCTGGTCGGCGGCATGCGAGTCTTGAATGCCAATTCGGGAGGCTCCAGTCACGGAGTGTTCACCGCCCGTCCCGGCACCCTGAGCAACGACTTCTTCGTCAACCTGGTCGACATGTCCACCCAGTGGACCAAGTCCTCCACCGCCGGCATCTACGAAGGTCGTGACCGCGCCACGGGTGACCTCAAGTGGACAGCCACTCCGGTTGACCTGATCTTCGGCTCCAACTCCGAGCTGCGCTCCGTAACCGAGTTCTACGCCGCCGGAGATGCCAAGAAAGACTTCGTCCAGGACTTCATCGCCGCCTGGACCAAGGTAATGACCCTGGACCGCTTCGACCTGTAACGGCAAGGTCGCAGCCAAATCCACGGAGCACCGGGTCGGAGAATCCCCAGGGACCGCTCCCGATCCGGGAAAACAAAAAAACGGCGGCATTCCCCATGCCGCCGTTTTTTATTGGGGCGGCTGCCCCCACCCGGGAACGCGGGCGTCCCGCCCGCAACCCCCGGGAACGCGGGCGTCTCGCCCGCAACCTTATTCCTAACTGAAGGTCACGAAGCGCCAGCGCAACGTTACGGGCAGGCAGACAACCCTTCGGTGCAAGGGGGAGTCGCAGAAGCCAAGCCCAATGGCGAAGGCTGATGCGGTGGGGGCCGCCGCCGGGGTCACCAGGCTGCTCGAGTGGGTGAAGCCTGCCATGGGATGCAGCCCACCCGGGAACGCGGGCGTCCCGCCCGCACCCTACCTGGCAAGGCTTCGCCAATCCCCGACGCCACCCACCCAGGAACGCCACCGTCCCAGGCAGCATGTGTAAACGATGAATGCGGTTCATCCCA
>JAJECY010000261.1 GCA_022821775.1 Acidobacteriota bacterium
CCACCGGCTCGCTCCGGTACAGCTTCTCGCCCATGCCGACCCAATGGCTGCCCTGCCCGGTATAGACAAAGGCCACCTTGGACGGCGCCGGCGGCGCCGTCCCGGCGCCCGAAGAGGCAAGCGCGCTCAGTCCGGCGCGCAGGGACTGGGCGTCCCGGAACACCAGGCCTGTCCGGTGCCCAAAGTGACTGCGCCCGACGCCCGCTGTCCAGGCCATGTCCGCAAGCATGTCCTCTGCGGCGCCAGGGGAAGCCGGTTCGCCCGCGCGCTCGTCGAGCCAGGAGAGATAGCGCCCTGCCAAGTCCGTGAGCGCCTGATCCGACTTCCCCGACAGCGGCAGGACACGCGTCTCCCGCGCCTGGAGCGCTGCCTCCACCGCGGTCGGATCCGCAAGCGGCTCCGGCATCAAAACCGCAACCCTCCGCCCGGCGCCGGCAGGCGAGTTCATCCCGTTTCCGGCGGCATCACCGCCCGGGGCGCCGTACCCCTCCACCACCACGTGCGCGTTGGTGCCGGACCATCCGAACCCGCTCATGGCCGCTATCGGGAGACGATCGCCCTGGAGCGGCCAGTCCGTCGGCTCCGAAGCCACCCGCAACGGCAGGCGGTCCCAGTCCACCTCGGGAGTGGGCTTCCGGAAGTGGAGGTGCCTGGGAATCACTCCCCGCTTCATCGCCAGCATTACCTTGATCAGCGCGGCGACCCCGGCGGCGGACTCCAGGTGGCCGATATTGGTCTTCACCGAACCGATCAGCAGGGGGCGGTCCATGGCGCGCTCCTTGCCGTAGGCCGCGGCCGCGGCCCGCAATTCGATGGGGTCCCCCACCTCCGTTCCCGTTCCGTGTGCCTCCAGGTAATCCACCTCAGAAGGCAGAACCCGCGCACGCGACAACGCCTCCTCGATCACACGCGCCTGGGCCGTCCCGTTCGGCACGGTCAGCCCGGGGCTCGCCCCATCCTGGTTGACTGCCGAGCCGCGGATCACTCCCCAGATCCGGTCGGCGTCCGCCTCCGCCTCCTCGAGCCGCTTCAGGACCACGATTCCACAGCCTTCGCCCCGCACGTATCCGTCCGCGGCGGCATCGAAGGTCTTGCAGCGCCCGTCCGGCGCCAACATCCCGGCCTTCGCCCGCAGTTCCGAAAGCCGTCCCGACAGGATCAGGTGCACGCCTCCGGCCAGTGCCAGATCCGCCTCCCCCCGCTGCAGTGCCGACACCGCCTGGTGTATGGCGACCAGCGATGACGAGCAGGCGGTGTCCAGCGCCATTGCCGGTCCCTCCAGATCCAGAGCGAAGGCGACCCGTCCAATGGCCGTGTTGAAGGAAGTTCCGCTGACGGCATAAAGGCTGGCGGCAGGCTCGGTAATCTCCTTTCCGCCCAGGATCAGGCTGCGGTAATCGTGGTTGCTGATCCCCGCATACACCCCGGTGCGACTTCCCCTCAAGCCGTCCGGATCCATCCCCGCGTCCTCCAGAGCCCGCCAACTGGTCTCCAGCATCATCCGCTGCTGCGGGTCCAGCAGGTCGGCCTCGACCGGGGAAATCCGAAAGAAGGCTGCGTCGAACAGGTCGATCCTGTCCAGGTAACCCCCGAATCGGCAAGCCTCCCTCTGAACTTCGGCGTCCGGGAACAGCTCTCCCACCCGCCCGACCCCGGAACCCGGCACTCCTTCCGTCACAGCGTTCTCACCGGCCGCCAGCAGGCGCCAGAAGGCCGCAAGGTCCTCCGCGCCGGGGAAGCGGCACGCCATCCCCACCACGGCGATCGGCTCTGCCGCCCGGACCGTCTCCACCCCATGTGCTCGATTCTCAACCGGGTGCGGGGTTCGATTGCTTCCCATTTGTGGACTCCTCCATCCCGAGATCACCGGCCTCCACTCGAATGCGGTAGGCCAACCGCATTATACACGGTAGAGGCAGGCAATAGTACCCTTGGCCGACCCGAAACGGCAGCCGTTCCTTTCCCTACTCCACTTCCTTGTAAAGCAGTACCGAACCAGAAGCGGCTTGCTGAAGCTGCAGTCGGATGCGGGCCGCGAAATGGTGGTGCTTTTGCCGGCCCCGTTGGGACCCAGCAACCCCACCACCTCGCCCCTCCCCAGGGCAAAGGAAATCCCGTGCAGGACCTGCCGGCTCCCGTAGCTGAACGTCAGCCCCTCCACGGTCACCACGGAATCGGGATGGTGGGGTTCGTTCAAGTAAGGCATAATTGTTAAAAAGCTGTCCTTTGGAGATCACCCACCTCGCCACTCCCATGCTGTGTCCCAAGATAAAATCCGTCGAAACCATTGACGATCATACGCTTCTGGTCGAATTCGATAACGCCCGGAAATGCCAATACGACGTGACTCCGTTGCTAAAAAGGGAAATGTTTGCTCAATTACGGAACCATGCCTTGTTCAAGTCCGTTCAGGTCGAGCAAGGTGGTTATGCCGTAGTGTGGAACAGGGATATTGATTTGAGTGAATTTGAAATCTGGAGCAATGGCCAGACTGCACCCTGAAAAGGCATTCCACGGTCCGGCAGTCTCACTGCACGTCGGCGACCACTGACGACCTTTGCCGCATTCCGCCCTCCATCATTCCCTCGTAGCGAGCCTTCCAGCCTCGCCAGCATGTCACGCAGACCCTCATAGCCAAACTCCCGAAGGACGAAACGGAGCAGCCCCAGCCGGTTTGGGGACCATCCTTTTGCTTGTGTTCTGGCCGGGTTCCATTCAGGCGGCCTGCCGCGGCTTGATGCGTTTTACAATCTGCTCACCTGTCCTTATCTCCGCAGTCCGCAGCTCGAACGTCTTCTGCAAGTTCAACCAGAACTCGGCTGTAGTGCCGAGATAACGGGACAAGCGCAACGCAGTGTCTGCGGTAACGCCGCGCCGTCCATTCAGTATTGCCGTGATTCGATTGCCGGGAACCTGCAGGGCGGCAGCAAAGGCCTTTGCGGACATTTGCAGCGCATCCAGCTCATCGCGCAGAATTTCACCAGGATGCACCGGTCTCATGCCGTTTCTGCTCATATCGCCTCCTCCTTCTATCGATGATAGTCCACAATCTCCACATCATTCTGTCTGCGGTGGCGATGGAGAGTTGGAGTGAAAGATGACCAACGTTCGTGAAGGATTTCCTCGAAGTCGATAGCGAGCCTCGATACCAAGCCAAATGCTTGCATCAAGGCCAAGCACTTTCTCGAATTGCAGCGCCGTCTTGGGCTCAACCGGAGCCTTGCCGGCAATAATTTCGCTAATCAGTTTCGCGGAACGGCCACAGCGGCGGGCAAACTCGGCAGGAGAGAGGCAGTGACTCTTCAAGTGTTCGTCGAGGACCCAGCCGGGCGGAACGGCATAGTCGGGCCGGAAGGTATATGTCGTTGCCACCATGCCGTTTGCCTCCTTCAATGCAGGATGGACAGGACCAAGCGCTGCCGCTCAGGAAGTGGAGCAGTGGAGCAGTTCCCTGCAGATCGAAGTGGGGGAGATCGGGCCGGGCTGCGCCCGGACCAGGGCGGGCGGGACGCCCGCGCTCCCGGGGGTCAGAAATACAGGAGCAGTCCCACCCGGGCGCTGACGCCGCTGGCTTCCAGTGACAGGGGGACCGTGACGCCCACGTCGGTGAAGGGAATGATCCTCGAGGCGCTTCGGTAGTCCGTGTACCTCACTTCGCCCCTTATGGCGATACTGCCCAGCTTTTTTTCCACCCCGCCGCCGGTGGTCCAGCCGATGAAGTTCTCGTCGAACCTGTCGGTCCCCGAGGTGAATTCGCCGGCCTCGGTGCAGGGCACGGGATCCAGGCATCCGGTGTAGTCCGACCTGAATCCCGCCTTGAGGTGGCGCAGGCCCACCAGCCCGTATACGCTGGGGCCGAGCCCCGGTCCCACCACCGGGATTCCGGCGCCCAGGCGCAGGGTGAAGCCGATGCTTCGGTCCTTGTCGAAGGACCAGTCCTCCGGCCAGACCTCTCCCAGTTGGTTGCTCCCCTCGGAAGTCCCCAGCCCCGGCAAGCGCCCTATCACTGCGCCACGGTGGAAGGCCAGGTCACCCTCGCCGGCCACGAAAACGCCGGTGAGGCCGAGAGACGCGCGGTAGCCGGCCAGGAAGCCGTAGCCGTAAGCCGCCTTGGCAGCGGAGTCATCCACCTGAAAAACCTGGCCCTGGTTGAGTGAAATGTTGCTCGGGCTGGTGTTGTCCACGGTCTTGTCGTAGAGGACATCCAGCCGTTCGCCCGATCCGGTGACACCGATATAGAAGTCTCCCCCTTCGGCCGGCGCTGCGCCCATGACGATCCAGAGCATTCCGGCTGCAAGACAGCCCCGGGTATGGGCTCTTCGAACGGGAGTCAACCGCATAAGGACCTCCATCAGGCCCGCGCAACGGCGGGCGATTGAAGTGATTGAAAGGGTTAGGGAAGCGGGGAAAGAAGACAAGTATCCGGGCTTGCCTTTACGTTGTCGGAAATGAGGACGGGCAGCCCGCGATCGAGCGGTCAGACTTCCAGCAGCCTCTCTTGCGAGTCGCCGAACTCCTTGAGGTGAATGCCGTACTTGTCCATCAAGGACAGGAACAGGCTGCACATCTTGCGGTTGGGCTTGTCGAGGTAGTTCAGGATCCGGCCGCCCTGCAACTGCCCCCCGGCGCCGCCCAGCAGGACCACCGGCAGTTGCTTGGCGTTGTGGCGGCCCGTCAGCATGCTGGAGCAGATCATCAGCATGGAGTTGTCCAGGGCGGTTCGCTCGCCCTCCTGGACGGCGTCCAGCTTGCCGGCGATGTAGGCCAACTGCTCCACGAAGAACTGGTTCACTCGCAGCCAGGCCTCGTTGTCCTGGTGGGAAAGCTCGTGGTGGCCGACAGTGACACCCAGGTGGCGGAACAGCAGGTAGCTGTGGTCGTTGTTGAGCTTCAGCGTGCACACCCGGGTGGTGTCGGTCTGGAAGCCCAGCACCAGGATGTCGCTCATGAGCCGCATGTGCTCGGGGATGTCCTGGGGCATGCCGTCGGGCGGACGGGGAATGTCGGGCTTGTCCAGGGTCGGGCGCCAGCCCTGCACCTCGCCCCGGTTGCCGGCCCGCTCGATGCGCCGCTCCACCTCACGCACCGAGTTCAGATACTCGTCCAGCTTGTGCTGGTCGTTGGAGCCGATGTCCCGGCGCAGGCGATGGGCTTCGTCCAGCACCGCATCCAGCACACTCTGGTCTCCACGCTGGACGCTGTCCTTGAACAGCCGGTCGAAAGCCAGGGCGGGATAGACCTCCAGCGGGGTGGGAGCCGTGGGAGAGCTCCAGGAGATGTGCGAGCTGTAGAGCATGGAGTAGTTCTTGTGAATCCCCGGGTTGGACCTCTCGCAACCGACCACCAGGCTGGGCACCTTGGTCGAGCGCCCGTAGTTCTGGGCCACCACCTGGTCGAAGCTGGTTCCGGAACGAATCTCGCCGCCGTTGGCCAGCGGCGCCCCGGACAGCATGTTGCCGGTCTGGGAGCTGTGGATGTTGCCCTTGAGCGCCTCGGCGTTGTAGAGCCCGCGGATGAAGACCATGCGCTCGCGATAATCGGTCAGGGGTTCCAGCACCCGGCCGAGCTCCATCTGATTCCCCGCTCCCTTGGCCCACCACTCCTTGCTGTGGAACCCGTTGCCGGCAAACAGCACTCCCAGGCGGACCGGGGCCTCGTTGGAGGCGCGCGCGCCCGGAGCGGCCACGGCATCCCAAACCGGCAGCGACTCCATCCAGGGCAACGCCATGGTGACGCCCAGCCCCCGCAGGAATTTTCGTCGAGAAAATTGACGGTCGGTCATGATCGGCCTCGCGGCATAGGAGAAAGGGATTGCCCGGCTATTCTACCTCAAATGGCCTCCGAACGCGCCATGAACGTGAACGCCCCCGGTCAAGGGTTCGGATCGGGAACGGTCCCGCCGGAAGACTGCTCCCGATGATCAGGGACCGGCGCTTCGGGCCACCTGCAGGTCCCGGCCTCGAATCTCCCGGAACTGACGGCTGCGGACGATGGTCTCCACGGCCACCGAGAACCGGTAGTCGTTTTCGGCCAGACGCTCCAGCATCTCGGTGACCAGCGGCTGGTCGGAGAGCTTCAGCTCCCGGCCGATGGCATACCCCAGCAGCTTGCGGCAGAACTGTCGCAGCACTTCCTCTCGCCGGTGTTCCAACAGGTAGTCCCGCAAACCGGCCAGTCCCTCGACCTCGCTTCCGTCGGGCAGTGTGGTCCGGGTGTCCAGCGGCCGTCCGGCCATGTCCCGGTCGCGGCGCCGTCCGATGGCGTCGAAGCCCTCCAGGGCAAAGCCGAAGGGGTCGATCCGTCGATGGCAGGAGGCGCAAGCGGGCTCGCTGGTATGCAGGGCCACCAGTTGGCGCAAGGTCAGCCCCTCGGTCGCGGTCTCGTCGGGCGGAAGCTCGGGCACGTCCGGGGGCGGCCGCGGCAGCTTCTCTCCCAGGAGCACTTCGCTGATCCAGTTGCCGCGCAGGATGGGACTGGTCCGGGAGGCGCCCGACTGCTTGCTCAAGGTGGTGCCCAGCGCCAGAATGCCGCCGCGTCCATGCTCCTGCGCCACCTGGACGCGCTGCCAGTCCTCATTCTGAACGCCCTCGATCCCGTAAAACTCGGCCAGTCTCCGGTTGACGAAGGTGTGATCGGCGTTGAACAGGCCCAGCAGGGAGGCGTCCCGCTGAAACAGATCGGCAAAGAAGCGGATGGACTCCTCGTACATGTCCCCGCGTATCTCGGCAAACTCGGGGAAGTGCTTTTCGCTCTTTTCCTCGGTCTGGTCGAAGTCGTAGATGTGCAGCCACTGGCAGGCGAACTCGGTGGCCAGCCGCCGCACCCGAGCATCGGCCAGCATGCGCCTGGCCTGCCAGACCAGCACTTCGGGAGACTGCAGCCGGCCCTGGGCAGCCAGGGCGCGCAGTTCCCTGTCCGGCTGGGAGGACCAGAGGAAGTAGCTCAGCCGGCTGGCCAGTTCCCAATCGGAGACTTCAGCCGCGGCCTGGGGCGGCGCCTTCTCCAGCCGGTAGAGGAAGGGGGAGGCGACAAAGACCCGGGCCAGGGTCAGACGAAAGGCCTCGTCGTGGGACAGCTCCTGGCGGCGCAGCCGGCTGTAGAGCCCGTGAAGCTCCTCCACCTCCAGCGCAGTCAGGGGGCGGCGGTAGGCTCGGCCGGCGAACTCGACCAGGGCCGCCAACTGCCGGGGTTCGGCATCGACCAGTTCCCGGCGAAAGGTATCCGCCCCCCGGTTGATGGGTGGCTGCAGCGGCAGCAGGGCGAGGTACTGGGACCGGTCCCTGCGGCCGTTGCCCACCATGGCTTCCAGCAGCAGGTCCAGGGCCGTCACCCGTTGAAAGGGACTGTGGCTGACGAAGCGAAGCTCCTCCCAAAGCCGGTCGAGCCGCGCCCGCTGGCGGCTGTCCAGCATCAGCCGGGCCAGGTGGTCATCTTCTCGATAGAACAGGTGCAGGGTGAGGATCTCGTCGACCGGTACGATCTGGGTGAAGCAGAGCGCCGCCGGAAAGAGGCCGCGGTATTCATCCAGGGCCGCCTGGATCCGATGACGGGCGGCGCCGGCCTCGGCCACCAGGATGGGACGGGAGAAGGAGAGGTCCCTGCGGTCGGAAAATACCTGGCTCACGCTCGAATACAGCACGCTGGTCCGGCTGACCAACAGGCCGGATGTCTCTGCCGCTTCACCCAGCACCAGTTCCACCTGCACGCTGCCCTGGCGGCCGGCCTCCTCGTCCACCACGGCCCGAGCCACCAGGTCTCGCCCGGAGGCCAGGGAGGCCGGCAGGCGAATGGGAATCACCGCCGGCGCGCGCACCACCAGCGAGTCGGCATCGATGGCTCTGCCGTTGGGATGCCGGCCGAACAGTTCCGGGTCCAGGCCCCACTCGGCTTCTTCCACTGCGGACTGCCCTGGTTCCGGCCCGCGCAGTCCGCGGCTGAGGCCGCGAATCTCTCGCAGCAGCACGTCGGGTTGGCCGACACGCACCAGGCGCGGCCGCTCCAACACCACCAAGTCGTTTTCATTCCCGTCCCCGGCATCGGCCACCACCAGCGACACCAGCACTTCCCCGTCTCGCCGGTCCGGCGGCCTGGGCGGAATCGAGACGCACAGGAACTGCTGAAAGACCAGGGGATCGACCGGCTCCATCCAGCGCTTGGGACCTCCGGTCCTGCCGATCAGGCCGACCGGCCCAAAGGTCCAGAGCGCCCGCTGCCAGGCGGCAACCGCCGAGGTCAAGGCCCCCGCGTCCGAGGGACCGGCGCCGCGCCAGCGGGCACGCAGGTCATCCATCAGGGGAGAGGGGGCGACTCCGTTGAGACTGTTCCACAGCCTGCCGAGGTACCTGGCATTCAGCCCGTACTGCCGGGCCACGGCCGGGATGGTCTTGCGGCCGGAGCGCAACGCCTGCCGCTCGGCCAGCGTGGCTGCAAAGTATTTCTGCAGCGGCAGGACCCCGGACAGCCCGATGCGAGAGTTGCCGTGGACGTTGACGTTTCCCACCTCTGAACCCACGCCCAGCTTCCGCACCTCGGTGAACCGGCCGTAGAACTGGCGGATCTCGGCCAGGATTTCGTCGGTCCAGTCCCGCCGGGTCTTCTGAAGGGAAAAACGGAAGCCGTCAGGCAGCAGCACGGCGTGTTGGGCGATGGCCTTGCCGGCGTCGAGATACTTCTGCAGCAGGCCGGGAGACATCACCAGGGCGTTGCCGGCATTGGTGAATCCCTCCCCGGCCGCACTGTCGGTGGGGAACTCCCGGGTCGGGTCCAGTTCCACCCCCGTCAGGTCCTGCACGGTGTAGGTGTACTCGGCATTGTTGAGCCGTCTGAGCACCACCGGCCCCGGATCCCCGGCGTTGGCCAGCGACTCCGCCCGCAGATACCCCTTCACCCAATCCAGCAAAGCCTCCCGCTGCTGGGGCAGCGGCTGACCGGAACCCTCGGGGGGCATCTCCCCCCGCTCCAGCATGTCGGCCACCTTGACCCAGGCTCCGGCGTCCCGGCGCGCCTCGGCCATGTCGGTGAACCGCTCCAGATCCAATTCACCCGTGCGCAGGGCCGTCGAGTGACACCCCTGGCAGAACTGTCCGATCAGCGGCCGCACCTCGCGGTCGTAGCGGAGCCCGAGCGCCTCGAAGGACTCGGCCTGCTCGTCCGAGGCCAGCAGAGCCCCCCCGGACACCGCCAGGGCCAAACAGAGCAATACCCCCGGAAAGGCCGGCGCCAGCATGCCTCCGGCACTACCGCGGGCACGAAAAACAGCACCCATCGCAAACCTCCAAGTATGAGTCACAATTTAACGCAACGGCCCGCTGCTGTCCACACCCTTGGGGGTGAGGGGGGTATTCGAGGCCGTCATGCGGCTCAGGTGGGAACCAGGCGTCTCCGGTGGAAGCGCAGGCGTTCTTGTGAAGCAGTGCGTGCCGGGATCATGAAGCGTGGAGCGCCACCGACAGCACACATGGTGTCTCAATCCGTAAAACATGTAAATATCGTATTATATATAAAATAGACACTTTATCTAGATGTCTTTAAAACAACCCATCATCGACAATCTGCGTCTATTCCCGAATTCCATGCTCTCGGATCTTGCCAATTGTGTGTCTGCAGAACGAGTCGTTCATTGCACTGGTTCGTTTGTACTAGGTGAGACGTTGCATGAATACCGTCAAGAAGGAGTCTAACCGGCAGCCTCGGGAGTTTGCGGAGTGAAACCCATTCGCATCAGCCTGAGCCGAAGAGTACCAGGGAGAACCATTCCGATGAAGATTCCATTGGTCGCCATACTCACTGTCTGTCTTGCGCCCTGGGTGGCCGTTGCCCGGCCAGGCACGTTGTGCGGCACGGTGACCGACTCAACCGGTGCAGTCATGGTCGGTGTAAGCGTGGAAGCATGCAGGGAAGCGCACAGCGATTGTCGGCGCGCGGACACCAACCAATCAGGTCACTACTCCTTCCCCGCCATGTTGCAGGGGAACTACAACGTCACGATATCTGTCCCAGGATTTGTCGACTTCGTCCGGAAGGACCTCAAGATTGCGGATCAGGATGTCCGGTATTTGAACGGTACGCTGGAAGTAGCTCCGCTAGGAGGCCGTGACCACGATAGCGATGAGCCTGCGCGGAACCGCATTCTGACGCTCAACCGCAAGGAGGCAGGCGTGCTCGGACCCCGCAGGGGGCTCTGGGAGTTCCATGGTTCCAAAGGGCAGGTGGTGAGTGTGGCGGCGAGCTCGGCGGAATTCGATGCGGAGGTCGAACTGCTGTCGCCGACAGGAGAGTTGATAGCGTCGGACGATGACGGCGGTCCCGGCAGCGACGCCTGGCTGGTGCTGTCGCTTCCGTCGACCGGACGCTACCAGGTCAGGGTGACGGCGGCTGACGGAGGGACGGGCCCCTATCGGTTGTCGGCGCGCGCCGTGACCAGCACGCGGCTTGAGACGGGCAGGCCGGTTGAGGCAGCGCTCGGAGGCGATGCGAATCCGGGGTTGTGGGAATTCGAGGGCGCCGAGGGCCAGGTCGTGACGGTCGTGGCGCGCTCGGTGGCGCTCGACTTGGAGGTCGTGCTGCTGTCGCCTGCCGGAGACAGATTGGAATGGAACTACGGCATCAGCTTTGGCGCCGACGGATGGCCTGTCAAAACGCTCCCCGCAACGGGCCGCTATCAGGTTTTGGTGAGGGCAGAGAGCGGCGGGACGGGCTCCTATCGGCTCGCGGTGCACGCTCTGACCAGCACGCAGCTTGAGTTGTGCAGTCCGGTTGAGGCGGTGCTCGGAGACGACGCGCATTTGAGGCTGTGGGAGTTCGAGGGCGCCGAGGGCCAGGTCGTGGAGGTGGAGGCGCGCTCGGCAGTTTTTGAACCTCGCATCACACTGGTTTTGCTCACCGGGGAGAGATTGGATTGGGACGATGTCAACAGCTTGGGCGCCGGCGGGTGGCTGGTGGAAACCCTGCCCGCAACGGGCCGCTACCAGGTCTGGGTGGGGGCGGAGGATGGCGGCAGGGGGCCTTATCGGCTGGCGGTGTGCGACGTGGCCAAGACCAACACTTATCTCGAGATGGACAGGCCGGTTGAGGCGGTGCTCGGAGACGACGCGCCGGTGGGGCTGTGGGAGTTCGAAGGTACCGAGGGCCAGGTCGTGATGGTGGAGGCGCGCTCGGCAGGTTTCCACCCAATCGTCGCACTACGGCACCCTTACGGGGACGGTTTCGAGTTCGACTCGGTCATCAATTTCGGTCTCGAAGGACGGGTAGTGCAAGCGCTGCTCGATACAGGCCGCTACAAGGTCTGGGTGAGGGCGAAGGACGGCGGCAGGGGTCCTTTTCGGCTGGCGTTACGGGCTGCGACCAGTTCCCCCCTCGAGATGGGCAGGCCGGTTGAGGCGGTGCTCGGCTCCGGGGGGCATTCGGGGCTGTGGGAGTTCGAGGGCGCCGAGGGCCAGATCGTGAGCGTGTCGGCGAACTCGGCGGCTTTCCATCCACTCGTCGCACTACTGTCGCCGGGCGGGGAGTTCTTGAAGTGGGGGATTGACGGAGTTCCTGGCACCGACGCCTGGCTGGCGGAAACGCTGCCCGCAACTGGTCGCTATTGGGTCTGGGTGGGGGCGCAGGATCGCCGCGCGGGCCCCTATCGGCTGCAGGCCGTGACAAGCACCCCGCTCGAAATGGGCAGGCCGGTTGAAGGGGCGCTCGCTGCCGACGCGCCGGTGGGACTCTGGGAGTTCGAGGGCGCCGAGGGCCAGGTCTTGAGTGTCTCAGCCGATTCCGCGGCCCTCGATCCCGAGGTCACCGTGTATTCCTCGACCGGCATTGAATTGCAGGGGGGCACTGGCCCTCGCTTGGTGGGAACGCTGCCCTCGGCAGGCCGCTATCGGGTTTGGGTGGCGGCGGAGGATGGCGGTACGGGCCCTTATCGGCTGGCGGTGCACGCCCTGACCGGCACGCCCATTGAGATGGGCAGGCCGGTTGAGGGGGCGCTGGCTGCCGACGCCCCCGCGGGACTCTGGGAGTTTGACGGTGCCGAGGGGCAGGTCGTGGGCGTCGCGGCAGATTCGGGAGCGTTCGATCCGGAACTATCGCTATTTTCAACGGCCGCCGGCAGATTGAACTGGGGCACTGGCCCTCGTTTGGTGGGAACGCTGCCCTTGGCAGGCCGCTACCAGGTCTTGGTGGACGCAGAGGATGGCGGTACAGGCCCCTATCGGCTGGCGGTGCACGCCCCGGCCAGCCCGCCCATTGAGATGGGCAGGCCGGTTGAGGCGGCGCTGGCTGCCGACGCGCCCGTGGGACTCTGGGAGTTCGAGGGTGCCAAGGGGCAGCTCGTGGGCGTCGCGGCAGATTCGGGAGCGTTCAATCCGGAAGTATCGCTATTTTCACCGGCCGCCGGCAGTTTGCGGTGGGGCACTGGCCCTCGCTTGGTGGGAACGCTGCCCTCGACAGGCCGCTATCAGGTCTTGGTGGAGGCGGAGGACAGCGGCACGGGCTCCTATCGGCTGGCGGTGGAGACCCTGACCAGCATGCCCTGTGAGATGGGCAAGCCGGTTGAGGCGGCGCTCGCTGCCGAGGGACAGGTCGTGGGTGGGGCGGAAGATTCGCCGGCCTTCGATCCGGAGGAAATGGCAACGGTAAAGGAACTGGTACTGGAAAAGAGCACGCAGGTCGAAGCGGTTCTTGGAGATGGACCTGTCGGGGTGTGGACATTTACGGGCGCCGCCGACCAACGTGTCAGCGTCGACGTCGGCTCGGACGCATTCACGCCGGCGGTCGAGGTGTGGGCGTCGGGCGAGCGGGTTCCTTGGGACGAGACGCAGCCTGTAGGACCCGATGCAGGGCGGGCGACGAGGCTTCCGGCCGCGGGCCGCTACGAGGTTCGGGTGCGGGCGGTCGACGACGGTATCGGCCCGTACCAAGTGGCGTTGCGGTCGGGCTCGGCGCCGAATATGCCGGAACCGGCGCCGATTGCACCCCGCACGGCGCCGACGGTTGGCGCGGCGGAAATCAAGACTCTGGCCGCCGGAAATCGCGCGTTGGCGTTCGACATCTATGAGCGCCTGCGCACCAGGACGGGCAACCTGGTGTACTCGCCCTACGGGCTGTCGCTGTCCATGGGGATGGTGGCGGCCGGAGCAGCCGGGGATACGGCTCGTCAGATCGCCGGCACTTTCCACTTCCGCCAGCCGCCTCGCGTGTTGCATCCGGCAATCAACGCGCTCGACAGCGCCCTGACATCAGGCACCGGGCGGGGGTACCGGCTGGATGTCGCGAACGCGCTCTGGAGTCAGCAGGGCTGCCCGATACTGCCGTCCTATCGCTTGATCCTGGGACACCACTATGGAGCCAGTCCCCTGGAGGCTGATTTCCAAGGAAACCCAAACGGTGCCCGGCGGCGGATCAACGACTGGGTGAGTGAGCGGACCGACAACCGGATTCAGGATCTGCTGGACAAGCGCGATATCGGCAGAAACACGAGGATCGTGCTAACAAACGCCGTTGCCTTCGAGGCGGGATGGCAAACCACCTTCGAGGAGGGGGAGACGGAAGAGCGGCCCTTTCACCTACGGGACGGTACTCGGGTCGAAACGCCCACCATGCGGGGAGACATCCGTGTCGGCTTCGCGGAGCAGGACGGCTATAAGGTCATCGAGCTGCCCTACAAGGGCGGAGGGGCGGCCATGACCGTGCTGTTGCCGGACAAAGGGCGCTTCGACTGGTTCGAACGTCGCCTCGATGCCGGAATGGTCGCCGAATCCGTAGCCGGCCTCAAGGAAACGTACCTGGACCTGTCCATGCCCAAAATTGAATTCACGTCGTCGCTCGATGTCATGAAGACGCTTTCGGAGATGGGGATGCCTGACCCGTTCGACCGGAAGCGTGCGGACTTCTCCGGCATCAACGGCATCGCCTGCCCGCTTCGAGGGTGCCTCTACGTCGATACGATCGCCCACAAGGCCCTTGTCGAGGTGAACGAGGAGGGAACGAAAGCGACGGCGGCCACCGCCGTCACGTTGATAATACTCATTTCCGAATCCGGTTCCTTGCCCCGCGTCAAGATCGACCGCCCCTATATTTTTCTCATCCGCGACGTGCAGAGGGATACGATTCTCTTCGTAGCCCGCGTGCTGGATCCACGAGTGGGTCGCCCCAGCCGAAGTCCCATCCACGCCTCATCCAACCGGCCGGCGACGGCGCGTAAACGGAAGGGCCGCCAGGAAAACCGCCAGGGCCACGCCCACGCCGAACAGGGCGGCGCCCAGGTCGCCGGGCGGATCCAGCCACAACCATAGGACGGTGGCCACCGTAGCGGCCGCCATGGAGGCCACCACAGCGGGCGCCCGTTCGGCGCGATACCAGAACAAGCCCACCAGGAAGGGCAGCACCATGCCCGGGGCCCAGAAATCGTAGACGAACACCAGCACCGAGATGATGTCCTGGTAGAGATAAGCCAGCAGGGCGGCCGCCACTCCCGTGGCCAGGGTGGTCCACTCGGCCACGCGCAGCAGCGCCCGGTCCCCGGCCCGGGGATTGATGTGGCGGCGATAGATGTCCTGCATCACCACCGTGGCGTTGCAGGAGAGCACGCTGTCGGCCGAGGACATGGCGGCGGCCGTCATGGCGGCGATCATGACCCCGGCGAAGGCCGGGTGAAAGGCAGTCCGAACCAGGGCGGGAAAGACCTGCTGAACCCCTCCCGAGGCCGCCTGTTGCACCTCGGGGTGGGCGGCTGCCGAGAGTCCCAGCACACAGGTGACGATGGGCAGAAACAGCAGCAGGAAGAGGCCGCTTCCCGTCACTCCCAGCCTGGCCTGGCGAGGGTCGCGGGCAATGAAGCAGCGGACCGTGTAGGTGGGGATGAACATCTCGCCCAGCAGAAAGGCCACAAACAGGCTGACAAGGCCCGTAACCGACCAGTGGCCCGTAATCTGGAAGTGAGCCTGCCCCAACTGCTCAGCCGGGGGGGAAAAGCCACCCTGCTGGAAGATCAGCATCCCCGCGGCGGCGGCCATTCCTCCCACCAGGATCACGAACTGCAGGACATCGGTGGCCACCACCGCCCGCATTCCGCCCACCGTGGAATAGAAAATGGTCACCGCGGCCCCGATCAACAGGGCGGCGCCGTAGGGTATGCCGGCGATGGCGGCGGTGATGGTGGCCATGGCCGCCATCTGGGCCACCAGGGCTCCCACCAGGAAGAGCAGGCAGTGGGACGTGGCCAGGGCGCGGGCCACCCGGCCGAATTTCAGCTCGAAGAAGTCCGCTACCGTGACCAGGTCGAGCCCCCGCAGGCGGGGGGCCGCCCACAGGCCGGTAAAGATCAGTTGCAGGTGCCAGGCGCAGGTGACCAGCGCCGCGGCCACGCCGATTTCATAGACACGGGAGACGCTGCCCACCGAGGCTCCGCCCCCGATCAGGGTGGCTGCGGTAGTGGCCAGCAGCACTGGCCAAGGGACGTTTCTTCCCGCCAGAGTGTAGTCGGTCGAGGTGCGGATGCGGCGGGCGCTGCCCACCCCGATCCACAGCAGAACCGCCAGGTAGGCGATCAGGGCCGTCAGTTCAACCATACGGCTGCTGTCGAACATGAGAAGTGACGCCGGCTGAAGACGGTGCGGCGGAGATGGATGGCCCGCCTCCGCTGTTACCTCGCCAATATCGATGGGCCGCAGGGACGGCGCCTCGGAATAAGCATAATGCGAGGGGGCGGTGGGTGTTTAGCGTTTTTGGGAAGAGCGGCACCCCCCCGGGAACGCGGGCGTCCCGCCCGCAACCTTATTCCTGGCTGGAGGTCACGAAGCGTCAGCGCAGCATTGCGGGCAGGCAGACACCCTTTCGGCGTGAACCGCCAATTGACGCGGCTGCTATACTCGCCCCTGTTGGCAGGGGCCGGATGTCGATCCGGTGGACTGCCGGCGGCAGGCAAGTCGAACGGCAGAACACGGTACGGGTCCCCCGATGGATTCATCCCCCAAGGTCCACGTCGAGTTCGAAGGCGTCAGCAAGAGCTATGACGGCCGCACTATGGTGGTTCGGGACCTGGACCTGGTGGTTTACGAGGGCGAGTTCCTGACGCTTCTGGGTCCCTCCGGCTCCGGCAAGACCACCTGCCTGATGATGCTGGCGGGCTTTCAGGTACCCACCTCGGGCGCCATCCGCATCGGCGGCCGGGCCGTAGACGATCTTCCTCCCCGCAAACGCGACATCGGCGTGGTCTTCCAGAACTACGCGCTGTTCCCTCACATGACGGTCGGGGAGAACCTCTCCTTTCCCCTGGAGGTGCGGGGGATGGATCCCCAGGAGATTCGGAAGCGCGTCGGCGGCTCCCTGGAACTGGTGCGCCTGGAGGGTCTGGAAGGGCGGCGGCCCGGCGAGCTTTCAGGAGGCCAGCAGCAGCGGGTGGCCATTGCCCGGGCGCTGGTGTTCGAGCCGGCCCTGGTGCTGATGGACGAACCCCTGGGAGCCCTGGACCGCCGCCTGCGAGAGGAGATGCAGTACGAGGTGCGGCGCATCCAGCGGAAGCTGGGAGTGACCGTCGTCTACGTCACCCACGACCAGCAGGAGGCCATGGCCATGTCGGATCGGGTGGCCGTGTTTCAGCGGGGCCGCATCGAGCAGGTGGCGCCGCCGGAAGCGCTCTACGAAGAGCCGGAGCGGGAGTTCGTGGCCCGGTTTATCGGAGACAACAACCTGCTGCATGGAAGAGTCATCGGGGTCGAAGGCGACCTCTGCAGGGTGGAGACCGGCGGGCAGATCGTCACCGCCTTCCGGGTGGTCCCCTGCCAGGTCGGTGACCTCGTTTCGGTCGCCATCCGCCCGGAACGGGTGGCCGTGTCTCCCAAGCCGGGCCTCTACGGCAACGAGCTCGATGCCAGGATCGACGACATCGCCTTCCTGGGGGATCACCTGCGGCTGCGCATGACGGTGTGCGACAGCCCGGACTTCATCGCCAAGATACCCAACATCGTGGGGCACGGAGGCGTGCTGGAGGGGGATCGGGTCCGCGTCGGCTGGACGCTCACCGACGCCCGGGCGCTGGAGCCCGACGAGTCCGGGGAAGGTTCCCCATGACCCCGCACCATCCTGGACTCCCCGGACTTCATCTTGTTGCCCGAACTCCGGGCGCTGACAGGCGGGCCACTCGACCGGCGCCAGCCGGCGCGAGCACCCGCGGCCTGCTGAGCCGTTTCGCGATGCTCCTGCTATCGCCCATCCTGGCCGGAGGCGGCCCCTTGGCGCTGGCCGAATCCCTGACCATGGTTTCCTGGGGCGGTTCCTACGCCCGGGCCTGCGAAAAGGCCTTTTACGAGCCATTTACCGAAGAAACCGGCATCGAGGTAAGGGAAGAGGACTACAACGGAGGGCTGGCCCAGATTCGGGCCCAGGTCGAAACCGGCAACGTTCACTGGGACGTGGTCGATATGAACATGGCGGATGCGGTGCGGGGTTGTGACGAAGGACTGCTGGAACCCATCGTCCCCGGCGACCTGGCGCCGGGGGCTGACGGCACGCCCGCCGGGGAGGACTTCTTCCCCGGCTCGCTCACCGAGTGCGGGGTCGGCACGCTCTTCTATTCCACCATCTACGCCTACAACCTGGAGAAATTTGCCGAGGTCAAGCCGTCCACCATCGGCGACTTCTTCGACCTGGAAAAATTCCCGGGGCGCCGCGGCATGCGGCGGACCCCGCAGGTCAATCTGGAGTTCGCGCTGATGGCCGACGGGGTGCCGTTGGACCAGGTATACGCCATCCTCGACACCCAGGAGGGACTGGACCGGGCCTTCCGCAAGCTCGACAGCATCAAGGATCGCATCGTGTGGTGGGAGGCGGGCGCCCAGCCGCCGCAGATGCTGGCCGACGGCGAAGTGGCCATGACCACGGCCTACAACGGACGCATCTTCAACGCCCAGGTGCTGGAGAATCAACCCTTCGCCATCGTCTGGGACGGCCAGTTGCTGGACATGGGCCAACTGGTGATCGTGGCCGGAAGCCCGAATCTGCAAGCGGCGCGTCAATTCCTCTCCTTCGCCTCCACCGTCCGGTCCATGGTGGCGGTGGGCCGCTACATCTCCTACAGCCCCGCCCGGCAGTCGGGAACGGCGCTGATTTCAACCCACCTGGAGACGGGGGTGGACATGAAGCCGCACATGCCCACCGCACCCGAAAACGTGGCTGGCGGCCTGCAATACGATTGGGAATGGTGGAGCGACCACATCGACGAGATGAACCTGCGATTCATCGCATGGCTGCTGCGCTGAGGAGTCCGCGCTTGCGCCCAGCGCTGTTGGTGCTGCCCCTGGCGGCCTTCATCCTGGTGACCTTCGTGGCTCCGCTGGCGGTCATGCTTGGGCGCAGCCTCTACGATCCGCTGGTGGCCGACGCGCTTCCCGAGACCCTCCGCCTCTTGCGGCAATGGGACGGGGAGCGCACTCCGTCCGAGCCGGTCTTCGAGACCATGGCGGGCGAGCTGCTGAAGGCGCGCCGGGAGCGGACCCTGGGGCGGATCGCCACCCGCGTCAACCGCGTGCAGGCCGGGCTTCGCAGCGCCCTGCTCAAGAGCGTGCGCAAGCTGCGCTCGGCCCCCCGACCCGACTCCTGGCGCGAGGCCATGATCGCCGTCGATCCCAAGTGGGCCGAGGCTCGAACCTGGCATGCCATCCGCCGCGCGGGAGAGCGCTTCACCCTGCGCCACTACCTCCACGCCCTGGACCTGGACCAGGCGCCCGGCGGCGGCATCGTCCGGCAACCGCCCGATCTTCGCATCTACCTGCCGCTGCTGCAGCGTACGCTGGCGGTGAGTCTGGGCATCACCCTGCTGTGCCTGCTGCTGGGCTATCCCATCGCCTATCTCATCGCCAATGCCCCGCCCCGCCGGGCCAACCTGCTGCTGTTGCTGGTGCTGGTCCCCTTCTGGACGTCGCTGCTGGTGCGCACCACCTCCTGGATCGTGCTGCTGCAGACCCAGGGCGTCATCAACGACCTGCTGGCGGCCGTGGGGCTGATCGCCGAAGACCAGAGGATCTCCATGATCTACAACATGACCGGCACGGTGGTGGCTATGACCCACGTGCTGCTGCCCTTCATGGTGCTGCCCCTCTATTCGGTGATGCGCACCATCCCGCCGCTCTACATGAGCGCGGCCGCCTCGCTGGGAGCCAGCTTCCTGCAGGCCTTCCGGCGGGTGTACTGGCCGCAGACACTGCCGGGAGTGGCGGCCGGCTCGCTGCTGGTGTTCATCCTGGCCATCGGGTACTTCATCACTCCCGCGCTGGTGGGCGGCCAGAGCGGGCAGCTCATCTCCAACATGGTCGCCTACCACATGCAGCAGTCTCTCAACTGGGGGCTGGCTGCCGCGCTGGGCGGCGTCCTGCTGGGGGGAGTGTTCCTTCTCTATCTTGTCTTCAACCGGCTGGTCGGAGTCGACCGCATGCGATTGGGGTGAGGCAGATGTCCGGCAATTCCTGGGGACGGGTGGGACGATTGGGCTACCTGGCCTACTGCTCGGCGGTGTTTCTTTTTCTGACGGCGCCCATCCTGGTGATCGTGCCGCTCAGCTTCAACGTCGAGCCTTACTTCACCTTCACCGAGGGGATGCTGAGCCTGGACCCCCAGGCCTATTCGCTGCGCTGGTACCGCACCGTGGCCGAAGACCCGGAGTGGCTGCGGGCGCTGGCCAACAGCCTGGTCATCGGCTTCGCGGCCACGGCCCTGGCCACGGCGCTGGGCACGCTGGCGGCCCTGGGGCTGGCCAACCCCGCCATGCCCGGGCGTTCCCTGGCCATGAGCCTGCTGATCTCGCCCATGGTCACGCCGGTGATCATCTCGGCGGCAGGCATGTTCTTCTTCTATTCCGACCTGGGGCTGGCGCAGACCTACCCGGGGCTGATCCTGGCCCACACGGCGCTGGGCACTCCCTTCGTGGTGATTACCGTCACCGCCACCCTCAGCGGCTTCGATCCCAACCTGACCCGGGCCGCCGCCAGCCTGGGAGCGGGACCGGTGCGAACCTTCCGGCGGGTGCAGCTCCCGCTGATCGCACCCGGGGTGATCTCCGGCGCCCTGTTCGCCTTCGCCACCTCCTTCGACGAAGTGGTCACCGTGCTGTTCATCGGCGGGCTGGACCAGCGCACCATTCCCCGCCAGATGTGGTCGGGCATCCGAGAGCAGATCAGCCCGGCCATCCTGGCCGTAGCCACCCTGCTCATCGCCTTCGCCCTGCTGTTGATGCTGGTGGTGGAATGGCTGCGCCGCCGGGGCAGCGCCAAGCCGAATTAAGGAGGCACCCATGCGCTCGAGAAAACTGGTCACCATTTCCCTGCCGCCGCCCCTCCTGAAGGAGGCGGAAAAGGTCGCCAAGGAAGAGTACCGCAACATGTCCGAGCTCTTCCGGGAGGCGCTCCGCTTCTACATCGAGACTCGCGACGTACGACGGGAAGCCGCCAAGGACGGCCTGTTCGACGTGATCGCCTCTGCCCAGGAACGGTCCGCCAAAGACTGACGTCAAGCGCCGCCCCCTGCCCCCGTCACACCCCTTCCACCTCGGGGAGCATGCAACCACGCCGGAGCCGAGAGTCATTCATCATTTCCGGCGCCCTGCGCCGTCCCCCTTGACCTGGCGGGGAACTGGTGAGACACTTCAGGCATCGTGAAACCTCAACGGGCAGCAGCAGCGGCCGCGATCCTGTTGCTTTGGGCGCAGGGTCTGCCTGCATCGGAGAATCCCTCGGATTTCTTCGAGGAACGCATTCGTCCGCTGCTGGCCCAAAGCTGCTTTACCTGCCACACCGATTCGCCTCAGAGCGGCCTCCGGCTGGACTCCCGTGAATCGATTCTCAAGGGGGGCCAATCCGGTCCGGCCATCCTTGCGGGCGACCCGGAGGCCAGCCTGCTGATCCAGGCGGTTCGGCGCACCCACCCGCGTCTCAAGATGCCTCCCGGGAATCCCCTGACTCCCGACCAGGTCCGCCACCTGGAGACCTGGGTCCGGACGGGCGCCTTCTGGCCGAAAGCCCCGGACCAAGCAGCCAAGGCGAAGACTGAAAACGGGCACCCCTACCACATCACTCCCGAGCAGCGATCCTTCTGGAGCTTCCGGCCCATTCGCATGCCGGCTCCACCCGAGACCGCAAACGGTCAATGGCCCCGGTCGGGCATCGATCGCTTCATCCTGGCCAAGTTGGAATCAAAGGGAATGCGGCCGGTGAAACCGGCAGGGCGGCGGGTGCTCATACGCCGGGCCAGCCTGGACCTGGTCGGCCTGCCTCCCACCCCGGAGGAGGTGGAGTCCTTTGTCCGGGACCGCTCGCCGCTGGCCTTCGCCAAGGTGGTCGACCGCCTGCTGGCCTCGCCCCACTACGGAGAGCGCTGGGGGCGCTACTGGCTGGACCTGGCCCGCTATGCCGACGACCGGCTCAACGACACCAGGGACGATCCCTATCCCAACGCCTATCGCTACCGGGACTGGGTGGTGGGGGTTCTTAACGAAGATCTTCCCTACGATGTCTTCGCCAAGGCCCAGATCGCCGGGGACCTGCTTCATCCGGAGGAGCCGGGGCGATTCGCGGGCGGTCTCGGCCTCTACGGCCTGAGCCCCCGCTTGCCGGACGATCGGGTGGACGTGACCACCCGGACCTTTCTGGGGCTGACGGTGGCCTGCGCCAAGTGCCACGACCACAAGTACGACCCCATCCCCACCCGAGATTTTTACTCACTGCAGGGCGTCTTTCAGAGCACCGAGTCCCACGAGTTCCCCCTGGCTCCCGAGGCGGTGGTCTCCGAGTACCAGGAGCAGGCCAAGCGCATCGGCAACCTGGAAACCGACCTCAAGGAGTTCCTGAAGCGGGAGACCCTGCAACTGGGAGACATCCTGGCCAGCCAGACGGCCAGGTACCTGGGAGCCGCCCGCCAAGTTCTGGGGGATTCGCAATTGCCGGTGGCCGACGCCGCCCGGCAGGCCGGTCTGGACGCCGAGACCCTGCAGCGCTGGATCAAACACCTGGAGACCTGGCCCAAGGAGCACCCCTATCTGAACGACTGGCCCGAGCGGCTCCAGGCATCCGGGGAGGACTTCCGGAAATGGGCGGAAACGTTTCAGGTCCGGGTGATCTCAGTGGCCCGCGAACGCAAGGAGCTGGACCGCAGGAACCGGAGCGCTCCCAAGGGAAAGCCGCCCGAGGTGATGGAAGCCGACAAGGCCGGCTTCTGGAACGCCTTCTACTTCGCTACCCCCAGGCCCGACCTGCCTTACAGGCCCCCGCTGGGCATCTACTACTACGGCGAAGTGAACCAGTATCCCGGAACGGAAATGAAGGTGGTCCCCTTCCTGAAGGGCGAGCGCCGGGAATACGTGGACGGGGTCCTCGAGGAGATCCGGACCCTGAAGGAGAGCCTGCCGGCCAAGTACGCCTTCCTGCACGCCATCCGCGACTCGAAAAAGCCCACTGACCTGAAGGTCCACATCGGCGGCAGCAAGGACAAGCTGGGAGAGCCGGCCCCGCGGCGTTTCCTGCAGATCCTGTCGGAGGGAGAGCCCCCGCCCTTCCAGAAGGGAAGCGGCCGGCTGGAACTGGCCGAAGCCATCGCCGACCCCGGCAATCCCCTGACGGCCCGGGTGATGGCCAATCGCATCTGGCTCCACCACTTCGGACGAGGCATCGTGGGCACGGCCAGCAACTTCGGCCGTCTGGGGGACCGTCCCACCCATCCCCTGCTGCTGGACTACCTGGCGTCCCGGCTCATCTCCAGCGGCTGGTCGCTGAAGTCGCTCCATCGAGAGATCATGCTGTCGGCCTCCTACGCCCTCTCCAGCGCCCCCTCCGGCCGCAACGCCGGCCTGGACCCCGACAACCGTCTCTACTGGCGGGCCGACCGGCGGCGGCTGGATGCCGAGGCGCTGCGCGACAGCCTGCTGTTCGTCTCGGGAAAGCTGGATCGAGCACTGGGAGGCCCCCCGCTGTGGTTGACCGAGAACCTGGCCTGGCGCAAGGGCCCCGACGGGGAGCCCGACAAGTACAGCCAGCCGGCGGAGTGGATCCTGAGCGACTCCAACCGGCGCACCCTCTACGGCTTCGTGAGCCGGCGGCGCCCCGACAAGACCATGACCCTGTTCGACTTCCCCAATCCGACTGCCATCAGCGAAACCCGCTTCGAGACCTCCACGCCCCTGCAGCGGCTGTTCTTTCTCAACAGCGCCTTTCTGACCCGGCTGTCGAAGGCGCTGGTCGACCGGCTGGACAGCGGGGCGGCCGACCCGGCCAGGATCCGCCGGATCTACCGCATCCTGTTCGCCCGCAACCCCAACCGCGAGGAGCTGCGGCTCGGCGTTACGTTTCTCCGGGATAACGAAAAGAGCTGGCCCCAATACGCCCGGGTGCTGCTGAGCTCCAACGAGTTTCTTTACGTGAAGTAGTGACGCCGGCGTAGGCCGGCGCGGGAGTTTGCCATGAATCGTCGCCAGGCACTGAAGAACTTGGGAAGCGGATTCGGCCTGCTGTCCCTGGCCCACCTGCTGTCCAGGACGGGCCTTGTCCGGGAGGCCGGGGCCGCCGGAGGACTTCACTTTCCCGCCAAGGCCAAGCGGATGGTCTACCTGTGCCTCAACGGCGGGCCCTCCCACGTGGACACCTTCGACCCCAAGCCCATGCTCGCCAAGTACGACGGGCAGACCGTTCCCGAGAGCATGAAGCTGGAAAAGGCCAAGGGCATCCTGATGAAATCGCCCTTTCGATTCCAGCCGCACGGCCAGAGCGGACTGGAAGTCAGCGAGATCTTTCCCAAGCTGGCCCGCCTGATCGACGACTGCTGCGTCGTTCGCTCCATGCACGGCGACAGCTCGGGTCACGGCATCAGCCTGCTGCAGATGAACAGCGGCCACCTGACCGCCGGCCATCCCTCCATGGGATCCTGGATCACCTATGGGTTGGGAAGCGACAACCACAACCTGCCCGGATTCATCGTCCTCTGCCCTGGCCTGCCCGTCATGGGGGCCCAGTTGTGGACCTCGGGGTTCCTTCCGGCCATCCACCAGGGGGCTCACCTGCGCAATCGGGACGAGCTGGACCCGGCCAAGCTCATTCACTACATCCAGGGGGCCCGGCCCGGCCACCCGGAGCAGCGCCGCCAGCTCGATCTCCTGTCCCGACTCAACCGGCTGGACATGTCCCGGGAAGTAGAGAGCCCCGAACTGGAAGCCAGCATCCAGTCCATGGAGCTGGCCTTCCGCATGCAGACCGAGGCCCTGGACGCCTTCGACGTGCGCCAGGAGAGCCAGACCACCCGGGAGCGGTACGGGGACGGCTATTTCGCTCGCGGCTGCCTGATGGCCAGGCGGCTTCTGGAAAGAGGGGTGCGGGTAGTCCAGGTGTTCTTCGGGAACCGCAACCCCTGGGACAGCCACGCCAACATCTTCGACCAACGCGACCTGGCGGCTCTATCCGACGGTCCCATCGCCTCCCTGATCGGCGACCTCAAGACGCTGGGACTGCTGGAGGACACCATCGTCATGGTGGGCGGAGAGTTCGGCAGATTGCCGACCCGCGACGGGGTCTACTACGGCCGGGGGCACAACAACCGCGGCTTTACGGTCCTGCTGGCCGGTGGGGGCTTCCGCGGAGGCATGGCCTACGGCGCCACCGACGACTTCGGTTTCGCCGCGGCCGACAAGCCGGTCCACATGCACGACCTCCACGCCACCCTGCTGCATCAGCTCGGCCTGGACCACACCAAGCTGACCTTCCGCCACAGCGGCCGAGACTTCCGCCTGACCGACGTCGGCGGCAAGGTGGTCAAGGACATCGTTACCGGGGCTGGGTAAAGAGAAAACGAGATATCCACGAAGGGGCACGAAGAACAACTCAAGGAAACTCCCAGGTGCCAGCCCGGGGGCTCGAGTCGAGCGGCGAAGCCGCGACAGCACTTGGCCGTGGGCGTAATCCCGTGGAACCCGCACCCCCATCCCCTCCAGCCGCGCAGGCGGCCACAGCAATCTTCCCTGGTGTTCGATCTCAGGCAAGTTCCGCCCTCGGCCTGCTTGGACGGTTCAACGGCTGGATCAGGACTGCACGGGCTTCCGGGCGAGTGCGAAATACATCGGCGTGAAGATCCCCAGCCGGCCGGCTTCGGCGAACGCCGACGCAGCCATGTTGAGAAGTTTCGACACCCGCAGGGTACCTTGCGGCACGACTCCGAGTTTCTCCAGCATCCAGACCGCGCCATGCGTCACCACGCGCCCCGACCTCGAGCTGCGAAAGGTGGCGGGGGACAGCACAGAACCGGCAAGCGGTTGATACCAGGGGATGCTCAGCGGATCCTCTACGGCAAGGTCACGCCCTTCCAACAGCTCAAAGCCGACCTCCCGTAGCGCGTCGTCGACCTCGTGCGGATAGGCAATGTCAGGCAGGCCGCCCCCGAGTTCGAGGTCGGCCTTGAGGCGAGTATGGTTTGCATCTTCCGGGTCGAAGCGGTCAGTGAGACAATATTCGTACGTTCCGAAGTGCCCTCCGGGCTTGAGAACCCGGAAGGCTTCGCCAAAAACTCCGACCTTATCGGGCGCGCAGCAGGTGGTCTCGATGGAGAAGACTGCGTCGAACGCATTGTCCGTAAAATCCATCTTCATGAAGTCGCACTCAACATAGTCCGCCAAGTGGCTGAGGCCCACCTCCTCCGTATACTTGCGGGCACGCTCAAGCTGGTATCTGCTGATGGTCACGCCTACGATCCGCGCCTCGGTAAGGCCCGCAATCTGGAGTAGCGGCCCACCGATCCCACAGCCAAGATCGAGCGCCACCATTCCGGGCCTCAGGTCCAGCATCTGGGCAAGATAGCGTTCGTGCCGTGCGAGTGACGCCGCAAAGCTCTCGTTCCTGCGCCGCGGTGCGAAGTGGAACGATCTGTTCCAG
>JAJECY010000110.1 GCA_022821775.1 Acidobacteriota bacterium
CATATTGACGAAGGAGGAGGGGGGACGGCACACGCCGTTTTTCACGGGGTACCGGCCGCAGTTTTATTTTCGGACGACGGATGTGACGGGGGTGGCGAGTTTGGGAGAAGGGACGGAGATGGTGATGCCGGGAGACAACGTGAGCCTGGAGATCGAGTTGATCACGCCGATCGCGATGGAGAAGGGGCTGAGGTTTGCGATCCGGGAGGGAGGGCGAACGGTGGGGGCCGGCACCATAACCGAGATACTGGAATAGGAGCGCCCAACTTCCTTGAACCCGTTGCCGGGAGCGGAAGGCCAAGCCGATGCGAGACATTGTTACTCTGCAGTGCGTCACCTGCAAGAAAAGAAACTATTCGACAACCAAGAACAAGAAAAAGACTCCCGCACGCCTGGAGATCAAGAAGTTCTGTCGTGCCTGCCGAGCCCACAAGGTCCATCGAGAGACTCGATAATGCGGGCTGGAGATCGCAGTGACAAGGTAGTTTTTGCTGTTTGGTTCTCGCTGCAGGCCAGTAGCTCGAACTGGTAGAGCGCCGGTCTCCAAAACCGGATGTTGGGGGTTCGAATCCCTCCTGGCCTGCCATCCTTTCTCTATGAATTTCGCGATCGTGCCGGTCATGGAGGTGGCGCCTTGTTGGAATCGTTGAAGGTTTCCAGGATCAATCAGTTCTTTGGCGACGTCAAAATGGAGATGCGAAAGGTCTCCTGGCCGGGGCGAAAGGAAGTTTACGGGACCACCATTGTTGTCCTTTGCGCGGTCTTTTTCTTTGGAATTTATCTGGGTCTGGTCGATACCATCCTGCAGTTCGGGGTTCAGGGTTTGTATGGCTGGTTGGCCGGCCGCTAGTGGTTGTTGCGATTGAGTTTTTTGGAAAGGGCCAGCTCTTCAGGAGGCACGTGGAATGGCCAAGCAGTGGTACATCATTCACACTTATTCCGGATTCGAGCGCAAGGTAGCCGAGAGTCTGAAGAGCCGGGTTGAAGCCTTCGGCATGCAGGAGGAGTTCGGCGACCCCCTGGTTCCCGAGGAGGACGTCGTCGAAATGAAGGGCGGCAAGCGTGTCACCAGCAAAAAGATAACCTTTCCGGGTTACGTGCTGGTTGAAATGGAAATGACGGATCAGGCCTGGCATGTCGTCAAGAATACTCCCAGGGTCACCGGCTTTGTCGGTTCGGGACAGATTCCTTCGCCGCTGAGCCAGCAGGAAGTCGACCAGATCATCTACCACGCCGAAGCAACAGCGGAGAAACCCAAAGTCGAGTTGAGCTTTGAGCACGGCGAGACCGTCAAGATCATCGACGGTCCCTTCAGCAACTTCACCGGGACGGTGGAGGAGTTGAACGAAGACCGGAACACTCTCAAGGTCAACGTCACCATCTTTGGACGCCAGACGCCGGTGGAGCTGGATTACCTGCAGGTCGAAAAGTCGTAGCAGGCATTTCTCACCGGGAGTCGGCTCCCGGTTGTGGGAGCACAATCCGTTCGGGATCGGCGTCAGTCGCCCTCGGAGGTCTTGATGGCAAAAAAGGTGATCGGAAACATCAAGCTGCAGATTCCTGCCGCCAAGGCGACTCCGGCTCCCCCGGTGGGTCCGGCATTGGGCCAGCACGGAGTCAACATCATGGACTTCTGCAAGGCCTTCAATGCCAAGACCTCCAAGAAGGATCAGGAGGGCCTCATCATTCCCGTCGTGATTACGGTGTTCGCGGATCGCTCCTACTCGTTTATTACCAAAACCCCGCCGGCAGCCGTGCTTCTGAAGCGCCTGGCCGGAATTGCCAAGGGGTCCGGCGCTCCCAACCGGAACAAGGTGGGCAGGGTCACCGAGGATCAGGTGGAAGAGATAGCCAAGCAAAAGATGCCGGATCTCAA
Organism: Acidobacteriota bacterium; assembly: GCA_022821775.1. GTDB lineage: Bacteria > Acidobacteriota > Terriglobia > Versatilivoradales > Versatilivoraceae > Versatilivorator. Next base: position 1,877 of record JAJECY010000110.1, read on the forward strand.
TGCCCATGATCTGGCCGGGGCGGTCGCCATTGTGAAGGGAACGGCCCGCAGCATGGGGATCGAGGTGGTTAACTGAGGAGTCCCAATGGTGAAGACGAGTAAACGCATGGCCCGGGCCAGGGAAGAGATTCAAGGGCAGGCCTATCCTCTGCAGGCGGCTCTTCCGCTGGTGCAGAAACTGTCCTCCGCCAAGTTTGACGAGACGGTTGAAATCTCCCTGCGCCTGGGAGTCGATCCCAGGCACGCCGACCAGATGGTGCGTGGAACGGTGGTCTTGCCCCACGGTTTGGGGAAGAGCAAGAAGGTCTGCGTGATCGCCAGTGGAGAAAAGCAGAGGGAAGCCGAACAGGCCGGGGCCGAGCACGTGGGGGGCGAAGAATTGGTGGGCAGGATCCAGGGTGGCTGGCTGGACTTTGAAGCGCTGGTGGCCACCCCCGACATGATGAAATTCCTCGGAAGGCTTGGCAGGATTCTGGGCCCCAAGGGCTTGATGCCGAATCCCAAGACGGGAACCGTTACCTTCGACGTGGGCAGCGCGGTGAAGGAAATCAAGGCTGGAAAAGTCGAGTTTCGGGTCGACAAAACGGCCATAATCCACACGCCCCTGGGGAAGGTGTCCTTTGACGGCGACAAACTCCTGGAAAATGCGCGGACACTGATCGAATCCGTGATGAAGGCAAAGCCGTCCGCGGCCAAGGGCAAGTACCTGCGCAGCGTTTTCGTGTGCTCGAGCATGGGCCCGGGGATTGCCGTGGAACTGACATCGCTGGACAAGTAACCCTTTCGGAGGATTCAACCGTGCGTCGCGACGACAAGGAAAAAGAAATCGGAAACCTGCGGAAGGAGTTCGGGGATGCCAGGAACCTGCTGCTGGCAGGATTTCAGGGACTGACCGTGGGACAGGACACCGAGCTGCGCCGGGCCATTCGAGCTACCGGTTCCAGGTACCGGGTAGTCAAGAACACGCTGGCCAAGCGGGCTGCCGAAGGGACTGCCCTGGAGCCCATCAAGGACCAGTTCACCGGGTCCAGTGCGGTTGCCTACAACGCTGAAGACCCTGTATCCCTGGCCAAGGCTGTCACGACCTATGCCAAGGCCCACCCCCGCCTGGTATTCAAGGCAGGTGTGGTGGAAGGCCGGGTCATCGATCTGGCTGATCTGAACCATATCGCCAATTTGCCGAGCAAGGAGGAGCTGATCTCCAAGTTGATGTTTCTTCTCAACGCAGGAGCCCAGAGATTGGCCAGCGTGGTTCAGGCGGTACCCAGAAACCTGGCCGTGGTGATGGAAGAGGCCGGCAAGGAAAAGAAATTTCCGGAGTAGAAATTCGTTACCCTGCAAGAGGAGGAGTCGATGTCGGAGAAGATTCAGAAGTTACTCGACGAGATTCAACAGTTGACGTTGCTGGAAGCCTCCGAGCTCGTCAAGGGTTTGGAGGACCGGTTTGGGGTATCCGCGGCTGCCGCCGCTCCCGTGGCCGTGGCCGGACCGGCCGGTCCGGCAGCGGAGGAGGTTGAGGAGCAGACGGAATTCAGCGTGATTCTCACTGGTTTCGGCGACGGCAAGAAGATCAATACCATCAAAGTGGTTCGCGAAGTGACCAGTCTCGGTCTCAAGGAGGCCAAGGACCTGGTAGACAGCGCTCCCAAGCCCGTCAGGGAAGGCATTCCCAAGGACGAGGCGGAAGCCCTCAAGAAGAAGTTTGAGGAAGCCGGAGCTGCCGTCGAACTGAAATAGCTTGAGAGCCACGATTCCCCTAATTCGAATTTCCAAACCCACAATTCGATCTGCAGGTGTGTCCGGGAATCCGATGCCCGGACACGGCAGACTCGAAGGCAAGCCGGACTCTTTTACGTCGTCCGGGGGGCAGGCCGAGCGATGGCCTGCATACGTGACCGGGTCGCTGGGTAAAGAACCCAGGCCGATCGCTTTCTACGCAATCTGAAGGAGTCAAGCCAATGGGCACTGCTTCAAACGGACATTCCAGGGAGCGAGTGAACTTCTCCAAGATCCTCACTTCCATTCAGATTCCCAACCTCATTGAGGTTCAAAGGAAATCGTATGAGCGATTCCTTCAAATGAGCCTGCTGCCCAATGAGCGTGAGGATATCGGTCTGCAAGCCGTGTTCAATTCCGTGTTTCCCATCAGCGACTTTCGGGGTGTCTCCTCGCTGGAGTTTGTGGACTACTCGATCGGCAACTGGGAATGCAAGTGCGGTCTACTCAAGGGATTGCAGCATTTGAGAACCGAGTGCCAATCCTGCGGCGCGGATATCGTGACCAACCCCTTCTCCGTCGAAGACATCGTCTGCGCCAAATGCGGAACCTACAATCGCAATGCGGCCAAGTTTTGCGACGACTGCGGCGATCCCGTCAGCCTCAATCTGAAGTACGACGTGGCCGAGTGCCAGGAACGGGGAATGACCTATGCCGCGCCGCTGAAAGTGACCATCCGGCTGACGATTTACGACAAGGATCCCGATTCGGGAGGCAAAGCCATTCGGGACATCAAGGAGCAGGAGGTCTACTTCGGTGAGATTCCGTTGATGACCGAGAATGGAACCTTCGTGATCAATGGCACCGAGCGTGTCATTGTCAGCCAGTTGCATC
>JAJECY010000150.1 GCA_022821775.1 Acidobacteriota bacterium
CATATTGACGAAGGAGGAGGGGGGACGGCACACGCCGTTTTTCACGGGGTACCGGCCGCAGTTTTATTTTCGGACGACGGATGTGACGGGGGTGGCGAGTTTGGGAGAAGGGACGGAGATGGTGATGCCGGGAGACAACGTAAGCCTGGAGATCGAGTTGATCACGCCGATCGCGATGGAGAAGGGGCTGAGGTTTGCGATCTGGGAGGGAGGGCGAACGGTGGGGGCCGGCACCATAACCGAGATACTGGAATAGGAGCGCCCAACTTCCTTGAACCGGTTGCCTCCGCGAATGAGAGCCATAGATGCTGAACGAAAAGATACGCATCCGATTGAAAGCCTTTGACTACCGGATTCTGGATCAATCCGCCGGAGAGATCGTGGATACGGCTCGCCGAACCGGGGCTCGAATTGCCGGGCCGATCCCGCTTCCCACGGCCAAGAACAAATACTGCGTCCTCCGGTCCCCTCACGTGGACAAGAAGTCGCGCGAACAATTCGAGATACGGACCCACAAGCGGCTTCTGGATATTCTGGAGCCCACCCCGCAGACCATCGATGCCTTGATGAAGCTCGATCTGCCGGCAGGGGTTGACGTAGAGATCAAGGCATATGGCAAGGAGCACAAGTGAGAGTGGAGGATTTTGTCGGCCCGTGCAGCCCGGGTCCGGCACGAAATCCGGTTCCTGCAGCCAGTGACCGGGAGCTTCACCCATGGTGAATGGCATTCTGGGTGTAAAGATCGGGATGACCCAGTTGTTTGAAGACGGGGGGCGCGTTGTTCCCGCCACCGTGATTCAGGCCGGTCCTTGCGTGGTCGTGCAGAAAAAGACGGCCGATCGGGAGGGCTATGACGCCGTGCAACTGGGGTTGATCGAGTTACCACCGCCCAAGCGAGTCGGTCGACCCATGCGGGGCCATTTCAAGAAGGCCAAGGCCGGCCCGGTTCGCTTCCTGAGGGAATTGCGTTTGTCCGACGGCGTCGAAGATACGGCAGTGGGATCCAAAGTGCTGGTGGACCAGTTTAGCGACAGCGACGAAGTGGACGTGACCGGAGTCAGCAAGGGCAAGGGATTCGCCGGGGTGATGAAGCGGCACAATTTCAGTGGGGGCGTGGCCAGCCATGGATCCATGTTTCATCGTGCCCCGGGATCGATCGGCGCTTCGGCATTCCCCTCCCGTGTCCTCAAGGGCATGAAGGGCGCCGGTCACATGGGGCAGCGGCAAGTAACGGTAAAAGGGTTGAAAGTCGTGCGCGTGGATGCGGAAAAGAACCTGCTGATCGTCAAGGGAGCTGTTCCCGGCGCCAACGGGGACTATTTGATCGTTCGCAGAAACCGGCAATAGAGCTGGTGGACCGGCTTGGCGGCCGGCCAATGGAGCGGGTCGTGGCAACGCTTGATGTTGTGAATCTGGAGAATGAGGTGGTTGGTCAACTCGATCTCCACGACACGGTTTTTTCGGTCGAAGTCAATAGGAGCCTGCTCTATCTGGCGGTGAAACACTACCGCGACAGCCTCAGACAGGGAACTCACGCCACCAAGACCCGCGCTCAGGTGCGTGGCGGGGGCAGAAAACCCTGGCGCCAGAAGGGTACCGGAAGAGCCCGGGTTGGAAGCTCCCGCAATCCACTCTGGAGAAAGGGTGGCGTGGCCCATGGGCCGAAGCCCAGGTCGTACGCCTTTCACCTTCCCAGGAAAATGTTGCAGGGTGCGATGCGCTCGGCCCTGAGCGACAGGCTTGCCTCCAACTGCATCAGGGTGGTCGCCGATTTTTCCTTGCCCAACCACAAGACCAGGGAGTTGGACCAGGTGCTGCGGAAACTGGCGACGCGGAGAAAGCTCCTCATCGTGGACAATGGGGACAATGAAAACCTGGCCCGCGCCTCCGGCAATCTGCCGGAAGTGAAAGTCGTATCCAGTCGTGGGGTTACCGTCTACGATTTGCTGAATTCCAGGAGCGTTCTCTTCTCCAGGACGGCCATTGAGAGACTTCAGGAGGGTCTGCAAGCGTGAATCCGGCCTCGATCGTGAAGCGCCCGATCATCACCGAGAAGGCCTTGGGCCTGAAGGAAGACCACAGGTATCTGTGCTTTGAAGTGTCTGCTCGGGCCAATAAGCACCAGGTGAAGCAAGCTGTAGAGAAGCTATTCAACGTCAAGGTGGCTTCGGTCAATACGGCCGGCTTCAAGGGCAAGGAACGACGCCAGGGACGCTATGTCGGGCGGCGGCCCGATTGGAAGAAGGCTTTCGTCAAGTTGAAGCCGGGCGAAAAAATGATTGAATATGCGGACATTACTTAGTGAAGAGTGAAGAGTGGGGAGTGGAGAGTGGAGAAAGCAACCATTCTTGATACGAGCTTAACGATGGCATACGGTGCGGTCTTGTTCCCAAAACTAACCACTCTTCACTCTTCACTATCCACTACCTAGCCATGGGCCTTAAATCCTTCAGACCCTTTACCCCCTCGCTGCGGTTTACCTCGGTGACGACGTCCGAGGGACTCAGCCGAAAGCGTCCGAAGAAGAGCCTGACCACAGGCAAGTCCAGGACCGGGGGCCGTAACAACCTGGGTCGCATGACCGTGCGCCATCGAGGGGGAGGGCACAAGAGGCTCTATCGCCACATCGACTTCAAGCGCAACAAATTCGGCGTGCCGGCCAAGGTAGCCGCGGTGGAATACGACCCCAACCGATCGGCCCGAATTGCATTGCTTCACTACAGGGATGGGGAGAAGCGCTACATCATTCATCCGGTGGGCCTCGAGGTGGGAGCTACGGTCGTTTCCGGCCCGGACGCCGACATTCTGGTTGGCAATGCGCTGCCTCTGAAGAATATCCCGCTGGGAACCACCATCCACAACATCGAGTTGCGCAAGGGCGGGGGAGCCCAAATGGCCCGTTCGGCCGGGAGTGCGGCTCAACTGGTTGCCAAGGAGGGCGCCTACGCCCAGGTGAAGATGCCGTCCGGCGAGGTCAGAAGGGTCCATCTCGAATGTCTGGCGACGGTCGGGCAGGTGGGCAATACCGACCATAGCAACGTCAGCCTGGGCAAGGCCGGAAAACATCGGTGGCTGGGACGTCGGCCGACCGTGCGCGGCGTGGCCATGAATCCGGTCGACCATCCCCACGGTGGCGGTGAGGGACGGACCTCCGGAGGGCGCCATCCGGTGACGCCCTGGGGGCAGCCAACCAGGGGATTCAGGACCCGAAACAACAAGAGAACCGATTCGTTCGTGGTGAAGCGAAGGGGCAAGTAGCGGGACCTCCGGGAGGTGGAGAGATGGCCCGATCCGTAAAAAAGGGACCTTTTGTGGACCGCAGCCTGGCCAGGTTGGTGGACGGGATGAACAAGCGGTTCGAGAAAAGAGTGATCAAGACCTGGTCGCGCAGGTCCACCATCATTCCCGACATGGTCGGCCACACTTTCGCGGTACACAACGGCAAGAAGTTCATTCCGGTCTTTGTAACTGAAAATATGGTGGGACACAAATTGGGAGAATTCTCTCCCAGCCGCCTTTTCAGGGGGCACAGCTCCAAGTCCTCCGAGAAGACGGCATCGCGGTCCTGAGGCCTGAGAGGCCCGCCTGGAGCTCAAATCTGATGGAAGCATTTGCTACCGCGAAGTTCATCCGCAGCTCGCCGCAAAAGGTCCGGTTGGTTGTCGACCTGATCCGGGGGCAAAATGTTTCGAAAGCGCTGGACATTCTGCGCTTTACCAAGAAGAGGGCAGCCACGCAGGTTACCAAGGTCCTGAAGTCGGCCATCGCCAATGCGGAACAGAAAGACGAGGCCACCGATGTGGACCGGTTGTCGGTGAGCAAGGCGTACGTCAACGAGGGACCGCGGATGAAGCGGATGCGTCCGGCTCCCATGGGGCGGGCGTTGCGCTACCAGCGGCGGATGAGCCACATCTCGATTCATGTGTCGGACGAATAGATAGGGAGGGGCGCGTGGGACAGAAAGTACATCCCTTTGGTCTTCGCTTGGGATACAACAAAACCTGGCGTTCCCGCTGGTACGCAAAGAAGGACTATGGGACGTTGTTGCACGAAGACCTGCGCCTGAAGAAGGAACTCAAGAAGCAGTTGGGGCACGCCGGAGTCTCCAACATTGAGATCGAGCGGCCCGGCAACAAGATTCGAGTCACCATTTACACCTCCCGGCCCGGAATCATCATCGGCCGCAAGGGTTCCGAGATCGACAAACTCAAGGTGGATTTGCAGCAGAGGACCAATCGGGAAGTTTTCATCAACATCAATGAGATTCATCGCCCGGAACTCGAGGCTCAACTGGTCGCCGAATCCATTGCGCTTCAACTGCAAAAGCGGATCGCATTTCGGCGGGCCATGCGGAAGGCCGTGGACTCCGCCCTCAAAGTCAACGCCAAGGGCATCCGGGTCTGTTGCGCGGGACGTCTGAACGGAGCTGAAATCGCGCGAACCGAGTGGTACCTCCAGGGTCGACTTCCGCTCCATACGCTGCGGGCCGACATCGATTATGGCTTCGCCGAGTCCTTTACCACTTACGGATTGATTGGCGTCAAGGTCTGGATTTACAAGGGGGACCTCTTTCCGGTGACGAAAAAGGCTTCGGAGATTGGCGCCAAGCTCTGATCAACCAGGTGGGGATCTGAAATGTTAATGCCCAAGAAGGTCAAATTTCGCAAGCAGCAGCGTGGGCGCAACTGCGGCAAGGCCTGGCGCGGCTCGGAAATCGCCTTCGGAGACTATGGACTGAAGGTGCTGGAGCCCGCCTGGATTACCGACCGGCAGATCGAAGCGGCCCGTATCGCCATGACCCGTGCCGTCAGGCGCGGCGGAAAAATCTGGATTCGCCTGTTCCCGGACAAGCCCGTGACCAAGAAGCCGGCAGAAACTCGCATGGGAAAAGGCAAGGGATCCCCCGAGTATTGGGTCGCCGTGGTCCGCCCGGGGAAGGTCATCTTCGAGATGGAAGGCGTGGACCGGGATGTGGCGCGGGAAGCCATGCGTTTGGCCTCCAACAAATTGCCGGCCAAGACCAAGTTCGTCTACAGGCCCAATGCGGGGGGCGAGGCATGACGCCCGAGCAGATCAGGGAATTCTCGGAGGAAGAACTGGTCAGCCAGGAAAACGACATGGCCGAGCAGATCTTTCGACTGCGATTGCAACTGGCGATGGGCCAGGCGGAGGGGACGCACAAGCTGCAGCAGTTGAAGAAGGACGTGGCGCGGATCAAGACAATACGACGGGAGCGCCAACTGCAGCAGCAAAGAGATGCAGGATAGAGGACACGAGTCCCATCCGGGATCAGGAGCGCAAGGCCATGGGCAGCGGAGAGAAAGCAGGTCGAAGGAACGCCAAGGTAGGGATCGTCAAGAGCGACGGGATGGACAAGACCGTGGTGGTTTCGGTGGAGCGCCGGGTGCCCCATCCTCTTTACCGGCGCATTGTCACCAGGACTTCCAGCTTTCTGGCTCATGACGAGCAGAACGCCTGTGGTGTCGGCGATCGGGTTGCCATCGTGGAGACCCGCCCCACCAGCAAACGCAAGCGGTGGCGGGTATCCCGCATCATCACCAAGGCCGGCTGAGCGTCGGCGGACTGGCGCCTGAGCCGGTAAACGGAGAGATTGCACCGTGATTCAAATGGGAACCATCCTGGAGGTCGCCGACAATTCGGGCGCCCGCAGGCTCGCCTGCATTTTGCCGTTGGGCGGTTCCACGGGGGCCAAGGCCGCCTTGGGAGATGTGGTTACGGCTGCCGTCAAGGATGTGACTCCCGATGGCAATGTCAAGAAGGGGAGGGTCGTCAAGGCAGTGATTGTGAGGGCGCGCAAGGAGACCCGCCGACGGGATGGTTCCTACATTCGCTTCGACCAGAACGCTGCCGTGCTGATCAACGACCAGGGAGAGCCGGTGGGAACCCGTGTCTTTGGACCGGTTGCCCGGGAGCTGCGTGACAAGCGATTCCTGAAGATCGTGTCCCTGGCGCCGGAGGTGATCTGATATGGGGCGTCCCAGTCGAATCGACATCCGGAGAAACGACCAGGTCAAGATCCTTGCCGGAAAGGACGTCAAGGAAGTCGGTCGCGTGTTGCGCGTGATCCGCGGCAAGCAGCGGGTGGTTGTGGAAGGAATCAATATGGTCAAGCGCCACACCCGTCCCAACCCCAGCCGAAATCTGAAGGGCGGGATTGTGGAAAGGGAAGGCCCCATCCACATCTCCAACGTAATGGTCGTTTGCGGAGCCTGCGGACAGCCGACCCGGATCGGCCACCAGGTTCTGGCCGATGGAAAGAAGATCCGGATTTGTCGCAAGTGCGAGGCCTCGCTGGATCGCTGACTCCCGGGGGCGGGCCTGCTGGAGAAGAAGATTTCATGAGCCGACTCAAGGACCGCTATCAGAAGGAGATCATGCCGGCTCTGCAGAAGGAGTTTGGCTACGGCAACGTGATGGCGGTGCCCAAGCTGGAAAAAATCGTGGTCAACATCGGCCTGGGGGAAGCGATCCAGAACCCCAAGCTGCTGGATTCGGCCATGGACGAACTGGGAGCGATCACCGGACAAAGGCCCGTCATCAACCGAGCCCGAAAGTCGATCGCTTCATTCAAGCTGCGGCAGGGAATGGCAATCGCGTGCTCGGTCACGCTTCGTTCCGGCCGCATGTACGAGTTTTTCGATCGTCTGATCAACATCGCACTCCCCAGGGTCCGAGACTTCCGAGGGCTTTCCACCAGGTCTTTCGACGGGCGCGGGAACTATACGCTGGGATTGCGGGATCAGTTGGTGTTCCCGGAGATTGACTACTCCAAGGTCGGCAAAATCAAGGGAATGAATGTTTGCATGGTAACCAGCGCCAAGACCGACGATGAAGCCAGAAGCTTGTTGGGTCTCTTGGGGCTCCCATTTCGACGATGAGGTTGAATTCATGGCCAGAATCGCTCTAATAGCCAAGGCCAAAAAAAAGCCCAAGTTCAAGGTCCGGCGATACAACCGCTGCAGACTCTGTGGTCGATCGCGCGGTTATTTGCGCAAGTTCCAGTTGTGTCGCCTCTGCTTTCGTCAGTTGGCCTTGAGAGGGGAACTTCCGGGAGTCATCAAGTCAAGCTGGTGAACCCGATACTGTCCGCGATCCGGTGGGCCAACCGGGCCGCTTTTTTGGAGCCTGATGAAGAATGAGCTTAACTGACCCTGTCGCCAACTATCTCACCCTCATTCGCAACGCCTTGCAGGCCAAGCACCAGAAGGTCGACATTCCCTGCTCCCGCCTGCTGACGGAAATGACCCGGATTCTGAAGGAGGAAGGGTATATCGCCAGCTTCAAGACCATTGACGAGGGCAGCAAGCGGTTCTTGCGAATCTATCTCCGTTACGGTCCCAGAGGCGAGCGGGTGATTTCGGGATTGCAGCGGATATCCAGGCCGGGTTGCCGGGTGTACGCTTCCAAGCGCAGGATTCCCTCGGTACTTGGGAATCTGGGGATCAGCATCCTCACGACCCCCAAGGGAGTGATCACCGGGAACCGGGCCCGCCGGGAAGGGGTTGGCGGAGAGGTGCTCTGTTACATCTGGTAGGTGCTTTTCGGAACCTGAAGCGGACGTTCAGCCATGTCACGAGTCGGAAGACAGATCATTTCAATTCCGAAGGGCACCGAGGTGAGCATCGGGGACGACCAGGTCCGCATTCAGGGGCCCAAGGGGCAAATGACAAGCGTGGTGCCGGAGGGAATTCGTTTTGAACGGACCGAGAAAGGGGTGGTCGCCACCCGATCCTCGGATTCCAGGCAGCAGAAGGCACTCCACGGATTGGCCCGGAGTTTGTTGGCCAACGCCGTTGCCGGGGTGAGCCAGGGATTCAGGAAGGAACTCGACATCGTGGGCATCGGCTACAGGGCTGAGCACAAGGGGAAGTCGGTCGTCTTCAGTCTGGGGTATTCCCACCCCGTCGACTTTCCGATCCCCGAGGGGATCAATGTTGAGGTGGAACGACAGACACACCTGATCGTCTCGGGAGTGGACAAGCAGAAAGTAGGTCAGACCGCCGCCGACATCCGGTCTTTGCGCAAGCCCGATCCCTACAAGAACAAGGGAATTCGTTATACGGGAGAGAAGCTCAAGAAGAAAGTCGGCAAGACGGGTGCCAAGTAGCGGCGGAGCCGACTGCCGAGGCCGCCCAAGAATAGATAGATGGCTAAACGGATTTCCAGAAGTCACATTCGCAAACGCATCCACGCGCGGGTGCGCAAGAAGATCAGAGGCTCGGGCGAACGGCCTCGGCTCGCCGTATTTCGCTCGGCCAGTCACATTTACGCCCAGGTCATCGATGACGACCAGGGCCGCACCCTGGCCTCCGCCTCCACCGTCGACAAGGAGATTCGCCCGGAAAACCGGAACGGCGGCAACCTGGCCGCGGCCAGGGTGGTGGGCAGCCGGATTGCGGAACGAGCCGCCCAACTGGGGATCAAGCGAGTGGTCTACGACCGCGGGGGATACGTCTTTCACGGCCGGGTGAAGGCATTGGCGGATGCGGCTCGAAAGGGCGGCCTGGAGTTTTAGCCCGCATTTCTCGCCAGGACGCACCTGTATTGTTATTGCCGCATGGTGACCCAAGGAGGGCATTTGGAGGCCAAAATCGATTCGAGTGAATCCCAATTCAAAGACTAGGTGGTTTCGATCAATCGCGTCACCAAGGTGGTCAAGGGCGGCAAGAACCTGAGTTTCAGTGCCCTGGTGGTGGTCGGAGACGAGAACGGCAGAGTGGGCTACGGTAACGGAAAAGCCAAGGAAGTTCCCTCGGCCATTCGCAAGGCGACCGAAGCGGCCAAGAAGAACCTGATCCGTGTCCCCATGAAGGGCACTACCATTCCTCACCTGGTAGTCGGTCGATTCGGCGCGGGCCGTGTGCTGCTGAAACCGGCTCCCGATGGAACCGGCGTTATTGCCGGCGGACCGGTGAGAGCCGTGATTCAGTCGGCAGGAATTCAGAATGTGCTGACCAAGTCTCTGGGGAGCGCCAACCCTCACAATGTGGTGAAGGCTACCATTGAGGGCCTCCAGCAACTCAGGGACGTTAGAGATGTTGCTCGTTTGAGAGGAAAGTCGCCTGAGGAAATATTGCAGGCGCCGGAGCCGCAAGGGCATGATGAGACAGAACAACCCCAAGAAAACGCAGAAGATGCCTCTGAAGATTAAGCTGGTCAAGAGCGGCATTGGATGCTCAACCCGGCAAAAGCAGGTGATTCGGGGTTTGGGATTCAAACGGCTGAACCAGACGGTTGCCCGACCCGACACTCCGGAAATTCGAGGCATGATCTTCAAGATTCGCCATCTTTTGGAAGTGGAGACTGAAGTTTGAAGTTTAAAGTGTGAAGTTTGAAGAAGGGATGCTCCGAGATTTTCAGGATGCTCAACGTGTCGATCAAATCACAACTCTTCACTCTTCACTCTCCACTCTCCACTCTCCACTATTGTGAGGTTGCTGCACCATGATTGAACTTCACGACCTGAAGCCTTCCCCGGGTTCCACCCGGAACCGCCGGCGCCGGGGAATCGGACGCGGAACCGGACTGGGAAAAACAGCAGGCCGGGGAAGCAAGGGACAGAAGTCTCGTTCCGGTGCACGGGCCAAGCGAGGATTCGAGGGCGGGCAGATGCCCCTGCACCGCCGTTTGCCGAAGCGCGGTTTCACTAACATCTTCAGGAAACAGATCGTGGTGGTGAATGTGGGGCAGCTCCAGGTGTTCAGGGCCGGGTCCTCGGTGTCCCCGGACGTCCTGGTCAAACGGGGAATCATCAAGAAGGTCAAGGATGGAGTGAAGATTCTGGGTCGAGGCGAGGTGTCGAAAGCGCTGAAGGTGTCGGCACACTTCTTCAGTCAGAGCGCAAGGGACAAGATCAGCCGGGCCGGGGGGGCCGTCGAAGAAATCAAGTGATCGAAAGCCTCCGCAACATCTGGAATATGAATGACCTGAGGAAGAGGATCCTCTTTACCTTGGGCATTCTGGCCGTTTACAGGATCGGGGCTTTCATCCCCACCCCCGGGATCAACACCGAGGCCCTGCGTGAGATTTTCGACCGCAACCAGGGAACGGTTCTGGGTTTTCTGGATCTGTTCTCCGGCGGCAATTTCGGCAACTTCACCATCTTCGCCCTTGGCATTACCCCCTACATTACGTCCTCGATCATCCTGCAGTTGATGACCGTTGTCTGGCCCTATCTGGAGAGACTGTCCAAGGAAGGAGAACTCGGCCGCAAGAAGATTACCCAGTACACCCGATATCTGACGGTGATCCTCAGTCTGGTGCAGTCGTTCGGCATTGCGTCCTTTTTGCAGGGAATGCCTGCCGAGGGCGGGACTCAAGTGGTTCTGAACCCCGGTTTTGGATTCGTGTTCATGACCATGCTGACCCAGACTACTGGAACTGCCTTTATCATGTGGCTGGGAGAAAGGATCACCGAAAGGGGCATCGGAAATGGAATGTCCCTGATCATCTTTGCCGGAATTGTGAGCGGCTTGCCCAGCGCCGGCCATGAGATCTTTACCCGGCTGGTGCAGCAGCAATGGTCCCCGCTGTTCGTCATGGTGCTGCTGTCCATCATGGTGGTGGTGGTCGGATTCATCGTGTTGGTGGAGAGGGCTCAAAGGCGGATACCGGTTCAGTACGCCAAGCGCGTGGTGGGACGCAGGGTCATGGGGGGGCAGTCGACCCACCTTCCCCTGAAAGTGAATGTCGGGGGAGTGATTCCCGTAATCTTTGCTTCTTCCATACTCACCTTTCCTCAAACCTTCGGCCTGATGTTCGAGGACAGTCGTTTTTTCAGAAGCCTCACCGATGCCCTCGGATTTGGAGAGCCTCTATACAATCTCCTGTACGTCACCTTCATTATTTTCTTTTGCTACTTTTACACCTCCATCGTCTTCAACCCGACGGAAGTCGCCGGCAATATGAGGAAGTACGGAGGATTCATTCCGGGAATCCGGCCCGGAAGGGCTACCGCCGAGTATATCGAGACCATTCTGACTCGCATCACCTTTGCAGGAGCGCTCTACCTGGCCATGATCGCCGTCATTCCGGAGTTCATGATTACCGGTTTCCACATTAATAACCTGCCCTGGGTGGGCGGCTACTTCGAAGGGTTGCCCAACTGGATTTTGAACGGCATGGGGGTGCAGTTTTATTTCGGTGGGACCTCCCTGTTGATCGTGGTGGGGGTGGCCATGGACACGGTTCAACAGATCGAGGCTCAATTGGTGATGCGCCACTACGATGGGTTCCTGGGGCCGCGGGGTCGTCGGATCCGCGGGCGCCGGGCGTGAGCCAGGGGTGTCCGGCAAGTTTGGTTTCGACTCGGGTCAAGTATTGGATTTGTAGTTAACCTGTTGTATTCTTGGAAGTTCGGGTTTAGCGCTTCTATAGGGATGTGGTCCTGAATGTCGAAGGAAGATGCCATTGAAGTGATGGCGGTTGTCCTGGAACCCCTGCCCAATGCCATGTTCAGGGTTCAGTTGGAGAACAAGCATGTGGTCCTGGCTCATATCTCCGGGAAAATGCGCAAGAACTTCATTCGGATCCTGCCGGGTGACAAGGTCGCGGTGGAGTTGTCACCCTACGACTTGAGCCGCGGCCGGATCGTCTATAGGTACAAGTAGGTCAGCCATGAAAGTCAGAGCATCGGTCAAGAAAATTTGTCCGAAATGCAAAATCATCCGCCGGCACGGGGTGGTAAGGGTGATTTGCGTCAACCCCAAGTGCAAGCAGCGTCAGGGATAGTCGGACCGGACGGTTACCGGTACTCCTCCCTGGAAAGGATTGGACGTGGCTCGGATCGTTGGCATTGATTTACCGAACGAAAAGCGGGTGGAAGTCGGTCTGACCTATATTCACGGCATCGGCAGGCCAAGATCCCGCAAGATCCTTGACTTGGCGGGAATCAGTCTGGACACCAAGGTGCGAGACCTTTCCGAAGAAGAGGTTACCCGCATCCGCCAGATCATCGAGGAACAGAGCGGTGTTGAAGGCGACTTGCGCAAGGAAGTCGCCATGAACATCAAGCGGCTCATGGAGATCAGCTCTTACCGGGGATTGAGGCATCGACGGTCGCTTCCGGTCAGAGGGCAACGGACGCACACCAACGGTCGTACCCGCAAGGGCCCCCGCCGAGGAGCCGTGGCGGGCAAGAAGAAATCGACAGCCAAGACTTGAGAACGGGGATCTTGATCCCATTGGAGTGGTGGTGATGGCCAAGGCTCAGACCAAGTCCAAAAAAGGACGCAAGAAGGTCTTTCGGAGAAAGGAAAAGAAGGTCGTCTTGAGCGGTATCGTTTTCGTTCAGGCGACCTTCAACAACACGATCGTCAGCATCACCGACACGCGAGGCAACCTGGTTTGCTGGTCCAGCGCGGGATCCCTGGGGTTCAGGGGGTCACGGAAGGGGACGCCCTTTGCGGCGCAGCAGGCCTCGATCACTGCCGGCAACATCGCTCGTGAACACGGAATGAAGACGGTGGACGTACGGGTGAAAGGGCCCGGGTCAGGGCGCGAATCCGCCATTCGAGCGCTGCAAACGGTGGGTTTGGAAGTCAAGTCGATTCGAGACGTCACCCCCATTCCTCACAACGGTTGCCGTCCGCCCAAGAAGAGACGGGTCTAGTCGCGGTTTGACTGGAGATTCGGATTGAAATCTGCATAGCAAGGAGAAGCAAGTTGGCCACCTATCGCGGTTCTGTATGTCGTCTCTGTCGTCGGGAGGGAATCAAGCTGTACCTCAAGGGGGACCGCTGCTTCAAGGACTCCTGCGCCATTGAAAAGAGGAATTTCGTTCCCGGACAGCATGGCAGGAGCCGTCGATCCAAGATTATCGGGTACGGTCTCCAACTGCGCGAGAAGCAGAAGGTCAAGCGCATCTACGGATTGATGGAACGTCAGTTTCGGAATTATTTCGAAAAGGCATCCCGGCAAAAAGGGGTTACGGGCGAAAACCTCCTCGGGATGCTGGAGAGGCGTCTCGACAATACGGTCTACCGCCTGGGATTCGCATCCTCCAGGGCGCAGGGCCGGCAGTTGGTGGGGCATGGCCATATTCGTGTCAACGATCGCAAGGTCAACATTCCGTCCTTCCAACTGAAGCCGGGTGACTCGATTTCGGTTCGCGACAAGAGCCGCAAGGTGCCAAGCATCGTGACTTCAGTAGAGATGGTCGGAAGTCGTGGGGTTCCCGCCTGGCTGGAGTTGGATAGTTCCAACCTGTCAGGGAAAGTGCTTACCCTTCCTACCCGAGACGATGTCAATCTGCCCGTACAGGAACACTTGATCGTAGAACTTTATTCCAAGTAGCCAATCGTCCGAAAGTTTCCCTGGAGATGTCTTTCGGACCTTAATCAGGCCATTGGCCGGCAGGCTCCAACCCTGGGAGGGTCTATCACCTATGTTGTGGAAAGGATTTCAGAAGCCCAAACGGCTCTCTATCGGCAGCGAGGATCAGGAGCAACACTACGGACAGTTTACGGCCCAGCCGTTCGAGCGGGGCTTTGGGACCACGATCGGGAACGCATTGCGTAGGGTGTTGTTGTCCTCGATCGAGGGCGCCGCCGTTACGGCGGTCAGGATCGAAGGCATCCTGCACGAGTTTTCCCCCATCCCGGGAGTCGTGGAGGATGCGACCGATATCATCCTCAATCTCAAGCAGGTGTCGTTCAGGCTCAGTGGCGAGGGCCCCAAGACGTTGTATTTGGAATCGGAATCTCCGGGGGTGGTCACCTCTGCCGATATTCAGACCGATGGAGATGTCGAAATCCTGGACAAGACCGTCCATTTGGCGACTGTAAGCGAAGGAGGGCGGTTGCAGATGGAAATGCGGCTGAAGCACGGCCGAGGATACGTTTCCGCCGATCGGAATTTCGATGACGATCTGTCGATTGGCTATATCCCCGTCGACTCCGTTCACTCCCCGGTCCGGAAGGTCAACTATACGGTTGAACCCTCCAGGTTGGGTCAGATGACCGACTATGACAAGCTGTCCCTGGACGTCTGGACCAATGGTTGCATCACTCCCCAGGACGCCCTGGGTCTTGCGGCCAAGTTGATCAGAGACCACATGTCCATCTTCATCAACTTCGAGGAACAGGCCGAAGATGAGGAGGAGCCTGCCAATCAGGTCGTGGAAGTGGTCAACGAAAATCTCGCCAAATCGGTTGACGAACTGGAACTCTCGGTTCGCTCCTACAACTGTTTGAAGAACGCCAATATCAAGACCATTGGGGAACTGGTTCAGAAAACCGAGTCGGAAATGCTCAAGACCAAGAATTTCGGCCGCAAGTCGTTGAATGAGATCAAGGACATTTTGGGCAGCATGGGCCTGGGTCTCGGTATGGAACTCGACGAACGAGGGCAGCCGGTAGAAGCCCCGGTGAGCGAAGAACAGTAAGGACCGGCCGTGTGTTCCGGCAGGATTTGTCGTTCGGGAGGAGTTGGATGAGACATCGTGTACATGGACGAAAACTGGGGCGAACGCCTCCCCACCGCCGAGCGCTGCTCAGGAATCTGTGTACGTCGCTGTTGGAGCACGAACGCATTACCACCACGGTTCAAAAGGCCAAGGAGGTCAGGCCGCTGGCTGAGAAGATGATCACTCTTGGCAAGAGAGAGACGCTGCATGCCAGGCGCCAGGCTGCCCGATTCCTTTTGAAGGCAGCCGTCGTCCAGAAGCTCTTCGACAGCATTGCAGCCCGCTACGCCGATCGTCCCGGCGGCTACACCCGCATCCTGAAGCTGGGACCGCGCGCCGGAGATGGAGCCGAGTTGGCCATCATCGAGCTGATTTCGGAGGAGTCGGAGACAAAGTCCAAGTCTGCCGGCGCCAAGAGCCAGGACAAGAGCAGGGAGGAACAACCGAAGGCCGAGGGGCAATAGCTACGCCTCGGGTTTTTTGCTCCCCGCGCCAACCCGCATCCTCGGAACAACCCGTTTTTCCCTCCCGCCCCAAGCAAGTCCCGCCCAAGCCAAAAAATTCTGACGGTTCCGCCAACAGGAGGCTGCGCTGAACCAACATTACCGGCTGAACCACAGCAAGACCGTTTATCGGGGAAAGGTGATCGATCTCACCGTCGACCGCATCACCACGGCCTCCGGAACGCAGGCGGTGCGGGAAGTGGTTGTGCACCCTGGCGGAGCGGCGGTGGTGCCGGTGCTTTCGAACGGGGATGTCCTCCTGGTGGAACAGTTCCGCTATCCGATGCAGCAGTCTCTGCTGGAACTGCCGGCAGGCAAGATCGACCCTGGAGAGTCCCCCGAGCAGACGGCCGCCAGAGAGCTGGAGGAGGAAGTGGGCTTCACGGCGGGCCGGTTGGAGAAGTTGGCGGCATTCTATACGACGCCGGGATTTTGTAGCGAGCTTCTCCACCTGTTTCTGGCCAGAGACTTGGAACCCGGCCAAAGGGCCGGAGATGAGGATGAGGAACTCTCCGTCCATCGCTATGCCCCCAAGCAACTGGAGAAACTGATCCGTCGGGGCAAGATCGTCGACGCCAAGACCCTCGTCGGCCTTCACCTTTTTTTGGCCAATCCCGGATACCGGGCGCCCTGACGACTTCCATTCCGCGAAGGAAGCCGGCGGCGCCAGTCGAGTTCCTTGAAGTAAACCCATTTGCAAATTTTCGAGGAGACCACGATTCCATGCCTAGAAAACGAGTTCGCCGCCAGGGTCCTGATGCCGTGACCCGTGTGTTCGAGGTTCATGTCCTGGCAGTCCTGCTAGCCGGACTGGCCGCCGGTTTTCTGCCGGTCGGGGCCGGAGCCGAGGATGGGGCCCAGTCCCCGGTGTGGCCCAGATTTCGAGGTCCGGGCGGCATGGGTGTCTCCGACGATCGAAATCTCCCGGTCCGCTTCGGGCCGGAGGAGAACGTCATCTGGAAGACCGGTCTGCTGCCGGGAGAGTCTTCTCCGGTGATTGCCGGGGATCGGTTGTTCCTGACCGGGGCCTCGGAGGATTCGCTGGTCACCTATGGCCTCGACCGCGGTACAGGCCGGATCCTCTGGCAGCGTTCCCTGGCAAGGGAACGGGATCAGAGGTACCACAAGATCAACTCGGCAGCTTCTCCAACGCCCGTTACCGATGGAGAGGTCCTGGTCGTATTTTTTGGGGATTTCGGCCTGGTTGCCTACGAGTTGGACGGTCGCGAGCGATGGCGATTGCCGGTCGGACCGTTGAACAACGTCAATGGGCACGGCGCATCGCCGATCCTGGCCGACGGCAAGGTCGTCATGATCTGTGACCAGGACAGCGGCTCCTACATGATGGCGGTGGACAAGGAAAGCGGGCGGCTGCTCTGGAAGACGGAAAGGCCCGAGGTTACCCGGGGCTATTCGACCCCGGCGGTATTTCGGCGCAGGGGCGAGCCCCCTGAGCTGATCGTGCCGGGATCCTACCAGTTGATCGCCTACTCGCTGGATCGAGGAGAGAAGCTCTGGTGGTTGCGGGGCATGGCATGGCAGCTCAAGTCGGTGCCGCTGATCGACGGCGACAGGATCTACCTCAATGCCTGGGAGTCCGGAGGGAACAGCGCCGTTCGCGTCGACCTTCCTTCCCACGCCCAGGTCCTGGCGGAACGGGACACTGACGGGGACGGTCGATTGTCCCTGGAGGAGATCGAGGGATTCACGCCGGCCAAGACCTGGCGGAATGTCGACCTGGACAAGGATCGGTTCCTGAGCCCGCTGGATTGGGAATTCTATCGAGCCCGCCTGGAGGCCCAGAACAACATGATGGCCATACGGCATGGAGGACGCGGAGACCTGACCGACAGCAATATTCTCTGGCGATATCGCAAATCCCTGCCGAACGTTGCTTCGCCGCTCCTCTACCAATCCGTCCTCTACCTGGTCAAGGATGGTGGAATCGTCACCACCCTGGATCCGGATAGCGGGAAAGTACTCAAGCAGGCACGCCTGAGCGGAGCCACCGACCGCTATTACTCTTCTCCGGTTGGCGCGGACGGCAAGGTGTACCTGATCAGCCAGAACGGGAAGGCCCCGGTCTTGAAGGCGGGGGGCCAATGGGAGGTTCTGGCGCTCAACGATCTTGCGGAAGAGTGTTACGCCACGCCGGCGGTCGCCGACAGCCGACTCTACCTTCGCACCCTCCGGACGCTCTATTGCTTCGCTCGCCTTCCCCAATAGGAGATGAGTGATCTTGAGTTCCGACCAGGCGCATGATCGCGGTCAGTACGCCCTCCTGACCGATCTCTACCAGTTGACCATGGCCTTTGGCTATTGGAAGACCGGTTGGGAGGAGAAGGAAGCCGTCTTCAACCTTACCTTCCGAAGCAATCCCTTTGGAGGTGGTTTTTCCATCGCCTGCGGGCTGGCCAGCGTCATTGAATACCTGGACCGATACGCTTTCAGCGCCGAGGAAATCGACTACCTGGGGAGGTTGACCGGTAACGATGGCCGGCCGATATTTCAACAGGACTTTCTGAGATATCTGGGACGACTGAAGCTGACCTGCGAGGTTGACGGTTTCCCCGAGGGAGCGCTGGTCTTTCCTCACGAGCCGTTGCTGCGGGTGCGCGGGCCGATTATTCAATGCCAGCTCCTGGAAACAACCCTGCTGAATATCCTCAACTTTCAGTCGCTGATCGCCACCAAGGCGGCCCGGGTGTGTCTGGCGGCCGCCGGAGATCCGGTGCTGGAGTTTGGTCTGCGACGGGCGCAGGGAAGCGATGGCGGCCTCTCTGCAAGCCGGGCCGCCTATATCGGCGGCTGCGCCGGCACGTCCAACCTGCTGGCCGGGAAGCGCTTTGGAATCCCGGTCCGGGGAACTCATGCCCACAGTTGGGTCATGGCCTTCGGTAACGAGCTTGAGTCTTTCGAAACATACGCCAGGGCGCTTCCCAACAATTGCGTCTTCCTGGTGGATACCTATGACACTCTGGAGGGGGTCCGCAACGCTGTCCGGGTAGGGAAGCAACTGCGACAATCGGGCCATGAGATGGTGGGAATTCGCCTCGATTCGGGAGACCTGGATCGGCTCAGCCGGGATGCCCGCAAAATCCTGGACGAGGCGGGTTTTACCGAAGCGGATATCATTGCCAGCAACGATCTTGACGAACACCTCATCGCCTCTCTCAAGAAACGGGGGGCGACCGTCGGAGTCTGGGGAGTCGGAACCAGGATGGTGACGGCCGACGGACAGCCGGCAATGGGCGGAGTCTACAAGCTGGCGGCTGTTCGCGGTTCCTCGGGAGACTGGGATTACAAGCTGAAACTGTCTGAGCAGGCGGTCAAGATGTCGATTCCGGGTATCCTTCAAGTCCGCCGGTTCCAAAGGGCGGGGAGGTTTGCGGGAGATGTCATTTATGACGTGCGCTTGGGACCGGGCAGGAGGCAGGTGTGGCTGAACTCAAGCGCGGTGCGCCGGGAGCGTCGGTCTCCTGCATGGGATGGCGGTGAGGATCTGCTGGCTCCGGTCTGGCGAAATGGAAAGCAGGTCCGTCAGGCGGAGTCGGTGGATTGCTGTCGACAACGGGCTCAAGAGCAGTTGGCCCGATTGGACCCCGCCCTGAAGCGCTTGACCCGACCGAGGCGGTATCCGGTGGGACTCGAGTCGAGGCTTCACCATCTGAGAGAGAGGATGATCCTGGAGAGCGATCGGCATGGAAGCCTTGATAGTGGTTGACATTCAGAATGATTTCATTCCCGGAGGAGCACTGGCGGTTCCCGGCGGAGATGAAGTGATACCCCTGGTGAACCGGCTGCAGACGAGATTCGAGTTGATCGTCGCAACCCGGGACTGGCACCCTCACGATCACGGGAGCTTTGCCGCCAACCATCCCGGAAAGCGTGTAGGAGACTCCATTGAGTTGGGGGGCCTCCAGCAGACACTGTGGCCGGTCCATTGTGTGCAAAATACGCCCGGGGCTGACTTTGCACCGGGTCTGAACGGAGATCGCTGGGCCAGGGTCGTCGTCAAGGGCACCGATCCCGGCATTGACAGCTACAGCGGGTTTTATGACAACGGCCATCGCATGGCGACCGGCCTTGGGGACTACCTGAAACAAAAGGGTGTGAGCACGGTATTCGTGGCGGGACTGGCCACCGACTACTGTATCAAGTTCACCGCGCTGGATGCGCGGGCCCTGGGATTTGCGACATTCGTGGTCCGGGATTGTTGCCGCGGCGTCGATTTGAATCCGGGGGATGTGGAAGGCGCAGTGGATGAAATGAGAGCGGCCGGTGTTGGAATCGTGGACAGCACCGAGTTGGGAAGACCGTAAGGCCTGAAACAACAGAAAAAAGAGCTATCCACTAAGACACAGTGCGCCGTGGAAAGGCGCCTTCTTCCAGCGGGTGCGAATCCCGCCCAACAACTGTCGCTCCGGTTGGAAGCAGCCAGGGCGGATCATGGAGGCAACGATATGGTCTGAA
>JAJECY010000054.1 GCA_022821775.1 Acidobacteriota bacterium
CCACGGGCCGGTCCTGATTCCCGCGGACCACTACTTCATGATGGGCGACAACCGCGACAATAGCCACGACAGCCGGTATTGGGGCCCGGTGCCGAGCAGGAACATCATCGGGAAGCCCCTGTTCATCTACTGGTCCTACGACGACGACCCTTACGATCCAAGCCCCAAATCCGTCCTGCAGCACGCCAGGGAATACGGAAGCAAGGCCCTCAACTTCTTCAGCAGAACCCGCTGGTCCCGCACCGGTATGGTCTTGAGGTAGTCCGCGGTCGGCGCAGACCTCACCGCCCCAAAGGCGCCAGCAACCGGTCGGCGCATTGCTCGGCCCGTCGAACACAGTCTGGGATGCCGATGCCGGTGAGCCCGTTTCCCGCCAGTTGCAGGGACGGCCAGCGGAGCATCCGGCTTTCTATGCTGGCCACCAGGTCGAGGTGCCCGACGCCATACTGGGGTATGCCCCCGGGGTGGCGTTCCACCCGGCTCAGCAGGGGCGCGCGCGTGATGCCCAGCAAGTTCCCAAGGGTCCGACGGACCCCTGCGATCAACTCCTCATCGTCACCCTCCAGCGTTTCCGGCTGTAGCGCTCCGCCCACGAAAGCACGCAGGAGGGCCGCGTTCCCGGGGGCGCGCCCTGCGAACTTGCGGTGGCTGTAGCTGCAGGCCAGCATCGCCCCCTTTTCCACGGCCGGAACCAGGAAGCCGAAACCGTCCAGGGCGGCAGGAATATCGGCCGCCGGGTAGGCCAGGTTCACGGTTGCCGTGGAGGCATGGACCACGCTTCTCAATCGTGCGGCCAGGCTGGGGTCGAGGTCCTCCAACAAGTCGGCCGACCGGTGGGCGGGAAGCGCAAGACAGATTCCGTCCGCCCGGATCGGGAGGCCCTTCTCCAGTTCGATTTCCCACCGGCGGGCCTGGTCCAGCCGCCGCAGCGACACGACTTTGCAACCCAAACGGATCGACGGGGCGGGTATGGATTCCCGCAGTCGATCCACCAAGCGCTGCAACCCCTGTTCCAGCGAGACGAAAAGACCGTAGCGGGGGCCGGCAGGATGGTCGTCCGCCGGAGACTGTTGCCGTTTGCGGTCCCGCCACATGGCCAGCAGGAGGCTGCGGTGGCGTTTTTCCATTTCGAGGAACTGAGGGAAAGTCGCCCTCAGACCCAGCGTTTCCGGGTCGGCGGTATAGATGCCGCCCACCAGGGGCTGGGCCAACCGTTGCAGGGCCTCCTCTCCGAGGCGCCGGCGAACGAATGCGGCCAGGCTCTCATCGTCGTTGCTTGAACACGGCCGCCGGCGCGGCAGAACCAGGTCGGCCGCCAGGCGGATCTTGCCCGGCCAACTCAGAAGGGGAGAAGCGGCAAAGGAACCGAATCGGTAGGGAGCGATCAGGTGGAACCCCTCCGGAACGGGCAACAGCTTCCCGCCCCGCACGATGAAGGTCCTGCGATGGCGGGGAGAGGTGCCGATGAGGCTCGGCTCCAGACCCAGGCGCCGGCAGAGATCCACCGCCCAGGGCTTCTCGGAAATGAAGGAATCGGGTCCTCCTTCCAGGAGAAATCCCTGCTCCTTTACGGTGTGGATGACACCCCCCAGGCGAGGGCCGGCTTCGAGCAAGTCCAGGCGGACGGCCTGGTTCAGCCGTGAAGCACTTTCCAGCAATCGATGCGCCGCCGCCAGCCCGGAAATTCCTCCTCCAACCACAACCAACCGGTAAGCGGGCTTCGATGCGGAGTTCATGGGAGACTGGCCGACTTCGGAGGGGTCTGGAACGTTCTGCAGTTGTCAATTCAACACTATAGGAGCCGGTCGAGGGCGCTGTCAAACCCGTTGACCGGACGCCAATCGGCTGTCCGCGAAGGAAGCCGGAACGGCGCCGGCCCCATCGGGAAGGGGGCTTGCGGCCCTCCAATCGCGCCCACCTGCGGCCTTCCGGCTGACTCCTTGACTTTGTCTTGAATCCTCTCATAATTAAGATTCCCGACGGCAGATCAAGGGGCCATTCTTTGGTTATCGATACCCTTCTCAAGTCAGTTTTCGGCAGCAAGCACGAGCGGGACATCAAGGCCATCCAACCCACGGTTGATCGGATCAGCGCCCTGGAACCCTCCCTCTCCAAACAGACGGACCAGGAACTGCGTGCCCACACCGACCGGTTCAAGACAAGGCTGGCCGCCGGCGAGACCCTGGAGGACCTGCTCCCGGAAGCCTTCGCCGTGGTTCGGGAGGCGGCCAGGCGGGTGCTCAAGATGAGGCACTTCGACGTGCAGCTCATGGGCGGCGTGGTGCTTCATCAGGGGAAGATCGCCGAGATGAAGACAGGAGAGGGCAAGACCCTGGTTGCGACGCTGCCGGTCTACCTCAATAGCCTGGAGGGGAAGGGCGTCCATGTCGTCACGGTCAACGACTATCTGGCTCGCCGCGACGCCGAGTGGATGGGCCGGGTCTACCGATTCATGGGGTTGTCGGTGGGGGTGATTCAGCATGACATGGACGACGACCAGCGCCGCAAGGCCTACCTCTGCGACGTGACCTACGGCACCAATAACGAGTTCGGATTCGATTACCTCCGCGACAACATGAAGTTCGAAATCGGCGACCGGGTTCAGCGAGGGCATCACTACTCCATCGTGGACGAGGTCGACTCCATCCTGATCGACGAGGCCCGAACGCCTCTGATCATCTCGGGACCGGTAGAGAGTTCCCAGCAGAAGACCTACATGTCCATGCGGCCGCTGGCTGAACGCATCCGGGCCCAGCAGACGAAGTTTCTGGGCCGCGCCTTGCGGGAGGCAATCCAGCAGATCGACTCTGGCGGCCAGGCCAGCGAGGAGACACTGGAGAAACTGCTGCTGGTCAAGCGTGGCGATCCCAAGAACAGGCAGTACCTGGACCTGCTGGTCAAGCACAGGGATCTGAAAAAGAAGATCGACCAGGTCGAAGGCCAGCTCATGAGCAACAAGCAGTTGTCGGAGTTCGACAACCAGCTCTACTGCTTCATCGACGAGAAATCGCACAACGTCGAGATTACCGAGAAAGGCCAGGAGTTTCTGGCGGGCGGTCGCATGGAGGATTACGTCATTCCCGACCCGGACGACCCGGAATACAGCGAGAAGCGCTACGTCGAAGTCACCGAGCGCCTGCACACCATTCAGCAACTGGTCAAGGCCTACTGGCTCTACGAGAAAGACGTGCACTACGTCGTCAACGACAACAAGGTCACCATCGTGGACGAGTTTACGGGGCGTCTCATGCCGGGCCGCCGCTGGAGCGACGGCCTGCACGAAGCCGTAGAGGCCAAGGAGCGGGTCAAGATCGAAAGGGAGAATCAGACCCTGGCGACGGTCACCTTCCAGAACTATTTCCGCATGTACGGGAAACTGGCGGGAATGACCGGAACGGCCGACACCGAGGCGATGGAGTTCAACAAGATCTACAAGCTGGAAGTGGTGGTGGCTCCCCCCAACAGGCCCATGATCCGGATGGATTACCCGGACGTGGTCTATCGCACCGAACCGGAGAAGTTCAGAGCGGTGGTGGAGGAAATCCGGGAACTGCACGGGAAGGGTCAACCGGTGCTGGTGGGGACCATTTCCATCGAAAAGTCGGAGCGATTGAGCGGCTTGCTCAAGAAGGCGGGGGTCAAGCACGTGGTGCTGAATGCCAAGTACCATGAGAAAGAAGCCGAGATCGTGGCCCAGGCCGGACGCAAGGGTGCGGTGACCATCGCCACCAACATGGCGGGTCGCGGGACCGATATCGTGCTGGGCGGCAACGCCGAGTTCCTGGCCAGGGAACGGTTGCACAAGCAGAACGTGGACCTGGCGTCGCTCACCCAGGAGGAGTGGGAGAGAGCCCTCAACGAAGTCGACCAGGAGTTTCAGCGGGGTCGAGAGCAGGTGATCGCCGCCGGGGGGCTGCATATACTGGGAACGGAGCGCCACGAGTCCCGGCGCATCGACAACCAGTTGCGCGGCCGCTCAGGACGCCAGGGGGATGTCGGAAGCTCCCGGTTCTACCTCTCGCTGGAGGACGATCTCATGAGGATCTTCGCCAGCGAAAAGGTGTCGAGCATCATGCAGCGTTTGGGGATGGAGGAGGACGTACCCATTGAATCCCGTCTGATCAGCAAGAGAATCGAATCGGCTCAAAAACAGGTCGAGGCCCACAACTTCAGCATCCGAAAGCATTTGCTGGAATATGACGACGTCATGAACCAGCAGCGCAAGACCCTCTACGGATTGAGGGAACAGTTCCTGAGCAAGAGCGACCAGAAGGAGTACCTGCTCGAGTTGAGCGAGGACGTCATCGGTGGGTTCATCGACAGCTATTGCGACGCCGACAGCGATCCCGAGGAGTGGGACGGCGAAGGGCTTCGCAAGGCCGTGGCCCAGCAGTTCGGCCTGGATCTGCGTCACGAGAACATCCAGGTTGAGCAACTCAATCGGGAGGAGCTGCTGCAGTCCATTGGCGCCAGGGCCAGGGAGAAGTACGAACGCAAGGACGAGGAAATAGGCTCGCAGGAGATGCGCCAGTACGAACGGCTGATCTTGCTCAACGTCCTGGACGCCCATTGGAAGGACCATCTGCTGGCGATGGACCAGTTGAAGGAAGGGATCGGATTGCGGGGCTACGGCCAGAGAGATCCCCTGGTGGAATACAAGAAGGAATCCTTCGCTACCTTTGAACAGATGATGAACGGTATCGAGGAACAGAGCCTGCGGTATCTCTATCTGCTCCAGCCGGTTGAAGACAAGGACAAGGTTCGCGAGATGGAGCGCCGCCAGCGCAAACAGGAAATGGTGATGGGGCCGGCCGAGGAAGCGCCCGAGCCGCGCCGGCCCGTCATTCGAGGTCCTAAAATCGGCCGCAACGAGCCTTGTCCCTGCGGTAGCGGCAAGAAGTACAAGAAGTGCTGTGCCTTGACTCCGGCCTGAACAGGAAAACGGCAAGGGAGTATCCATGTTGACCAGGGAGGTGCCTGAAGGCTTGACCTTCGACGATGTCCTGCTGGTCCCCCGGAAGTCGGACATCGCCCCGGCGGAGGTGTCTACCCGAACCCGGCTGACCCGGCGCATCCAGCTCAACGTGCCCGTCATCAGCGCGGCCATGGATACCGTCACCGAAGCCCGCCTGGCCATCGCCATGGCCCAGCAGGGCGGCATGGGAATCATTCACCGCAATATGTCGGTCGAGCGCCAGGCCTCGGAAGTGGACAAGGTCAAGCGTTCCGAGAGCGGAATGATCGTGGATCCCATC
This sequence comes from Acidobacteriota bacterium, assembly GCA_022821775.1. Classification (GTDB taxonomy): domain Bacteria; phylum Acidobacteriota; class Terriglobia; order Versatilivoradales; family Versatilivoraceae; genus Versatilivorator. The sequence goes on from JAJECY010000054.1 coordinate 5,256, forward strand.
ACCATGTCGCCGCAGAACCGGATCTACCAGGCCCTGGAAATGATGAAGCACTACAAGATCTCCGGGGTGCCCATCACCGAGGAGGGCAAGTTGGTGGGGATCCTGACCAATCGCGACCTGCGCTTTGAAGACCGCTTGAACTTGCCGATCTCGGAGGTGATGACCAAGGAGAACCTGATCACCGTTCCTGTCGGGACCACGCTGGCCGAAGCCGAGGAAATGCTGCACCGTCACAGGGTGGAGAAGCTGCTGGTGGTCGACAGCAAGTACATGTTGAAGGGCTTGATCACCGTCAAGGACATCCAGAAGAAGCTCCA
>JAJECY010000182.1 GCA_022821775.1 Acidobacteriota bacterium
CGTTCCACGAAAGATTGGTAGAGGCGCTTGGCTGCTTCCGGAGGCGCCGCCCTCGAGAACGAAGGACGCCGTCCCTTGCGGCAGTCGCCATAGAGAGTGAACTGAGAGACGATCAGGAGAGCCCCGCCGACCTCTTTCAGGGACAGGTTCATTTTGCCGCTGTCATCCTCGAATATCCTCAACCCCAAGATTTTGTCCACCAGATAGTCGGCGTCGGCCGGCCCGTCGCCGTCCTTGACGGCAAGGTAGAGCAGCAATCCCCTGCCGATTTGTCCGACCATTTCCTCTCCGATGGTCACCGAAGCTTCAAGAACTCGCTGAACCACCACACGCATCGGCTATCTCCCTCTCTCACCGGGATGGAGCCCCGGCGAAATCGTTGACACCTTCGGGGGCCTCTTTTACTATCACGCAAACTCGTTTGGGGGCAACGTCATGGGCAGGACACCGACCGGACAGACCCGGCTCGACAAATCGAGGCGTCGCTGGGAAGAAGAGACGCTAGCCCCTTCATGGAAGCGGTTCCCTCCGAGGCTGCCCGAGTTCACCAGCATCTCGGGGCACCCCATCCAGGCTCTCTACGGTCCCGACGACCTGGAAGACTTCGACCCCGAACAGGAGTTGGGGTTCCCCGGAGAACCGCCCTACACCCGGGGGATTCATCCCAGCATGTACCGCGGCCGGCTCTGGACCATGCGGCAATTCAGCGGCTTCGGTACCGCCGCGGATACGAACCGGCGCTTTCTTTACCTGCTCCAGCAAGGACAAACCGGCCTTTCGGTCGCTTTCGACCTGCCCACTCTCATGGGTCTCGACTCAGACCACCCGACGGCCGCGGGTGAGATCGGCAAATGCGGTGTCGCTGTCGATACGCTGGCGGACATGGAAGTTCTCTTCAGGGACATCGACCTGGAAGCCATCAGCACCTCCATGACCATCAATTGCCCGGCTGCCGTCATCTGGGCCATGTTTCTGGCCCACGCCGAGAAGAGCGGCTATAGCTGGACCAACCTGCGGGGCACCCTCCAGAACGACATCCTGAAGGAATACATTGCTCAGAAGGAGTGGATCTATCCTCCTCACCCCTCCATGCGGCTGGTTACCGACACCATCGCCTTCGCAACCCGAAACGTCCCCCAGTGGAACAGCGTCTCGATCAGTGGCTATCACATCCGGGAAGCCGGTTCCACGGCTCTGCAGGAGTTGGCCTTCACGTTGCGCGATGGCATCGAATATGTCGAAGCCGCCATCAGGGGTGGACTGCAGGTCGACGATTTCGCGCCCCGGCTTTCCTTCTTTTTCAATGCCCACAACGATTTTTTCGAAGAAGTCGCCAAGTATCGAGCGGCTCGCAAGGTTTGGTACCGGGTGATGACGGAGCGCTTTGGATGTAAGGACCCGCGATCCTGCGTGCTTCGATTCCATGCCCAGACGGCGGGGTGTTCCCTGACGGCTCAACAGCCCCACAACAACATCGTTCGCACCGCCATCCAGGCATTGGCAGCCATCCTGGGCGGAACTCAGTCCTTGCACACCAACTCCATGGATGAAACCTACGCCCTGCCGACCGAGCAGGCCGCCACCATCGCACTCAGAAGCCAGCAGATCTTGGCCACCGAAAGCGAAGTGGCCAACACGGTCGACCCCCTGGCCGGATCCTATTTCGTCGAAAAGCTGACCCGTGAACTGGAAAAGGGCTGCTGGGACTATTTCGAGAAAATCGACGCCATGGGCGGCATGGTAGCGGCCATTGAACGCTGTTATCCGCAGAAGGAAATTCTCGACGCCGCCTACCGCTATCAACAGGCGGTGGAACGGGGCGAGAAGGTCATTGTGGGGGTGAATCGGTTCGTCGCCGACGAGGAACGGCCGATCGACACCCTCTCCATCGAGTCCGGGGTAGCCGACAAGCAGTTGGACGGGCTCCACCGGGTCAAGAGCAGCCGCGACGGCCTGGCCGTGCAACGGTCGCTGGCGGAGCTTCGCCGGGCTGCCGCCACCGATCGGAACCTCATGCCCTTCCTTCTCTCTTGTGTCAAGGCTTACGCGACCCTGGGAGAAGTCTGCGAGGAGCTGAAACAGGTGTTCGGCGCTTATGAAGAGCCGGTCTTCTAGATCGCAACGCCAGTCGCCGGCACGCGAGGTGCGGATGTGCGAGCATAAGCCCAGCCATGAGTGAGAACCCTATCCGAGTCCTGGTGGCCAAGCCCGGCCTGGACGGTCACGACCGCGGCGCCAAGATCATCGCCCGGGCGCTTCGAGACGCCGGGATGGAAGTGATCTACAGCGGTCTGCGCCAGTCTCCCGAGCAGATCGTCAACGCGGCCCTGCAGGAGGACGTGAACTGCATCGGACTCTCCATACTCTCGGGCGCCCACAATGTCATTCTTCCCCGAATCACCGGTCTGCTGCGGGAAAAGAAGCTGGACGACGTGCTGGTGGTTGCCGGAGGCATTATTCCCGATCAGGACATCCCCAAGCTGAAGGCGTGCGGAATCTCCGAGATCTTCCTGCCCGGCACCTCTACTCAAACGATCATCAAGTACATCCTTGAAAATTGCCGGGCAGCCCCGGTTTAGAAATGCAGTGGTTAGCGGTTGCAGAACAGCAACTTTCTTCCCGGCACCGCCATCACACCCCAAGGGTTGACCCCCGGAATTCCGGTGGGTAGAATCCCGGCTAAGGCGTCAGGCGGGAGGTTTCCAGCGATGAAGATGGATGGGCATGCGAGCAGGTTTCTGTTTTTCATGGGAGTGTTTCTCTTGGGCGCATCCGTCACCGCGGGCCGGATCTGCGCGCAGACCACCCCGGTCAATCCGACGCTCAAGAAGAAGATCCGGGCCGACATCGATAACCTGGTGGTAAACGTTGAACTCGTCAACGTCCTGTTCACCGTCACCGATCGCAAGGGGCGCCTGATCACCGATCTGCAAAAGCCCAACTTCAAGTTGTACGAAGACAACAAACTGCAGGAAATTACCAATTTTTCTCGCGAAACCGATCTCCCACTGACCATTGCCGTGCTGATTGACACCAGCACCAGCATCACCGACCGATTCAAGTTCGAGCAGGAGGCGGCGATCGAGTTTCTTTTCCAGACCCTGCGGCCTCGCAAGGACAAGGCTCTGCTGATCACATTCGACTCTGCCATCGAGCTGGTTCAGGACTTCACCGACGATCCCCAACTGCTGGCGCGGTCCATCCGACGCATACGACCCGGCGGAGGAACCAAGCTGCTGGACAGCATCTTTCTCACTTGCCAGGAAAAGCTGAAAGCCGAACCGGGCAGCACCAGAAAGATCATCATTCTCATCAGCGATGGAGACGACAACCTCAGCATACAAAACCTGGCCTCCACCTTGGAGATGGTCCACCGTTCGGATGTCTCGATCTATGCCGTCAGCACCAACTCCAGCGGTTTCTTCAGCATCAAGGCGCCCAAGTCCGACAAGCTCCTCAGGCGCCTGGCGCGGGAAACGGGAGGGCGAGCCTTCTTCCCCTTCAAATCGGAGGAATTGAGCGAAAGCTTCGCCAATATCGGAACCGAACTTCGCAGCCAGTACTCTCTCGCCTATCGATCCTCCAATTCCTCGCGGGACGGCTCTTTTCGCTCCATCAAGATCAAGACTGACCGCAAGAGGCTGAAGGTGAAATCCCGCAAGGGATACTACGCCTCCCGAAGTTCCAGCTAGCCGGCAGTCATCCTGTCGATGCATCCTGCTCCCCCGAGTCGGCGCTCGGGACCGTGTTCCGGTTGCGCCCCCACTCACGACAATAAAGCCCCATGATCGGTTTCAGCCTGGTGGATTGGAGCATCATCATTGTCTACCTGATCGCCACCATGGCTGCCGGCTTGGCCATGCGCCGCTATGTCGGCAGAGTCGAGGACTTCATCCTGGCCGGGCGCGGCATGGATGTCTATCTGGGAGTGGCTTCCCTGGCGGCAACCGAGTTCGGCATCATCACCGCCATGTACACGGCCGAGCTTGGATACAAGAACGGCTTCGCGGGCGCCACTCCCGGAATCCTTATGGCTGCCGCAATGCTGGTGGTCGGGCTCACCGGTTTCGTCATCAAGCCTCTGCGGGACTCGGGGGCTTACACCATTCCGGAATTGCTGGACCGGCGCTTCGGCCCCCGGGTTCGCTGGCTGGCGGGCCTGGTGATCGTCCTGGGCGGCGTTCTCAACATGGGAGTCTTCTTTCGGGCCGGCGGCGAGTTTCTGGTGATCATGACCGGGATTCCCCCAGGTTACCTGGAGGTCACCATGACGCTGCTGGTAATCCTGGTGCTGATTTACACGGTCCTGGGAGGAATGATCTCGGTCCTGGTCACGGACTACCTCCAGTTTCTGGTGATGGGAATCGGCCTGGTCGCCGTTTCCCTCCTGGTGACGGCCCAGGTGGGATGGGAGCAGGTGGTGTCGACCGTTGAAAGAGAGCACGGGCCGGGAGGGTTCAACCCCTTGACCAGCGAGGGCATGGGCCCCGCCTACGTGGCCTGGCAGGCCCTCAATCAACTGGCCGTAGTGGTCACCTGGCAAACCGTCATTCAGCGTGTACTCTCGGCCCGCGACAGTCGGACAGCCCGTCGGGTGTATACCCGAACAAGCTTCTATTTCGTGGGGCGGTTTCTGATTCCGGCCTTCTGGGGTATGGCCGCCCTGGCCGTTCTGGGAGCCGAGCATCCCCCGTCGGCCTCGTTGCAGGCCATGCCCACCTTTCTGGCCTCCCTGCTCCCCTCGGGACTGGTGGGACTGGTGATCGCCGCCATGCTGGCCGCCGAGATGTCCACCGATTCCAGCTACCTGTTGACCTGGAGCAGCATTCTCTACAACGACCTGATCTGCTCCGTCCGCAAGGAGCCCTTCAGCGAAAAATCGGGACTGCGCCTGAACCGGTGCATCGTCCTGGGCATCGCCGGATTCCTGCTGCTCTATGGGCTCTGGTATCAACCTCCCGGAAGAGTCTGGGACTACCTGTCCATTACGGCCAACATATACCTGTCCAGCATCTTCGTGCTGCTGGTGGCCTGTTGTTACTGGAAGGGCGCGCGAGCCGCGGGGGGAATAGGAGCCATCGTCGGAGGAGCGCTGCCTCCGCTGGCCTTCCTGCTGCTCAGCCAGGTCGAGCTTCCGGCGGTTGAGGGCATCCATCCCTTCATTCTCTTGTCAACGGCCGCGCAGTGGCTGAGCCGAAGCGAGGTCAGCGGGCTGCTGTCCTTCGCCTTTGCCGCCGGCGGCATGATTCTGGGGTCGTGGTTGGCCCGCAGACGGGAGGGGAAACAACTCGCCTGAAACCCATTGAGGGGTTATCTGCGAACGACATCCACGAATGGGTACGACGAACCACGAATGGACACGAATGAACACCAATATACTGACTAATGAGGTCCATCCGTATTCATGACTATTCGTGTATATTCGTGGTTCTTCTTTATTGACGATTGGCCGTTTTTACTCGAATTGGCCGCCCACTAGCATGGAGCGAGGGCGAGGCTACATAAATGCTTCCCTCCCATCCCTTTTGGTTTTGTCTGACCTGGCTCTGTATCCTGTGGTATGGATTTCTGGTGCTCTACGTCGGTTGGAAGGGATTCGGCGATATCCGCCGGCTGATTGCCAATCTGAAGAACAGAGGCAGCTAGCGTGGCAATTCGGTTGGGATGGCTGTGCGGCATCGGACTCGCCCTGTCCCTTTTGGTGGTTTCGGCGAGTTGCCGGTGGCAATCCTCCCAAGCCGGGAACGAGTCCACGCCACCCGTCCGACAGGAGCGGACTCCGTTATCGTCCAATGCGTTTGAACCGGGTAACCGGCTGGACATCAATTCTGCCGGGTCCCCGGAATTGGAATCGCTTCCGGGCATCGGACCCGTGCTGGCTCGACGAATTGTGGAGTTTCGCGCCAAGAATCCCCCCTTCCGGAGAGTTGAGGAAATCTTGATCATCAGGGGAATCGGCCGGCGAAAGTTCGAGGCCCTGCGTGATCGGATCCGAGTGGGAGCTCCCACCGGTCCGGCCGGCGCGGCCTTGCCCGAAACAACAGAAAAAAAGAGTTATCCACGAAGACACACGAAGGAAGACCAAGAGCCACCAAGGCGCTGAGACAATCCGCGACGGGATAGCAAGGTAACGAATGCATGAAAAATACCCACGATGGAAAACCAAACCACGAATGGACACGAATGAACACCAATCATTCGTGTCCATTCGTGGTTCGTCTTTATTGCCGACTACCTGTTTCACCACTTGAATGATCCGCCCCGTTGTCTGGGGCGGGGGCAGGACTTTCCGGAAGGCTCCAGATGAAGACCGGCATCCCGTCCCACAGTCCCTTGCCCCAGGGGTTTCACCCCTACCTGGCCCAGTGGTTCCGCCAACACTTCGCCGCCCCCTCCGCTGCCCAGAAAAAGGGCTGGCATCCGGTGATGGCCGGAAGAGATACGTTGATCGCCGCGCCCACCGGATCGGGCAAGACCCTGGCCGCATTCCTCTGGTCCCTCAACAGGCTGGTGCAGGCAGCTCTGAGCGGCCGGCTCGAAGACCGCACCTACGTGGTTTACGTGTCGCCCCTGAAGGCGCTGGGAAACGACATTCGCAAGAACCTGCAGCTCCCCATGGAGGAAATCGGGCGCATCGCCCAACAGCAGGGCGAAGCTCCGTTGGGAATTCGAGTGGCGGTACGCTCGGGAGACACTCCCAACAGCGAACGGCAGTCCATGCTTCGACGCCCGCCCCATATTCTGATCACGACTCCCGAGTCGCTCTACATTCTGCTCACGGCCAAGGGGAGTCGTGGCTACCTGGCGGGAGCCGGCACGGTGATCGTGGACGAAATCCATGCCGTGGCGGGCGACAAGCGCGGCTCTCACCTGGCCCTGTCCCTGGAACGCCTGGACCACCTGGCCGGCCGGCGCCTGCAAAGGATCGGGCTCAGCGCCACTCAGAAGCCCGTGTCCGCCATTGCCCGCCTGCTGGTAGGGACTGGGGGGCTCGGGCCCGAGGGCCGGGTGGCCTGTTCCGTCGTGGATATCGGCCACCAGCGCGATCTTGAGCTGTCCATTGCCATTCCCGACCTGGAGTTTGGTCCCATCGCCAGCCTGGAGCTTTGGGAAGCCCTCTACGAGCGCATTGCCGCTGAATCGCAGGCTCATCGGTCGACCCTGGTCTTTGTCCATACCCGCCGCCTGGCGGAACGAGTCGCCCACAAGCTGAGCCAGCGCCTGGGAGAGGATCAGGTCGCCACCCACCACGGCAGCCTGTCCAAGGAGAGCCGCCTGGCGGCGGAACAGCGACTCAAATCCGGCGCCATTTCGGTGGTGGTGGCCACCGCCTCTCTGGAACTGGGCATCGACATCGGTCACGTCGACCTCGTTTGCCATGTCGGGGCTCCCCGGTCCATTGCAAGCCTGCTGCAGAGAATCGGCCGCTCCGGCCACGGCCTGGACACTGTCCCCAAGGGCCTCCTCTTCCCTCTCACCCGGGATGAGCTGCTGCAAACCGCCGCGGCCGTGCGAGCCGTCCGCGCCGGAGAGCTGGATCGGGTCCACATCCCCGAAAAGCCCCTGGACATCCTGGCTCAGCAGATGGTCGCCACGGTCGCCAGTGGTGAGATGGCCGAGGAGGAACTCTGGGATCTGTGCCGCAAGGCCTATCCCTATCGCGACTTGACGCCGGCAGAGTTTGCAGAGGTCGTGGAGATTCTCTCCGAGGGAATTTCGACCCGCCGCGGGCGTAGCTCGGCCTATCTCCACCGCGATGGAGTCCACCGCCGCCTGCGGCCTCGCAGAAACGCCGCCCTGTCCGCCATCACCAGTGGGGGAGCCATTCCCGATACGGCCGATTACGACGTCATCCAGGAACCTGAGGGCATCTTCGTCGGGCGGGTCAATGAGGATTTTGCCATCGAGAGCATGGCCGGAGACATCTTTCTGCTTGGGAACCAGTCCTGGCGCATCCGTCGGGTGGAAGCCGGCAAGCTACGCGTGGAGGATGCTCAGGGCGCCCCTCCCACCATCCCCTTCTGGGTGGGGGAAGCCCCGGCCCGAACGGCGGAACTTTCCGAAGCCGTATCCGAACTCCGCCGCAAGCTGGCGGCGCTACTGGATCGTGAAACGGATTCAGCCATCGACTGGTTGTCGCAGGAGTGTGGATTGGATCGGCCGGGCGCCCAACAACTGGTCGCCTATATCATTCAGACCCGGGCCATCCTGGGAGAGGTGCCCACCCAGCACACCATAGTGGCCGAGCGCTTTTTCGACGAATCGGGGGGCATGCAACTGGTGCTGCACACTCCGTTTGGAGGCCGCATCAATCGGGCCTGGGGCCTGGCCCTGAGGAAGCGGTTTTGCGTCTCCTTCAATTTTGAGCTGCAGGCGGCAGCCACCGACGACGGGGTGGTGATTTCCCTGGGAGAACAGCACAGCTTTCCCCTGCAAAGCGTGGCCTCCATGGTGCGATCCGAACGTACCGAACGAGACCTGATCCAGGCGGTGCTGGCCTCTCCCATGTTCGGAAATCGCTGGCGATGGAACGCCACCCGCTTTCTGGCCCTGCTGCGGTTCCAGCAGGGACGCCGGGTGCCGATGCCGATTCAGAGGATGCGGGCGGAGGATCTGCTGGCCGCCGTGTTCCCGGCCCAGTTGGCCTGCCAGGACAACGCCCCCGGTCCGGTGGAGCCGGTGGACCACCCCCTGGTGAACCAGACGTTGCACGATTGCCTGCACGAGCCGCTGGACCTGGAGGGGTTCCTGGAGGTCCTCGGCCGCCTCGAGTCAGGGGACATTCGCTTCCTGGGGCGCGACACACCCGCCCCCTCGCCCATGTCCCACGAGATCCTCAACGCCAACCCCTATGCCTTCCTGGACGACGCGCCCCTGGAGGAGCGACGGGCCCGGGCGGTGTCGCTGCGGCGGATGGAGCCCGATGCCATCCAGGCCGATTCACTCCTGGACCCCGAGGTGGTTGAGCGGGTAGTGGCGGAGTTGTGGCCGGATATCAGGGACCGGGAAGAACTCCATGACCTGCTCCTCAACCTGGTGGTCTTGCCCTCCGATGCGGTCGGCCCCTGGCGGGAACTCATGAACGACCTGACCGAATCCAGCCGCGCGGCGCCGGTTTCCTGGGTGAATCCGGCAGGATGCCGCCAGGATGCCTATGTGGCCGCCGAGCGGCTGTCCTGGCTGAAGCGCCTGGTTCCCGAAACCCGGGCAGACCCTTCCTTTGAACGCCTGGCCCTGGATTCCCAGACCGGTTCGCCTTTCCTGCCGTCAGCATCTTCGACCACGAGCAGACTTCCCGGAACTTCCGAGGAGACCGCCGCCTTCCTGGTGCACGAGTGGCTTGAGTGCCTGGGACCGGCCACGGCGGCAGAGCTGGCCGACCGACTCGGCCTGCCCCTCACCATGGTCCAACTGGCCCTGGTGACCCTGGAGGCCGGCGGCTCCATTCTAAGGGGCCGCTTCCGTGCCGGGCCCGGCTTGCCGACACCGGCAAGGTCCCCGTCCCCGGAGGTCCCTTCGACTGCGGACACTTTCAGTGGGAAAGGACTCCACTCGGCCGACGAGCCGGGTCCGGACACGGAGTGGTGCGAACGCCGGATCCTGGCAAGGATCCACCGCCTGACCATCGGTCGGCTGCGCCGGGAAATCGAGCCGGCCAGCACCACCGAATTCATCCGCTTCCTGCTGCATTGGCAGCACCTGGAGCCCGGGACTCAGCTCCATGGCCGGGAGGGCCTGCTGAAGGTCCTGCAACAACTGCAGGGCCTGGAGCTTCCGGCGACAGCCTGGGAGCGCGACATCTTGCCCAAGCGCATTGCCGGCTATCGGCCCGAGGACCTGGAGGCCCTGTGTCTTTCCGGCACGGTGGCCTGGGGCCGGCTGCGGTTCTCTCTGCCCCCCTCATTCGACCCGGAGGACCCTTCAGCCGGAATCAGCCAGGCCCGAACCAAGCCCGGCCGCACGGCTCCTCTGGCCTTTTTCACCCGTCAGGACTCCTCCTGGTTGCTGGAGTCGAGACCCCTCTCCCTGGAGGGCATTCCGGGTTTGTCTCCGGTGGCCGTGGAGGTGGCCAATGCACTGCGCCAATGGGGGGCCTGTTTCCTGTCGGACATTTCCAGCAGTACCGGAAGACTTGCCGCCGAGGTGGAGGATGGGCTGTGGGAGTTGGTGAGCCGCGGCCTGGTCACCGGAGACGGCATGGCCGGACTGCGGGTCCTGTTGCTGCCGAACCGGAAGCGGCGCGGGCCGGAGCACCGTTTGCGAGTCATTCGTGGAGGCAACGCCCCCGGCCGATTGCTGCCGCTGGGCCGGTGGTCGCTGTTGCAGCCGCAGCGTCCCCATCTTCCGGACCATCCGCCCGGTGAACCTTCCCAACCGGACGGGTCCGTCAGTCGGATGACGCCTCCCGGCACGGATCATGACGAATTCGCCATCCGCATGGCCCATCAGCTCTTGCACCGCTACGGCATCGTCATCCGGGAACTCATGACCCGCGAGCCTCACGCACCCCGATGGAGAATCCTGCTGAGCATTTACCGGCGGATGGAGGCTCGGGGTGAAATTCGCGGAGGGCGATTCGTGAGCGGCTTCGTGGGCGAACAGTTTGCCCTCCCGGAGGCAGTGGACACCCTGCGGGCGCTGCGGCGCGGCCGGGCGCCGGAGGGCGACACGATCCTGGTCCCCGCCGCAGACCCGCTGAACCTGGTGGGCATCCTCACTCCCGGAGCTCGAGTGTCCCCCTACTCCCACCAGTGGATCGCCATCCGGGAGGGTCTGCCGATTGAAGTGGGGGAGCTGGGAGAGGTGCTGAGCCGATTGCAGCCCAAGCGGTCTTCCGGCGCCGAGCAGGGACCGACCCGCTCAGGCCCTCGTTCCGGTGGCGACAGCCAGCGGCCATGACGCTATTCGAGTCCGGATCCCTACAGGTCGGCAACGCCCCTGCCCTGCGGATCATGTGAGGAAGTTGCCGACATGCTCGCCCCGGTGACGTATCGCCGTCGCCTGGACGCTCTTGGGCACGACCGGGTGCGGGGTAAAACCCGAACGACTGGATGTCGGGACTCGGAGTCACACCCAAAAAATCGCTTATCTTTCATCCAAAAACCTGATGACGTCGCTTTAACTTCACGCGGGTTTTGTAGACTGCGTAGGCATGAAAGCCAGGCAGAACCTTCGCGCCTGTCTGCTAAAGCGAGAGGGACAACGGAATGGTCAACCCGACACAGCCGCCCCTTCCGCTTCAACCGGATAGCCGAAGCTCCAAGATCTCGGAAAGCAAGAACCCTGTGAACGCCTCCACAAATCCTGTCAATCACATCTACCGATTCGAGTCCCCAATCGTCCTGGCCTGGCTTCTGGCCGGAGTCTGGGTTGTGGGTCTTGGGGGCGAAGCCCGGGGGCAGGACCTGGCCGGGGACAGGCAGGCGTTGGTGGCGCTCTACAACGCCACCGACGGCGAGAATTGGACCGACAATCAAAACTGGTTAAGCGAGGAGCCGCTCGGCCATTGGAAAGGCGTCTACGTTAGCGATGGACGGGTGACGCGGCTGTTCCTCCGCGACAACGAACTGACGGGGACGATACCGCCCGAGTTGGGGCAACTCTCCAGCCTGGACGTGTTGGATCTCTCGACCAACGAACTGACGGGGACGATACCGCCCGAGTTGGGGCAACTCTCCAGTCTTAGGCTGCTGTGGCTCCACAACAACGCACTGATGGGGCCGACTCCGCCTGAGTTGGGGCAACTCTCCAACCTCAGGCAACTATGGCTCTTCGACAACGCACTGACCGGGTTGATACCGCCCGAGTTGGGGCAACTCTCCAGCCTGGAGCGGCTAGTGCTCCGTGACAACAAACTGACGGGGACGATACCGCCCGAGTTGGGGCAACTCTCCAGCCTTAC
>JAJECY010000309.1 GCA_022821775.1 Acidobacteriota bacterium
TCGCCAGAATTGCCTTCCTCAAGATTCTGGCTTACCGACTGCGCTACTACACGGGAATCGTGACCTATATGGTCAATGTTTCCGTCTACTATTTCATCTGGAAGGCGCTCTACCGGGGCAAGGAGTCTCTGGGAGAGTTTACTTTTGAGGAAATGATTACCTATGTATCGGTTGGATTTATTATTCGCACCTTTTACTTCAATAATATCGATCGGGAAATCGCCAATGACATCCTGTTGGGGCACATCGCCGCCAAGATGACCCGGCCGGTGAACTACCAGTGGATGAATATCGCCCAGGCCGCGGGCGAGTCCTTCTTCCGGCTCTTCATGTTCACCGTCCCCACCGCCCTGGCCATCCTGGTGGTCTTCCCCCTGCGGGCTCCCGCCTCCCTGCACGCGGCCCTGGCTTTTCTGGCTGCCCTGCTGTTCTCCTTCATGGTCTTTGCGGCCCTCAATTTCCTGGTGGGTACCTGCGCCGTCTATTTGCACTCTATCCTGGGCCTGATTCGGGCCAAGTATTTTCTGGTGGAGATTCTTTCCGGTCTGCTGATCCCCATCAGCTTCTTTCCCGATACGCTGGCCGAGATCTCCCGATGGCTTCCCTTTCAGTTGATCAGCTTTACGCCGCTCATGATCTACATGGGCAAGTTCCAGGGCGAGGAACTGGTCACCAGTTTCTTGTTGGGACTGGGATGGACACTGGTGCTGGTGGGCCTGGGCCACTGGTTCTGGCGGAAAGCGGCCACGAAACTGACCGTGCAGGGCGGTTGAGGTCAGGCCCTCGACTCACGGCACGGGGGCAGCACCAGGTTGGATTGGGATGGGAATGACGTTGGCATTGTGGGGAACAGGCGAATGAGACATCTTTCCATTCTGGCCTACTACTTCGCCCAGTACATCAAGGTCCGCCTGGCCTATCCGGGAGACTTCCTGATCGCGCTGTCCACCAGCCTGGCGGGCACGGTGGCCAGTTTCGGCTTCCTCTACATCCTCTTTCATCGGGTGAGTTCCCTGCAGGGGTGGGCGTTCGAGGAACTGCTCTTCATCTACGGATTCAACCTGGTCTGTCTGGGTCTCTTCAACGTGCTCAGCATGAACCTCTACGAGTTCGGCGAGCGCTACATCATGGAAGGCCGCTTCGATCAGATCATGCTGCGCCCGCTGCACTCCCTCTTCCAGGTGCTTTTCGAAGCCTTTCGAATCGAGTCCTTCCAGGAATTCGCCACGGGCCTTGTGGTGGTCGTCTATGTCTGGCACAAGCTGGCCCTGCCCCTGACCCCGCTGGACCTGGTCCTGTTTCTGCTGATGACGGTCTGCGGCGTGACCATCTATCTCGCGGTGTTCGTAATGCTCAGCAGCTTGAGCTTCTGGTTCGAGGACCGGGTGGGAGTCTCTCCCCCCGTCTTCAACATGATCGCATTCGGGCGCTACCCGGTGACCATCTACAATGTGTTCATCCAATTCCTGTTGAGCTGGATCATTCCCTTCGCCTTCGCTTCCTTCTATCCGACGACCTACTTTCTGCAGCGCCACGAGTTTTCGTCCTTCTTCGCCCTGGTGCCGGTGGTGGCGGCCACATTCGTGTTGCTGGCGCTGTTCCTGTGGAGCCGGGGAGTGCGGGGCTACCAAAGCACCGGGAGCTGACCCTGATTTACATCCGGTCCGGAACCGAAATCCCCAGCAGATCCATGCCCTCCTGCAATTGGTCTCGCAGGATGGTGATCAGGGCCAGGTAGAACCCTTTTCTTACGGGGTCGGGTTCGTCCTTGATCCGATGGCGGTGGTAGAAGTGGTTGAGGGCCTGGGCCAGATTGAAGAGGTATTTGGCCACTCCGGCCGGCTCGCAGTTGTGAATGGCGACGCGGACGTGGGTCTCGAGTTGGGCAGCCAAATAGATGAGGGTCCAGAAGTCATCGCCGATGGCCTGGCGAAGGAAGGCGGCGGTTTCCGGCTTATCCATGAATTCCGGAAGCGACCGGCGATCGAAACGGGGATCGAGCTCTTCAACCTTGCGAAAGATGCTGTTGATGCGCACCACGGTGTACTGCAGATAGGGTCCGGTTTCCCCTTCGAAGCTCAATGCCTCCCGGAAATCAAAGGCGATAATCGAATTGCGGGTGTACTTCAGCAGGAAATAGCGAAGGGCTCCCACCGCGATGGAGTGGGCGATGGCCTCGACCTCCCCGGCCGGGAGCTGGGGGTGGCGAGCCTGTACCTCGGCTGCCGATTTTTCCACAAGCCTATCGATCAGGTCGTCGGCCTTCACGCCAAGTCCCTTGCGGCCGGAGACCTCCACGTAGGGGCGCCGCCGGTCCTCTTCCGAGAGTCGAATCCCCAGATCCTGGCAGCAGGCCGGTGAGAGGCCCACCATTTCATAGGAGAAGTGGACGGAACGATCGGCCTGCCGGTGAAATCCCAGCGCCCGCAGGCCGGTGACCACGATGTTCTGCAGGTAGGACTGGCGGGAGTCGATGACGTTGTAGACCCGTTCGCCCCGGCCGAAATCCGGTTCGGTTGAGTCCCGGTTGGCGTCGGAGTTGGTCATCATCGCTTGATGGCCGTCCGGATAGGTATGGAAGGGACCGTAGAAGAAATCCATGCCCAGCAGTCCCAGCTTCCAGAGCTGGTAGGCGATGTCCTTGCCCACGTAGGTGACGGTGCCGTTGGAGCGGACAATGATCTTGTCTTCCTCGTGCCCCGAATCGTCGCTGGGGGGCGAGGGACGGCCCTGGCCGTGCAGGGTGAAATCTCCGGATCTCATGACCCAGCATCCCCGGTTCCTTCCGCCGGTTTCGTAGTGGATCGCCTTGGCGTCCTTCAATCGCTGGAAGGCGCGACTCCAGAAGTCCAGGTGGAGGATGTCGCTCTCCTTGGGAAGCAGGTCGTAGGCCACGCCGATGCGGTTCATGGTGGCCAGGTGGCAGCGGACAATGGCTCGGGAAACGTAGCGGGCGATGGCGGCGGTTTCTCCCTCGCCTTCCTCGATCTCCCGAAGGGTCCTTCCCCGGAGCTCATGGTTCTCGGGAGCTGCCTCGTAGAAGGAGGAGACCCTGGCGTAGAGATCCCAGCAGTAGTAGTCGAATTGGCCGGGAAGCGCCTTGATTTCCTCCAGGGTCTTCTTTTCCAGGTACTTGAAGCCGACCACCACGTCGGCGACCTGGACGCCGGTATCGTCAATGTAGTTCTGGATTTCGACCTGCTCGCCGGCCGAGCGCAGCAGACGGCCGAAGGTGTCGCCCAAAACGGCGTTGCGCAGGTGTCCGATGTGAGCGGCCTTGTTGGGGTTGATATTGGTGTGTTCGACGATGACCTTGCCCGATTCGGGGCGGGAAGGTCTATCCGTGGGTGGCTGCAGCAGTTTCCTGAAAACATCATCCCGTTTCAGGAAGCAGTTGAGGTAGCCGGGGCCCGCCACCTCCACTTTGGCCACACCCGGAAGATCGGGGAGATCCTGCACGATCTCGGTGGCGATCCGGCGGGGCGCTCTCCTCAGGTGCTTGGCCAGCTCAAAGCAAAAGGGGAAGGCCAAGTCTCCCAGCTCGACCCTGGGCGGCTGTTCCGCGACCACCTGAAGAAGCGAATACTCGTAGCGGTCCTTGACGTATGCGACCAGCCTGTCCTTGATGCGATCGATCAGCGATTCCAGCATGGCGTCTCCGGGTCGGGATGGAACCCGCGAAAAACCTGCATCCTAACACAGTTGCCGGGACAGCCCCGGGGCGGACCCAGCATTTCTCATCCGGTCCGACAAAGGGCCGCTCGGTGGACGGAGGAGCGTTTCCGGGGGGACTGAGCAACCGGTTCAGAGCTGGTCCAAGCGTGGTCGTTCAGGTCGGTGAAGCCTCGCGTTTTCGGCAAGGCATTTCCTTGAAGAGTGGGGCTTATATACTAATCCCAAAGAACCTGCATTAAATTTGAGCTAACGATTAGAATCCTGAAAGGAAGACAACCAATGGAAGAATCAATAGGCTGGATGGATTACCTGTTTACCATGCTCTCGCTTGTCATGACGCTTTTGTTTTTCGGGGCCTTAATCTGGTTCCTCTATGGCATTGACAAGAAACTGAACATGCTGGTTGGCGCGGCAAGACATTTCGTTGAGAAGAATGAAAAGGGAACATGATTCAACCCCCGAAGCAACGTAACCCCCTGGACGTGCTTGACACAATCGATCATGAGCCTGAAGACTTCATTCTTGACGCCGTAGAGAACCGCATCCCGGACTTTGTTGGTTGGATTCTGGTTGGGCTAGTTATTTTAGTCCTCATTACAGGAGTGGCGGCTTGGTTCGTATTGGCGGCATGATAAGAGAATGGTGGTTTTGGGTCCTGTTGTTGTCCGTTGTCTTGGTCTTGATCGAGGTTATTGTCGCCCGCCTAGAGGACTAAAACCCCGGATTTTCCTTCAGGTTCTTTGGTATACAAGTCCTTGAAAAGTCTATTCGCTCGGGGCGACTTGGGATAGAATCCAGGCCCTTGCCGGGGCGCTTGCCCGACCCGGAGCAGACCGGAGCAGAGAGGATCCCCAATCCCATGAAGCTCGACCATATCGGTATCGCCGTCCATTCCATCGATAAGGCTCTGCGCAGCTACCAGGTGGCCATGGGGCTTGAGATGGAAGGCGCCATCGAGGTTGAGGATCAGAAGGTGCGGGTGGCCATGCTGCCGGTAGGAGAGAGTCGGATAGAGCTCCTGGAGGCCACCGATCCGTCCTCGCCCATCTGCCGCTTCCTGGCCAAGAGGGGAGAGGGCGTGCACCACATCTGTTTCAGGGTCGAGGACCTGGACCGGAAGCTGGCGGCTTTCCGCAAGGCCGGGATCCAGATCCTGCCCCATGCGGAAGGAACCGGTTACGAAGGCCGCCGGATCGCCTTTCTCCATCCGCGTTCGACCCAGGGGGTCTTGATCGAGCTGGTAGAGGAGGGATGAGGCGGGACAGCCTGTCCCCTGAGAAGGAGGGAATTTGGAACCCATCTCCATCGGAATCATTGGTGGCAGCGGTCTCTACGGCATGGAAGGCCTGGAGGAGGTGGAGGAGGTTGCGGTCGATACGCCTTTCGGTCCTCCCTCGGACCGACTGGCGGTCGGACGGCTGAGCGGGAAACGGGTCGCCTTTCTGGCCAGGCATGGGCGGGGACATCGCATCCTTCCTTCGGAGCTCAACTTCCGGGCCAATATCTACGCCATGAAAGTCTTGGGAGTGGAGATCCTGATCTCCGCCAGTGCCGTGGGATCACTCAAGGAGGAGCATCGTCCGCTGGACATTGTCATTCCCGATCAATTCTTCGATCGAACCCGGGGTCGCGTTTCGACCTTTTTCGGAGAGGGGCTGGTGGGCCACATCAGCTTTGCCCATCCGATATGCTCGGACCTGAGCCGGCTTCTGGAGGCGGCGGCGACAGCCGTCGGGGTGAACGCAAAGCGGGGAGGCACCTACCTCTGCATGGAGGGACCGGCCTTTTCGACCTTGGCCGAGTCGAATCTGTACCGGAGCTGGGGCATGGACGTGATCGGGATGACCAATCTGCAGGAAGCCAAGCTGGCCCGGGAAGCCGAGATCTGCTATGCGACTCTGGCCCTGGTGACCGACTACGACTGCTGGCATCCGGAACACGATGCGGTGACGGTGGATCAAGTGATCGCCGTGCTGAATCAAAACAGCGAAAACGCCCAAAGGCTGATCCGTGAAGCCGTGGCCCGACTGGGGGAAGCGATGGCCTGCAAGTGCCGTTCGGCGCTCAGGTCGGCGATTCTGACGGACCGCAGGCGCATCCCCGCCGCCACCAAGAAAAAACTGCGCCCCCTGATCGGCAAGTACCTTGGCTGACTTCCCTCTGTTTCGCCGCTTGTGAGTCGCCCCGCCATATGGAACGGCGGCGCGGCTAGGCAAAAAGTGAATAGTGACTAGTGGTTAGTGGATAGTTATTAAATCGGAACGTTAAGCAAATCGCTTGAAGCGCCCTGTTTCACCCTGGGTGATTCGCATCTTGGGGCTGGGACACGGCTAACAATCCCCTCAAGGAGAACCCTCCCCCAATGTCCATCCTCGTTGTGGGCTCGGTGGCTTTCGATTCCGTTCAAACCCCTTTCGGCAAGGCCGAGGAGGTCCTGGGGGGCTCCGCCTCCTATTTCTCCCTGGCGGCCAGCTTTTTTGCTCCGGTTCGCCTGGTTGCCGTGGTCGGGGAGGATTTTCCGGAGGAGCACCTGCAGATGTTCAGGGACTTCTCCGTAGACATTCAAGGGCTTCAGAAGGCTCCGGGAGAGACCTTCCGATGGAAGGGAGAGTACGGCTTCGCCCTCAATGAAGCCAGGACCCTGGATACCCGGCTCAACGTGTTCGAAACCTTCAGTCCGCGCATTCCCGACTCCTACCGGAAGTCGGATTGCGTCTTTCTGGGCAACATCGATCCGGTGCTGCAGGCAGGAGTGCTCTCCCAGGTGGAAAAGCCGCGTTTCGTGGCTTGCGACACCATGAATTACTGGATCGAGTCCAAGCCCGATGAACTCCGGGAGACGCTTCGGCGGGTGGATATCCTGATCATCAACGACGCCGAAGTCAGGATGCTCACCGGCGAGCACAACCTGACCAGGGCGGCCGGGCGAATCGCCGAATGGGGCCCCCGGACGCTGGTGGTCAAGAAGGGCGAATATGGAGTTGCCTTGTATCACGGCGGTTCCATATTCGGTGCGCCGGCCTTCCCGTTGGAGGACGTCTTCGATCCCACCGGGGCCGGAGACAGCTTTGCCGGGGGATTGGTGGGGTACCTGGCCCGGTCCAAGTCGCTCATTGACGAGTCCCTTCGCCAGGCGGTCATCTACGGTTCGGTGATGGCCTCCTTCAACGTGGAGGACTTCAGCCTGAACCGGCTAAGGACGTTGACGACGTCTGATATTCGGCGGCGCTTCCTTCAATTCAAGCTGCTCACCCACTTCGAAGCCGGAGATTCCTTTTAGGTCGCAACTTCGATGCGGTTTGCCAAAGCAGAAGCCTTGGGCAACGATTTCGTGATCGTCGATGCCGGGCAACTGGCAGGGAGGGATGGCTCCCGGGTCGCCCGGCGAGTCTGCCGGCGCTCCCTGGACCTGGGAGCGGACGGCCTGATCCTGTTTCGGCAGACGGAGGTCTCCGGGCGGCCGCGCTTTTCCATGCAGGTCTTCAATGCGGACGGGAGCGAGGCGGAGATTTCCGGCAACGGCCTGCGCTGCCTGGCGGCGCTGTTGATCCGGCAGGGGCAGGCAACCGGGAGGAATCTGGTTATCCAAACTCGCGCCGGCGCCAGGCGGCTGAGGCTGACCGACTCCAAACCGCCCGAATACGGCTTCAATCTGCTGATGGGAGAGCCCATTCTGGACCCGGCCTCCATCGACTTTCGGCCGGACCGCCCCGGCGGCTCCCTGGTCGGGTATCCGCTGGTGCTGGAGGACCACCTCCACCGGGTCACGGTCACCTCCATGGGCAACCCGCACTGCTCATTGATCGTGGAAGACCTGGAGAAAACCGATTGGGAAGGATTGGGGCGCCTGATTGAAGTCCACCCCTGCTTTCCACGGCGAACCAACGTGGAGTTCGTGCAGGTTCTGGACCGAAACAACCTGGCCGTGCGCTTCTGGGAGCGCGGAGTGGGGAAGACCCTGGCCTCGGGAACAGGCGGCTGTGCCGCGGTCGTGGCCGCCTGTCTGAACGGGACCTCTGATCGGGAGGTTCAAGTCCACACGCTGGGAGGAATCCTGCAGGTTCACTGGCGGGAGGACAACCGATTGTCGCTCACCGGGCCCGCCCGGGTCGTCTGCCAGGGTCAATACTATCCGGTAGAGGACTGACCGTTTCTCATGGGGACATGAAAGCGGTCACCTGAGGAGGAGCAACCGTGCCGGTTGAAA
Organism: Acidobacteriota bacterium; assembly: GCA_022821775.1. Taxonomy (GTDB): domain Bacteria; phylum Acidobacteriota; class Terriglobia; order Versatilivoradales; family Versatilivoraceae; genus Versatilivorator. Next base: position 7,883 of record JAJECY010000309.1, read on the forward strand.
GCCGAACCATCCGCCTGTCCACGCGAGGTTTCTGCGACGTGGTGGACATTACGCCTGAAATCGAATCCGCCCTGGCCGGCCAATCGCTCTCGGCCGGCGTGATCACCCTGTTTGTTCCCGGCTCCACCGCGGGCCTGACCACCCTGGAATATGAGCCGGGGTGTATCCAGGACCTCCAGGATGCGCTCGAACGCCTCTTGCCCCAGGAAGCCCACTATGCGCACAACGCCCGCTGGGGAGACGGCAACGGCTTTTCCCACATCCGGGCGGCGCTGCTGGGTCCGTCGCTGCAGGTTCCGTTCGCCGACAGGGAATTGAAGCTCGGGACCTGGCAGCAGGTGGTGCTGGTCGACTTCGACAATCGCCCCCGCCAAAGAAAAGTCCTGCTGCAGTTCATCGGAGAGTAGGGATTGTTTGGCGAAGAACTCACGCGACTCCCCCATTCCCCAAAACGTCCTTCAAGATCACTCCCCCCCATGAGGGGGAGCCCCAGAGCTCTCAACCCCCTTCCCCCTTCAAACTTCCCCCTTCACCCTTCAAACTTCTTCCTTCAAACTTCAAACTTCTTCCTT
>JAJECY010000188.1 GCA_022821775.1 Acidobacteriota bacterium
TGCCATGGGGTCGTTGATGCGGAGGGTTGCTGGTCTCGGGGGCGCTGCTGGTTGTCCTGACCATGTGGGCTCGCAGCATCCGGGGACGGTCCCACATCGACAGACTCAAGCTGAAGCTGCCGGTCATCGGCGATGTCTGGAGCAAGTTTCTCTTTGCCCAGCTCAGCCGGACGCTGTCCACCCTGCTTTCCGGGGGAACGCCCCTGGTGGGCTCCCTGGAGATTGTGGCCGATTCGACCGGCAACCGGGTGGTGACCCAGGCCCTCAACCGGGCCGTGGTGGCCGTCAGGGAGGGCCAATCCCTCTCCAGGAGTCTGGAACCCAGCGGCGTGGTGCCGGAAGTGGCCATCGAAATGATAGAAGTGGGCGAGTCCAGCGGCAACCTGAGCGAGATGCTTGGCCACGTGGCCGACTTCTATGACGAGGAAGTCAACACCCGACTGAACCAGCTCTTTACCTATATCGAGCCAATCCTTCTCATGATTCTGGCCATTATCGTGGCCTTCGTTCTGATTGCCCTCTACCTTCCCATTTTCAGCCTGTCGTCCCGTCTGGTAGCCTGAAGGGGAGACCCATGAATTCCCAGAATCAACCTCTGCAGGATCCGGCAGCGGTAGGCCGGAACCTGGGCGCCGGGGAAGAAGAGCAGCAGGCCCGCCACCTGGCCCAGCGGTACCGCTGTGAGTTTGTCGACTTGGCGAACTTCCCCATGGACCCGGAACTCTTTCGCGACATCCCGGCTGAATGGATGTTCCGCTACAACTTCGTCCCGCTCAAGATGGTCAATGGCGCCCTGATGGTGGCCATTTCCGACCCGAGCGAGTTGATGCTGCAGGATGAGCTGGGCACGCTGTTGGGGAAGCGATTGGTGGTGAGGGTCGCCCGGGCCTCCCAGATCGGCGACATACTCAAGAAGAGCGAGTCTTCCCAGCGGGTGCTGGAGGAAGCCACCGAGGGCTTGACCCTGATCAAGGAGGATGAGACCGGCGAGGAGATTTCAATTGAGAAACTGACCGATGAAGCGGAGAGCCCCATCATCCGGTTGGTGGACTCCACCATCTTCAACGCTCTGGAGCGCCGGGCCAGCGACATCCACATTCATACCGAAGACAACGACGTCAACATCAAGTACCGGATCGACGGCGTTCTCCAGCAGGCCATGGCGCCCATTGCCAAGGAGCATCACTCCACCATCATCTCCCGGATCAAGGTCATGTCCGAACTCGACATCGCCGAACGACGCATCCCCCAGGACGGGCGCTTCCGGGTCCGTTACAAGGGCCGCCGCATCGACTTTCGCGTCTCCATCATGCCCTCCATCCATGGCGAGGACGCGGTCTTGCGGGTGCTGGACAAGGAGTCGATGAGCGAGAAGTTCAGCCAGCTCAACCTGGATGTGGTGGGATTCAACCAGTCTGACCTGAGGAAATTTCGCCGCTACATCCGTGAGCCTTATGGGATGGTGCTGGTCACCGGTCCCACCGGGAGCGGCAAGACGACCACCCTGTATGCCGCGGTTTCGGAGATCAAGTCCGAAGAAGACAAGATCATTACCATCGAGGATCCTGTCGAATATCAGCTCAAGGGGATTACTCAGATTCCGGTGAATGAGAAGAAGGGGCTGACCTTTGCCCGCGGACTGCGCTCCATTCTGCGGCACGATCCCGACAAGATCATGGTGGGTGAGATCCGGGATTCGGAGACGGCCCAGATCGCCATTCAGTCGGCACTCACGGGCCATCTGGTCTTTACCACGGTGCATGCCAACAACGTGGTGGACGTGCTGGGTCGATTCATGAACATGGGGGTGGAGCCCTACAACTTCGTCTCCGCCTTGAACTGCATCCTGGCCCAGCGCCTGGTCCGGGTGATTTGCGACCAGTGCAAGCGGACCTTCCGGGCGGACGCGCCCCTGCTGGCCGAATCGGGGCTGTCGGAGGTAGACGCCGGACAGCAAGTCTTCTACGAGGGAGGCGGGTGCCTGGAATGCGGAGGGACGGGCTACCGGGGGAGAACGGCCATTCACGAGTTGCTGGACCTCTCGGACCGCATCCGGGAGATGATCCTGGAGCGCAGGCCGGCATCGGAGATCAAGAGGGCGGCTCTGGAAGACGGAATGACGTCGCTGCGGGATTGCGCCCTGCAGAAGGCCTTTTCCGGGGAAACCAGCTTGAGGGAGATCAACAAGGTCACCTTTATCGAGGGCTGAACCGGTCCAGAACGGCATCAGGCAGCATATAGTCTGGAATCAGTGATGAAATGGTCTCGCTCAAGTCGCTCATCAGGGAGAAATTCCGGTCGGAGGCGGCTGCATTCTCCTCTGCGCGGTTACTTTGAGCCGCGCTTGCCTGGAGTCGCCTGCGAAATCTCGCGCCAGTTTTTCTCCGTGGCGCGAATGGACCCGCGTCGTTCCCACCGGGTTGACGGGTTTGCGGTCGAGAATATCCCTCAGGGACTGGTCGAGCCGTCCTTGACCGAACCCAGCGTGAGATCCATCGAGGAGCTTGGGAAAATCATCAAGGCCACTCTGATCAAGGCCGGAGTCAACACCAACAGGATTTCCCTGGCCATACCCGATGCCTGCGCCCGTGTCGCCATTCATCCCTTTGAAACTCTTCCCTCCAAGCGGGAGGAGAAAACGGAGCTTCTCAAGTGGAAGCTCAAGAAGACGATCCCCTACGCAATCGACGATTCACATCTAAGCTATATGGAGCAAAAGACGGAAACCGGCGAGAACCATGTCATCACGGCGAACATCCACAAGGAAGTTCTGGCGCAGTTGGAAGAGGTTTTCGAATCACTGGGAATTCACGTGGGGTTCGTCACCTTGTCCACCTTTGCCGCCTATGAGCTCCTGGCCCGTCAACACCCGGATGAAATTCGGGAATCCGTCTTGTTCATGAGGGTTCGTTCCTCCAATATCTCCTCGCTGATCATTCAGCAAGAGGCCCTGGTTTTCTATCGCCACACCGATTACAACTTCGAGAGTCCCATGGACCTGATGGTGAATTGGTCGGCAGACCCCTACGAAGAGATCCATCCTTGCCTGATGTACTTTCAGGACAAGCTGGGGGCCGCGGGGGTGGACAAGGTCTACCTCTCGTTTCCGCGGGACTTTACCGAGGCGGAGCTTTCCTCTCTGGCGGAGCGTACTCGGGCTTCGGTCTGCAACTTCGACGCCTCGGGGATGGTTCAGTGGAAACAGACCGTGCCATCCAACCTGGTCCACCACATCCTGTCCCCGGCACTGGGATTGGCCTTGGGGAAACTCTGAGATGCTGAAAGTCCCCCTGAATCTTGCCTCCAGGCCCTTTTTCAACAACCGCAAGTTCTATGCGGCTTCGCTGCTGCTGGGTCTGGTCCTTGTCGGCCTCTCGGCCGCCAACCTCTTGCTCTACCTGGCCCATCGTTCCCAGAGCCTGCGGCTGAACAGCGAACTGGCCGATCAGACCGCGGAGGCCGGGAGGCTGGAGCAGGAGCAGCGGGAAATCTGGGCGCGGCTGCAACGGCCGGAAACCGAGGATTTTCTGAACCTGGTGGAGTACCTCAATCCCCTGATCGCCCGGAGGACCTTCTCCTGGACCCGATTCCTCAACCGATTGGAAAACCTGGTGCCCCACCAGGTCCAGATCGTGGCCATCACGCCCACGATCGTCCAGAGCGAGATCGTGGTGGAGATTTACTGCAACGCCCGCTCCGGCGCCGACTATATCGAGTTCATCTCGCGGCTGGAGGCGGACTCCGATTTCTACCAGGTCAACCTGATGACGGAGGATGTGTCGAAGAGCCCCAACTTTGTCGGGAAAAATTACGGGCTGCAGGTGAAGTATCGGGCCCAACCCCCGCGGGAGCGGGCCGAAGCCGGGGGGGTGCTGATTGACCACGGTCCAGGGAGCGTTCCTTAAATGCCGGGCAGCGCCGTCAGAATTCGAAGACCCAATCCCGGGAAGCAGCGGCTGGTCCTGCTGACGTTGCTGGGGCTCTGCCTGCTGAACCTGCCCGTCTACTTTCTGCTGGTGCGTCCGGTGATCCTGGCCGACCAGATTGTCACGGCCCGGGCTCAGGAGGTGGATTGGCAGCTCCGGCAAAGACGGACCGTTCGCGACAAGCTGCAGCGAATCGAGACCCGTATGCGGGAGAGCCAGTCGCGGTTCCAGGAATTCAAGCAGCGGAACCTCTTCTCCCGGGAGAGTGGGAATTCGGAGCTTCTCAGGGAACTGGAGACGGCCTGTCGCAACGCCGGACTGGTCAAGACCCGGGGAGTTTTTCAATACGACCGCGACACTCGTTTCGGCACCCGGAAACTCAGCGTGGTGTTGCCGATCGAGGGGAGCTACGGCAATATCCGCAGGCTCCTGAACGCTCTGGAAAACCACTCCAAGTTCATCATCGTCGACTCGCTGAACCTGGAGGATACGCGAGAGGGTTCGGGCAGCATTCGCATGGACCTGCAGTTGTCCACTCTCATCGGGGCCGGCCATGAGTGACGCCAAGCAGAAGAAACAACTGAAGCTGCTGGGCCTCCTGGTAGTGGTGCTGCTGGCGGTGCTCTACTGGACCTGGGGCCAAAGCTCCTCGCCGTCTCTCTCATCCTCGGGTGGGACTCCGGCGTCCTGGCGCGGCATGGAATCCTTCGTCCTCAAGACCGGCAAGCCGGGAGACCGCAGGAGTGGAAGGGAAATTCCGGCAGCCCAGATCAACTCCAGCATCGATTTCGAGAAGCTGGGTCGGATGGAGAAGATCGAGCCCTCCCTGGCGAGAAACATGTTCGCATTCTACACGCCGCCTCCATCCGCGAACCCCGATGGGGGGGCGTCCCGCCAATCTCCCGAATCGGCGAATCGCCCAGGCCGACGCAACCGGCCCTTCGTCCCCGGGGGGGCTTCCTCGCCGGGCCGGAGAGCCGTGGACATTCCCTTGAAATATTACGGCTTCAGGAAGGATCCGCAGGGGAAGAAGCGCCAGGCCTTCTTCGCCGATGGGGACGAACTCTATCTGGCCTGGGAGGGGGACGTGGTCGCCAACCGTTTTCGAATCCATCGCATTACCGATACCGCGGCGGAAGTCGAAGAAGTCGCATCCAGAACCAGGAAGCGGCTGAAGCTGGAAATGCCCCCCGAATAGACGGGTCGACGCCCTGGCGGGCGGATCACTTGAGGATAAGCAGCCGGTCGTTAATCAAGACGAACCACGAATGGACACGAATAGACATCAAGACAGGTGGACCTCCATCGACGACCGGCGGCGCTAATGTGCCCCTGCAATTTGACGCCCATGGGAAGACGGCTTCCTGGGAGCGCGGGCGTCCCGCCCGCACACGGTATGGCGCGCTGCTACAGTGAAACAGGGGTGTTTCAAACGCGGAGCGGACTCTTGCGCATGGATTGGAAACGGCACAGGAACAGCGGCGAGACGGGCTACACCCTGGCGCTGGTGATGGTGATGGCCAGTGTGCTGCTGGTCGCTCTCTCGGAGGCGGCGCTCAACTGGCAGACGGCCGTCAAGCGGGAGCGGGAAGAAGAGTTGATTTTCCGGGGCGAGCAGTACCAGAGGGCCCTGATCCTCTGGTACGCCCATTGGAGCCGGACTCTGGGAACGCCCCAGGTGGCCTATCCCAGCACCGTCGAAGCTCTGCTGAACACCAACAACAAGCGCTTTCTTCGCCAGCCCTGGACCGATCCCGTCACCAATGAGGAGTGGCGTATCATCAAGGTGGGTCCCAACGGCAGGCCCCTCTTGACGGCCCTGCCGGGCAACACCGCCACCGCAACCGAAGGGGACCGAAACCCGTATGGATCCGGCGGGTCGGGTCGATCGCAGGGATCGGGTCCGCAGGCGCCTGCCGCCGCCGGGCAGACGGCGTACGGACAGACCCTCAAGACCCAATCCGTGAATTCGCCGACGATCGGCGGTATCGCCGGCGTCGCCAGCACCAGCGAGGAGGAATCCCTCAAGACCTACAACGGCCGCAACAAGCACAACGAGTGGGAGTTCTTCACCGACTATGCAGCGCTGGCCGCCCGGGCCCAGCGAGGAGGTCGCGGCGGCAGGCCCGGTCAGCCCGACCAGCCGGGCCGGGCCGGTCAGGGACGTGACAGGCCCGAAGGACAAAACCCCCTCTTCGGCCGCCCCGGCCAATCCAGGCGGCCTCCCGGCGTCAATCCCGGCAACCGCCCGGGCGTCAACCCCGGGAATCGCCCCGCCCCCAACCCGGGCAACCGCCCCGGTCTCCCCTTTCCGCCCACACCCCGGCAATAGAGCCTGTTAGAGACGAACAAGTGTCGGGAGGCTGCAGCGCGTGCCGCGGCGGCCCGGGAGCCCCCGGGCCGTGCTCGGAACGGGCGCCCGTAACCGCCCCGTAACCGCGTTGACAACTCCTTCCAATGATCTATAATGTCGCCCTTTGGATTCTGCCGGTCACTCCTCAGTAGCTCAATTGGCAGAGCATCCGGCTGTTAACCGGAGGGTTGTAGGTTCGAGTCCTACCTGAGGAGCCATTTTTTCGACGAACCCAACCAGCCCCGTTGGTTAACACAACGCCCAGACGGAAGCGACCGTCGGGGCGTTGTCGTATCTGGCGTTTTTCCAAGAGTTTGAGCCACGCGGTACATTTCCCCAGTTCTCTGGTTCGAAAAAAATCGCTTGGGGCAAGATCGCAACTCAAAGTAACCGTCTCAGCCCGTGCGTGCCGTCAGCTCTGGCCCAGCAGGCGCAGGGCGTTGTCCCTGAGCACGAGACGTTCCTCTGCGGCCGACAACTCCGCTTCCCACAGGCTGCCCAGTACGAAGGCCGGCGAGATAAGGTCGAGATCGGTGCCGAAGACGACGCGCTCGGCGCCCACTGCATCGAGAGCTGAACGGTAGACATTCTGCTCCGGATAGGTGGTGCACAGCTCCAGGTGGATGTTGCGGCTGCCGGCAGCCAGCTCCAGGCCGTCGAGGCCGAATCCGTGGCCGATCACGATCGGCAGTTCCGGCATCTCGCGGTCCAGTTGTCGGAACATGGCCAGCTCGTCAGCCGGCGCGGCTCGTACCTTCAGGATGTGGCCCTTGGTCGTCGCCTCGGGCGACCGCCTGAAGGTGTCCTGCGAGGGCGTGTTGTAGAATACGGGGAGCCGGCGGCGGGCGATCTCGGCGAAGAGCTTCAGCCACAGCGGCGAGTGGAAAGGCTCGTAAGTGGAGCTGGGGTTCACCGTGACGTGGAAGATGTCTGGATGCTCTACGGCGAGATCGAGCCAGCGCAACGAGTCGTCCCAGTGATGGGGGTTGGCGACGACGCTGCCGCGTAGACGGGAATGGCTTTCCACTGCGGCCAACATCTCCGCATTGCCGGCATCGAGATCGTCCTTGTAGGCCGAGGTGGCTGAGACCACGCCGTACTCGATGTTGAAGCGCTCGTATTCGCGCTGCATCTGGTCGGCGCCAAAACAGGTGGAAGGCTGTTCCGGCATCGTGCCGATGTGGCAGTGCAGATCGATCGCGGGCAGCGAGGGCAGGCCGGCCACCTCCGGGAGCGGCGGGGGCGGCTCCTCGGCGTCGATCTCCAGGTCGAGAAACCGGAGGGCGTTGCGGCCGAGTACGTCGGCCTTCTCCTGGGGTGCGATGTCCGCGTCAACCGCCATGTTCAGGGCGGGGCGCATCGGTCGCAGCGGCGCCATCGAACCGTACAACAGGCGGGTGGGGCCGGCCGCCGCCAGCAACTCGACAGCGCCCGGGCTCACCTGCCAACTGGTTTCGACGTACAGGTGGTCGAACTCCTCGAGCAGCATCAGGAGCTCGCCGAGGTGGTGGTAGCTGACGCCGGCCAGAAGAACCCTGGGGCATCCCACGCTGGCGGTCTTTTCGGCGATCTGCGTGAGTTGCCCCCGCTCGTTACAGACGAAGATCAGTGGTTTGCCCGAGCTGTTGGCCCGCTCGAGGCCGCGAGAGAAGAGCAGCGAGCCGACCGGACACGGTATCGCGGTCATGTGAAAAGCGAGGGCTGCGGCGTTGCCGGCGACCGCGCGCTCGATGGTTAGATCCAGTCGGGTTACGGCGCGCGGATCGACCACCGCCACTGGCAGAATCCGCGCATCGGCGGAAGCCAGCGACATCAAGTGGTCGTTGCCGGCCACGGCATCGACCTGAATGGCGCGCATGCTCATGGTCAGGGCGCGATCGACCCCGTTCTTCGCCATGGCGGCACCGAGATCGGCGTGTCCGATTTTGACCGGGCGGGCCGGATAGCCGCCGGCGACAGCAAAGGCGTCAACAATCATGCGACCAATAACCCAATGCGGTAGATTACAAGCTGACCGATTTTCTCTTGTTGAACTCCCGTAAACCTACAAGAGAAGAAGCCACCTCTCCGAGGAGGACTTGATGGTGAAGATCACGCTTTCGATATATTCACTGTAACGACGGAACATGAGCAGTGCAACAACTATGGCGCCGGCGAGGGAGCTGGCTGCCGCGACTCGTTGCCGCTTGGGTAGGAATTTGGGGCGTTGTTGAAAAACTGCAATTACCGGGCTTGCCCAGGGTGGCGACGGTGCCGTTATCAATGTAATATTGGGCTTCCGAAAGGAGAGACGAAATGACTTCCAATCAATATTGGTGGCCGGATCAGTTGAATCTGAAGATACTCCGCCACAACTCCCCCCTGTCCGATCCGATGGGCAAGGATTTCGACTACGCCGAGGCGGTCAAGACCCTTGACGTCGATGCGTTGAAGAAGGACATCGAAGAGGTGATGACGACCTCCCAGGACTGGTGGCCGGCCGACTACGGCCACTATGGGCCGCTCTTTATCCGCATGACGTGGCATGCCGCCGGCACCTACCGCATCAGCGACGGGCGGGGCGGCGGAGGCTCCGGCCACCAGCGCTTTGCGCCCCTCAACAGTTGGCCCGACAATGCCAGTCTGGACAAGGCCCGCCGCTTGCTCTGGCCGATCAAGCAGAAGTACGGCCGCAAGCTCTCCTGGGCCGACCTGCTCATCTTCGCCGGCAACTGCGCGCTGGAGTCGATGGGATTCAAGACCTTTGGATTTGCCTTCGGACGCCCGGACGTCTGGGAGGCTGACGAGACGGACTGGGGCTCCGAGACGACGTGGCTCGACGATCAGCGCCACGCCGCCGACGGCGAGCTTCAGGGACCGCTCGGCGCCGACCACATGGGCCTGATCTACGTGAACCCGGAAGGGCCGAACGGCAACCCCGACCCGCTGGCTGCAGCAAGGTACATTCGCCAGACGTTCAAACGCATGGCCATGAATGACGAGGAGACGGTTGCGCTGATTGCCGGCGGCCACACGTTCGGCAAGGCGCATGGTGCTGCCGCCGAGGATAATGTCGGTCCCGAACCCGAGGGGGCCGGCATGGAGGAGCAAGGTTTTGGCTGGAAGAACCGCCACGGCAGCGGCAAAGGCGGCGATACGTTCACCAGTGGCTTGGAAGGCGCCTGGACCACCAACCCGGTGAAATGGGACAACAACTTCATGGAGAACCTGCACGCCCACGAGTGGGAGCTGACAAAGAGTCCGGCTGGCAAATGTCAATATGCTCCCAAGAATGCCGCCGAAGTAGCCACCGTGCCGGACGCGCACGATCCGTCGAAGAAGCACGCCCCCATGATGCTCACCACGGATCTTTCACTGAGGATGGACCCGGACTACGCGCAGATTTCCAAGCGCTTCCTCGAAAACCCCGCAGAGCTTGAAGACGCCTTTGCCAAGGCGTGGTTCAAGCTGCTTCACCGCGACATGGGGCCCCTTAGCCGCTATATTGGGCCCCTGGTTCCCGCAGAGCCACAGTTGTGGCAAGACCCCGTCCCCGAGGTCGATCACACATTGGTGGGGGAGCAGGATGTCGCCGACCTCAAAGCGAAGGTTCTCGCCTCGGGATTGTCCGTTGCTCAACTGATCTCGACCGCCTGGGCGTCGGCGGCATCGTTCCGCGGTACCGACAAGCGCGGCGGAGCCAACGGGGCGCGCATCCGCCTCGCTCCGCAAAAGGACTGGGAAGTCAACAACCCGGCCGAGCTCAACGAGGTGCTGCAGAAACTGGAGCAGATTCAGACGGATTTCAACAGCTCGCAGACTGGGGGGAAGAGGGTCTCCCTGGCTGACCTGATCGTCCTGGCCGGGTGCGCAGGCGTCGAGCAGGCCGCCCAGAACGCCGGTCATGACGTGCAGGTTCCCTTTGCTCCGGGGCGCACGGACGCGTCACAGGAATGGACCGACGAGGAGTCGTTTGCCGTGCTCGAACCCGCCGCGGACGGGTTCCGCAACTACCTCCAGGCAGGGCAGGAAGGTAGAGCGGAGGATCTGCTGGTAGAGCGGGCATGCATGCTGACGCTGACCGCTCCCGAGATGACGGCGCTGGTTGGCGGCTTGCGCGTCTTGAATGCCAACACCGGGCAGTCCGGACACGGAGTATTCACCGATCGGCCAGGGACGTTGAGCAATGACTTCTTCGTGAATCTGCTCGACATGAACACCGAGTGGAGCGCGACCTCGACATCGCAGGAGGTGTTCGAGGGACGCGATGTCTCAACCGGTGAGCTCAAGTGGACCGGCACCAGGGTGGACCTGGTCTTCGGTTCGAACTCCGAGCTCCGCGCCCTCGCGGAAGTCTACGGATGTGACGACGGGCAGGAGACGTTCGTGCGCGACTTCGTGGACGCGTGGGACAAGGTGATGAATCTCGATCGCTTTGACCTGGCCTGAGTTCAGATCACCCGTCAAGGGCGCGCACGACCGCCTGCGGGTCGCGGTCGATCACTGTCAGCAGGACGCGGGCCGCACGGTCGGGGACCCGTCGGCCCTGTTCCCAGTCCTGTACGGCACGGGCATCCAGTCCGAACCGGTCCGCGAACTTCCGGCGGCTGAGTTTCATTCGTTTGCGCACCGCAACAATGTGTTCGGCAGCCGGATCATCGACGATTCGGCATGGAAGCGGTTTTTCGCCACGTACGTGGGCAATCACCTCTTCCAATGCTTTTTCCACCTCGAGTCCCACTTGGGTTCGCTGAGTCGTCATCGGTTTTCCTCCTCGTTCTTGATTGCTGCCACTAGCCGCCTGAGCACCTTCTTGTCGGCCGCACTCAGGTCGTCCCGATCCGCTTTCGCATACGCGGTCAGCAGATAGACCGTTGCGGGTCCCGAGTGATGGAAGTAGATCGCGCGGATTCCACCCCGCTTGCCTCGTCCCGACCCCGCCCAACGTAGCTTCCGTATCCCTCCGGTTCCCCGAATCACTGGCGCAGCGCCTGGGTCGGCGACGATGGCTGCCTTCATGGATTGTCGATCGGCTTCCGACATGAGCTTGCGCACAACTCACTCGTACGTCTCGGTGAAGAAGACACGCACTAACCAAATATGCGGCAGTGCCGCATGTTTGTCAAACGGAATTTCGTCTCCGGTCTGCACTGGCAGTTGCCGATCGGGGGAAGTCCTCTCTTGACTGCGGACGGTTTATGGACTAAATCTGGACTGGAAAGGAAATGCCGATGAAGCGGCCCAGCCGGATCCAACCGATCAGCTACCTCAAGGCCCACGCCTCGGAGATCGTGCGCGCGCTCGGCGACCGGAGAGAACCGCTGGTGATCACTCAGAATGGCGAAGCGAAGGCGGTACTTCAGGACATCGATAGCTTCGAGACGACGCAGGAGACCATGGCGCTGCTCAAGATTCTCGCTCTGGGAAACCGGCAGATTGAGGCCGGCCAGGTGAAACCCACGGCCGACGTGATGGCGCGGCTCCGGGAGCGGAAACGGGATCGCTGATGTCCTTTTACCTTCAGTTGGCCGAAGAAGCGGCCCGCGACCTGGGAGAGATCTACCGGGGTTAGGCCTCTATCACGACCCTTCAACTGGAGGTTTCGCAACCATGTCCAAATCAAGTCTGGTTCTAACCAAAGTCGCTACCTTCCTCACCGGCGCGGGAGCGGGCGCCTGTTTCGTCATCCTCATCTATGGCGCGATCCAGGGCGAAGCCACGCCGTCCGGGCTTCTTCCCGCCGGAATCGTGCTGGCGGTGGTCGGAGCGGCCCTGCAGTTCCGGTTGCACAAGAGCCGCGGTGACTCCGGTGCCTGAGGCGCATGGGCGGGTGCCCCGGTCCGTCCGGATCAGGCACTGCGCAATTGATACCGGTTGGGCCAATGCATGCAAGCCCCTGACTGTGATGCCATTAGGACTGCAGGGACATGAGTTCAAGCGTGATCGATGTGCTGGTGGTCGGGGGCGGCCCGGCGGGCATGGCCGCGGGAATTTCCTTCGGCCGGGCGGGCTTGCGAACCATGGTCTGCGAGCGCGGGTCGCTGCCGGCCGACAAGCCTTGCGGCGAGGGGGTGATGCCGACGGGACTCGAGTACCTGGAGCGCCTTGGCGTTTCGGCCTATCTGGACCAGGATCACACCCGTCCTTTTTCCGGCATCCACTATCTGTCAACCTCTGGAGCAGGAGCATCCGCCCTATTTGCCGAAGGGCCGGGGCAGGGCATTCGCCGCACCGAGCTGTCCCGTGCGTTCTGTGAGCGAGCCCGAACAATTGATGCTCTGGAGGTGTGTTCCCGGACACCTGTGACGCTGGGGTTACGCGGGCTCAATGGCACGGAAGCCTGGCTTGACGGGCGCAAGGTAACGGCGCGATTGATCGTCGGCGCGGACGGCTTCCGATCCGAGGTCCGGCGCTGGGCGGGACTTCAGGGCGTGTCGCATCGCAAGCGACGGTTTGCCGTCCAGCAGCATTTCCGCTGTGCACCCTGGTCGGAGTATGTCGAGGTGCACTGGGCGGGGGATGCCGAGGCTTACGTGACGCCGTGCGGGCGGGAAGAAGTGGGCGTGGCCGTGCTGTGGGCGGCGGATGAGAAGAAGGCGGGAGGCGGACAACGCTTGATGGCGTCGATGCTT
>JAJECY010000039.1 GCA_022821775.1 Acidobacteriota bacterium
ACGATCTTGACGACCATCACCTTCTCGACCATGTTGTAGACCTTGCCGCCGAAGATCAGCGGGACGAAGGCGGAGAGGAAGATGGCGTAGCCGAGGTAGCCGACCGTCCTCCTTTCCGGTTCCACCCACTTTTCCAGCACCGGTCCGGGCATGGCCTTCCACCGGTCCGTGACGCCATAGGCGCCCGGGTTCCGAGCCATTTCATGGACGATCTCGGCCGGAAGTCCGGTTTCGCGGATGACCTGCTCCACGGGGGCGAACAGCTCCGGCCTCCCTTGAACCTTCTCCAGAACCTCGCGGTCCAAGCCGGTCCTGGCGGCCACCTCCGTGAGCGACTCTCCGCCCTGCCACTCGGTAAGCGGATGGGGCAGGGGCCGCCAGCGGCGGGTGTCGCCGTAGCGCTCCGGGTTCTGCGCCATCTCCCGGATCACCTCCACCGGCAGTCCCGTGTCGCGCTCGACATCCTGGACCCGTCCGAAACGGCCGGGGTGTTGCGACATCTCCTCCACCAGCCGGGCCGAAAGCCCCGTCTCGGCCACGATTTCTTCCTGGGAAAGATAGGTCGTGGGAAGCGTCCCCGGGAGATGCCCCAGAAAAGCCGCCAACAGGGGGACCGCCGCGTTGGCGGACAGGTAGGGCCAGATGGCGCCGAAGTCGACCACCAGGAAGATGCCGGTCCAGAAGCGCGGGCCCGGGGCCAATCGGAAAAAGCCGGTGAACATGGGCTCGCCGCAATACAGGGCGTAGCGCATCACCTCCAGGTTGTAGCAGCACTGGAAGAGGATGCTCATGGTGGCGATCCACATGAGAATCCCGCCGTACTGCGCCGTCAGGGCGGGCCCGGTCAGCCACTCCCCTCCTCCAATGGCCAGCCCCACCATGAGCAGGCCCGGCCCCAGGAACCGGCGCAAATCGAAGCGGTCCGGGGGAGGAGTGGGAAGCGTGTCCACTCCCCAGGCCGCCATTTTCCCCGCCGGGACGCGGAGGTTGGAGCCGGGATCGGCGCCGGGCATCTGAGTTGGGTTCTGGTCGGTCATCTGGCCCCCTGGAGAAGACGCGTCAGTCTACGGTCCTGAAACAAATTCTGGCATTGTCGAGAATGCGCCAGCGCGGATCGGCCGGCCGGCGGCCAGCGATTTCAACCCGGATTCGAGCACAGGCTCGGCGGCTGTCCGATGGAAAGGTAACGATGCCTAGAACCCTACCACGGCCAGGATTCCTGTCAAACGATGGTGAGCCGGACTATCCCCGGCTTTCTCGCCCGGTTCACAGGGGCGACCCGCGGCCGTCGGAAAAATCGTCTGGACGGGCTGATTTCTCTACCCGCTTCGTAGGGGCGACCCTTGTGGTCGCCCTCCGCGTGCCGGCAACCGGGATCCACCGGGAGCCACCCCGCCGATCCCACGCCATGTCCTTCCGGTTGACCACGGCACGGCCTCGTTCGAAACGAAGAGGGCACCCACAAGGGGTGCTCCTACGTTCGACGCCAGGAGCTCTCCCACCGGCCATGAGCCGGCGAGACCCTGGAAGAAACAGGGGTGATACAGGTAGGAGAAAGGGACAGTCTGGTTTTCCGACTTACTACCGTACTACCGGAATGGATTCGTGATGACGACGCCTGAAATCTGCTGTCCATGCTGAAGATCTTCGCTGTAAAGGGTTCTGCAGCCCATTTCAATGGCGGCCGCGACGATCAGGCTATCGTAGAAACCGATCCGATAGCGAGCTTGCAGGTCGAGAGCACTCTGGTAAAGCACCCGCGTAGGGAAAACCCGACAGAGGGGCATCAGGATTCGGTTCAAAAGCTGTCGAACCGTCTCCGGTGGCACCTTGAGCTTACCGGTCAATACATTGAGGGTTTCCTGGACCACCTGGAAACTGATGCAACCGTTATGGCGCTTCAAAGCCCGTTGAATTAAGCGCTCTGATCGTTCCCGCTTGCTGGGGGCGGTTTCATCGAACAAGTAAACGAAGATGTTGGTGTCGAGGAAGCTTTCAACGCTCATTCATTTGATCCCGAGTGAACGTGCGTCCTCCGGTGAATATTCGGCCTTGCAGTTCGCGGATAACCCTCATGGCCTCGGCAGCCTGCTGCTCTCGGCGAGCGTAGTCTTCAAGCCAAACCCGAAATCGCTCGTTCAAGGTCGTGTGCTCCGCAGCAGCACGCTGGCGCGCCGCCTCAATCAGGTTCTCATCAGCACTCAATGTGATGTTTTTCATAATCAGACTCCAAACTTCGTCAGCTAGAATACACGGATTTAGTGTACACGACCCTAGTGTACTAGAAAGGAGCAGACCTTTGGCCCGTCGTTCGTCATACGACGGTGTCCGGTTCCCAAAAGCCCGTTTTGCACAGTTCACACCAGGGGATCAGGCTCCCTTCCGTGCGCTGCTGCAGTTGATCGCCCCCGTAGGCCACGACGACCGAACACGGACGAGGTAGTCGTGAGAGGTGCCTCCGGACGCGCCGGACTCCGGCAAAAAGAGTGGACGATGGCGTTTCGGTTGCCTTGGCTTCCACCAGCGTGACGCGGGAAGGATGCTCGATGATGAGGTCGGCCTCGGCCCCGTTGCTGTCTCGGTAGAAGGACAGTCCGGCGGTTTCGCCCCGGTGGGTCCGGTATTTTGCAATCTCCGAGACGACCCAGGTTTCGAAGATCGGTCCCCGCAGAGGATGCGTGCGGAGTTGCTCCGCGGCGCGGATGCCAAGCAGCCAGCAGACCAGACCGGTGTCGTAGAAGTACAGCTTCGGCATCTTTACCAACCGCTTCCGCAAATTGGCGTGAAACGCCGGCAGGCGAAACGTGAGAAAGCTGGTTTCCAGGATGCCGAGCCACGCCTTTGCCGTGGGCTGGGAGATGCCGCAATCGTCGGCCAACGATGAGTATTTGACCAACTGGGCCGTGCGGCCGGCGCACAATTGGACGAAGCGCTGGAACGTGGGGAGGTCTCCCACGTTGCTGATGGTCCGCACGTCCCGTTCGATATAGGTCGCGATATAAGAACGGAGCCAGTCCGCCGGGTTCAGTTCCCGATCGAAGATCCGCGGATAGGCGCCGGCGAAGAGAGCCTCTTCGAGACTCTGTGGATGCCGTTCGAAACGCACGATCTCATTGCGGCTCAACTGAAGCAGGTAGTGGACTGCGGTCCGTCCTGCAAGCGACTGGCTGACCGACTCCAGCAGGGAGAGGTTCTGCGAG
>JAJECY010000119.1 GCA_022821775.1 Acidobacteriota bacterium
AGCCGCGGTAGATCTCGCCGAAGACCGGCCGCGGCAGCAGGGTGGCCCGGCCCCGGACGACCGGCATCAGGTCCATCCCCGGAAGCTCCGAGCCCGCCTCCTCGATGCCGGCCGCGGCCAGCAGCGTCGGAACCAGGTCGACGGTGCTCACCAGGCCGGCATGGGTTGCCGGGCTGGCCTGGTCCTCCCAACTGATCAGGATCGGCGTCCGGATGCCCTGCTCGAAGGGAGTGTTCTTGCTGCGCACCGACAGGTTGGGGTTCTCCGGGTCCACCACGTAACCGTTGTCGACCACGAAGACGACCAGCGTTTGTCTCAGCAGTCCCCGCTGCCGCAGGCCGCCCAGCAGGTCTCCCACGGTTTCGTCCAGCCAACTGATGCAGGCGTAGTAGGGCGCCAGGTGGTCGGGTAGGCGGGGGTCTTCCGCATGGGGCTCGAGGTGCCTGCGGGGCGGGTTGTGGGGCAGGTGGGGCAGGAAGGGCGCATACCACACGAAGAAGGGCTTCCCGTCCGCGGACGCCCGGTCGACGAAGTCGTAGATGGGTTGCAGGGTCTGCCGGCCGATGGCCAGTCCGGCGTCGCCGTTGCCGTGCCCCGATTTCATGCCCAGCGCGGCAAAGGCCGGGTCCTTCTCGATCGGATGAGGCCTGGCCAGGGTCATGCCCTCGTCGAAGCCCGCGTTGGCGAAGTCGCCTTCCCAGTGCTTGCCGGTTTGCAGCGTGCGGTATCCGGCCCGGGAGAGCAGGCGGGGAAGGGAGTCCACCCGGCGCACCAGGTAGCTGGCCCGATGGCGATTCTCCAGGGTATGGGGCAGATCGAAATAGGGGCGGTTGAAGGTGATGCCGCTCTGATGGGGGTAGAGCCCGGTCAGCAGGGTGGCCAGCGAGGGGCGGCACAGGCTGTTGGGGACGTAGCCGTTGACGAATCGGGCCGAATGGCTGGCCAGCTCGTCGATGTGAGGGGTCCTTACCAGCGGGTTGCCCATGAAGCCGAAGTCGCCGTACCCTTGATCGTCGGCGATGATGAGCAGGATGTTGGGAGGGGTGCTCCCGCTTTGGCAAGCGGTCGCCGGGAAGAGCACCGCCAGCAGCAGGACAGGCAGGCCCCATCGAACCAGCCGGCTCGGCGGCACGCCCGGGGTAGGAACCTTGTTTCTCGGCATCTCTCAGCCCGCGCTTCCGGCTGTCCGGGGGGGATTGCGCCACCTTCTTTGCCGAAGGCAGGAATCGAATTTGAGGCCCGCCTACGCCGCCTGGCGCCCCGAATACCGGACAGGCGCCTTCCCGTCTTTCCCTGAAAAATCCGCCGGAAAACACCGATTGTGCAGCCTGGGGAATGGTCTGTCAATCGGTCCTGCAACTGCGATAGAATGCCGCGCGAAACGGAAATTACCCCGCGCAAGGAGATGGATTCGGGGCTCCAGGGGCGGACGGCCCCCGAGCCGAGGCGCACCCTACTCCCTATCCGGACGCGGCGACCCCGACCGGAAGCCACCGACGCCAAGGACAACCTGCCATGCCCTGCACGACAATCGAGCCCCGGACCCGCCAGGGCAGGGAGTACATCGCGGGGGAATGGAAGGCCCACCGGCAGGAGCTGGAGGTGCGCAACCCCTCCGACCACTCCGTCATCGGATCGGTGCCCGTCTCCGAAGTTGAATGCCTCGATCGCGCCGTGGCCGCGGCCAACGATGCCCTGGACACCTGGGGAAACCATTTGAAGTGGTCCTGGGTCCGGCGGGCCGAAGTGGTGGATACCTGGGTCCAGCACGTTCGAAAGCATCAATCCGAACTGGCCCTTCTGATGGCGGTCGAGAGCGGAAAGCACCTGGACGAGTCCCGGGCCGACGTGGTGGAAGCCATCCACATGCTGCAGTATTGCGCCGGCCGGGGCCGCCAGCCCATCGGTGAACGGGTGGCCTCGGAGATCCCCGACAAGGAAGCCGAGATCTACCTGGCCCCGCGCGGCGTCTGCACCGTCATCACCCCCTGGAACTTTCCGGCGGCCATTCCCACCTGGCTGATCGGGCCCGCCCTGGTCTGCGGCAATCCGGTCGTGTTCAAGCCCTCCGAGGAGACTCCCTTGACCGCCCAGTACCTGGTTCGGCTGTTCGACCTGGCGGCCCGGGAGCACGGCGCGCCCCCGGGCGTCCTCAGCCTGGTCTACGGCCCGGGGCAAGTGGGGGAGCACCTGGTCCGGCACCCGGACACGGTGGGGCAGCTCTTCACCGGCTCTCACGAGGTGGGGTCCAAGGTCAAGCAGATTGCCGCTTCCCACTACGACAAGTTCGCGGTGTGCGAAATGGGAGGCAAGAATTCGCTGATCGTGCTGGAGGACGCCAACCTGGAGCTGGCCGTCAACTCGGCCATCCTGTCGGCCTACAAGACCACCCACCAGCGCTGCGTCTCGGCCGACCTGCTGATTGTCCAGAAGTCGATCGAGCCCGAGTTCACCCGGCGCTTCCTTGAAGTCACCGACCGGGTCCGCTTCGGAGACCCGCTGGATGCCGCCTTCCTGGCCGGTCCCCTGATCAATGAGAAGGCGGTGGACAAGTTCGAGACCTGCGCTTCCCGGATCGAAGAAGAGTGTGAGGACCGCCTGCGCCAGGGGAGCCGGGAAGGGCCGGGCAACTTCGTCCGTCCCAATGTCTTCCGCATGTGCTACCGCCCCGGGACCCTTGCCCTGACCCAGGAGTTCTTCACTCCCAACGTGGTGATCGTTCCGGTGCAGGACTTCGAGGAAGCCATGCAGGTGGCCGGCGCCAGCGAGTATGGGCTCTCCATGTCGCTGATGACCGATGACTTCCGAAAGATGAGGGAGTTCAAGGTGCTGGGCAGGTGCGGTCTGAAGTACGTCAATCTGCCCACCATCGGGGCCGAGGTGCACCTGCCCTTCGGGGGCATGAAGCGCTCCGGCACGGGCATGCCTTCGGCAGCCTGGCTTTTCAACTACATGTGCCACGCCACCGCCTTCACCGTCAACTACGCCGAGGAGATCAGGATGGCCCAGGGCCTGTCTGCCGAGGTGTGATCGGGGGAGCGGCCTGCACCGCATCGGCGAGCGGCGGTCCGGCAAGTATGCAGCCCGGCAGCGGACTCCCGAGGCGCCGGAATAGAAGCCCGGAAAACCTTTCGATCTGCAGACGGCCCCGGCATCGGTTCCCCATTGCCGAGCGGCCAAAGGAGAGTGAATCATGTCGCCAGCCAGCGTCACCGTGAGTCCCGTTTCCCGAAAGGATCCAGCCCGGCTGCTGCCGGCCCTCTGCCTGCTCCTGCTGCTGGCGGGGTCCGGCTGCACCCTTCCCGACTCAACCCCGCCGGAGTTCGAGTCGGTGAGCCTGGGCAAGGACCAGTGGCAGTACATCGGAGGAGACTGGGAGGAGAGCGACCAGGGGGTGATGACCCCGCCCAGGAAGGTGGCCGACGAGCACCTGGCCTTCAACACCAGCCGGGCCTATGCCGACTTCGAGGCCGAGTTCGACTTCCGCTGGAACATCCAGAACTGCGGCGCCGGGTTGATCTTCCGCGCCCGGGATGCCCGGCAATACTACATGGCCCACTTCCCCTGCACCGGCCAGCAGTACCGGGCCGAGCACTTCTGGGCGGCCATCTCCAAGGTGGACGAATCGGGGTGGGTGCAATTTCTGCAGAAGGAACTGGTTTCGGGCGCGCCCAGCGAGATCGGGATCTGGCACAAGGTCAGGCTGGTGGTCGAGGGGCCTGAGTTTCGACTCTGGGTGAACGGCCGGCCGCTGCCGGCGGTCAGGGACGACACCTACGCCGGACCGGGCTTCGTGGGCCTGGAAAGCTTTAACGCCCGCGACCCCGACACCATTGGTCCCTACGGGGACCCCATCGTCAACATCGGAGCCGGAAGCAGCTTTCGAAACGTGAGGATTCGGGGCCGCAAAGACGGCTCCGTAACCTGGGACCCGGGTCCCAAGCCGGTCCGGAACTACTTCTACCCCCTGGGCGACACCCCCCTGGGCAAATGGCAGTACGCCTCCAGCCTGGGACGGGCGCCCAACGGCGACCTGATCATGAAGCTGGCGGTGGCCAAGGAGCACCTGGTGCCCGGAGCCGTGCAGGTGCTGCTGCGCTCCACCGACAACGCCAGAAGCTGGTCCGAGCCCTGGAAGCTTCCGGAAGCCCTCAAGAACGGGAGCTTCCACACCGGTACCGACGGCCTGCTGCGGCTGCACTGGGTCCAGCATGAGCCGCCCTTCCGGATTCTCACGGCCGCCTCCAGCGACAACGGCAAGACCTGGGGAGGCATCGAGGAGCGGGGCCGGCTCAGGTTCGCCAAGGACCTGAAGGTCGGAAACGCCTACGTGGGGAAGGTGGTGGAACTGAAGAACGGGACTCTGCTGCGCTTCGGCTATGCGGTGGGGCCCAACGAGAGCGTGCACGGCGCCATCATGGAGAAAAACGGGGTCCGATACTGGGGGCCCATCACCGAGGCCGACTTCGGCTTCTCCATCCGCTCGACCGACGGAGGCAAGACCTGGTCGGCGCCGGTCGACGTCAACGGCCCCAACCCCAGCCCCCATTACTTCATGGTGGCCAAGGAGACGGGTTCGGAGGTCTCGGCGGCGGAAACGCGCCAGGGGCACATCGTGGCCCTGATTCGGGCCTACACCTCGCCCTGGATGTGGGAGAGCTGGTCTACCGACGGCGGCAAGAGTTGGAGTCCGGCCGCCCGGGGCCCCTTCCCCATGTATGCGGCCACCAACTCCATGACCACCACCACTTCCGGCTACCTGGTCATCGCCGGGCGCCACCCCGGCGTGGGCCTGCAGGTGAGCCGGGACGACGGCATGACCTGGCGCACCACCCGGATCGACACGCCCTTCTACGCCAACGGCTTCTCGCTGGAGGTGGAGCCCGACGTGGTGCTCTACATCTATGACGGCAAGTATTCCGATCCCCGCGTGCGGGCCCAGCTCATCCGAGTCACTCCGGATAGAGCTGAGCCGGTTCGAGTCAGCGAGGGGTGATGGCGGACCCGGCTGCCCCTACCACCCCTTCCAGCTCCCGTCCTCGTGGCGGTACTGCCGGAAAGGCAGCGGCTGGTAGGGCATCTTGGCGATGTCCTGCTCCTTGACCTCGACTCCCAGCCCGGGCAGGTCGGTCACGTTGACGTACCCGTCCTCGATCCGCCATTCGTGCTCCACGAAGCGGTCGAACAGGTCCCAGTAGCCGGTCTCCTGGATCAGGAAATTGTTCATCACCGAATCGGCGGCCAGGCTGGCGCCGTAGTAGAGCGGCCCGCCCCCGATATGGGGGGCCATCAGCATCTGGTTCTGCTCGGCCGCCTTGGCGATCTCCAGCAGAGCGGTGATCCCGAACGCGTGCAGCGTGTCCGGCTGCAGCACGGCGCAGGCCCTCCGGTCGATGATGGGCTTGAAGTCGGTCAGGGTGAAGAGCTTCTCTCCGGTGGCGATGGGCACCGGACTGTTCCTGGAAACCGCCAGCAGGGCATCGATCGATCCCACCTTGACGGGTTCTTCCAGGAAGAGCGGCTTGTAGGGGGCCACCCGGCGGGCATAGTCGATGCTGAGCTCCGGGGTGGGGCTGCCATGGGTATCCAGCAGGATGTCGAAATGGGGGCCCATGGCGCTGCGCATGGCCTCCACGCAGGCCACGCTGTGGGCCACGGCGGCCTCGTCCATGGGCCAGGTGCGGGTCTCCAGAGGGTTCCCCTTGACACCGGCAAAGCCGGCCTCGGCCACGCTCCTGGCCTTCTCTATGGCCGCCTCGGGGCTGTCGAACAGGGCGCCCCCGGTGTAGACCCTGACCTTGTGGCGTTTTCGGCCTCCCAGGATGGTGTGGATGGGCACCCCCCAGGCCTTGCCGGCGATATCGTAGAGCGCGATGTTGATGGCCGCGATGGCCGTGCCGAAGGTGGCCCCGCCCTTCCAGGGAAGCCGGTTCTGGATGTCCTCGGTCAACCGGACCACGCCCAGCGGATCCTGTCCGATCAGCAGCGGCTTCCACTCGTGCAGGGTGGCCTCCACCGAGGGCACCAGCCACTCTCCGCTGCCCTCGCCCCAGCCCACGATGCCGGCATTGGTGGTGATCTTCAGGAAAAGCCAGGGCTTGGCCGTGCTTGAAATGAGTTCTCCGGTGGTGGGATCGCGAATTTCCTGGCCCGTCGGAACTGAGAACTTGTAGGTCTGGATCCCGGTGATCTTCATGGCGCCTTTACCTCCTGATTGTGCGTAGCTGCTCTCCGGGGCCACTCCCAGGGCCAGGCCGGCCGACCCGGCCTGGACCATGAAACCACGGCGAGACACCCGTTGACCCTCGCTTGCCGGCTGGTTCATAGCACACCCTCTCGATTCAAGGATAGTATCTGCCTGGCGGATCCAGGCTTGGAAGCCGCTTCCCCTCGGACCGGGGCTTCCGGGCTCGCCGGCGTTGGGGGAGATTGGGGCTGGAATGACTGAGCGACCTCCAGAACTTAGTCCTTTCCGGACCGATTGTAAAGCGCCGGGAAGGGGGCGGGTAAAGTACAATGCCTTCGGAGGTGAGGGGCCGTGGGCAGAAAGGCAGGCACTGGGCTGGTCGTCCTTGCAGGGCTGTTGGGCCTGTGTCTGCCGGTCTCGGCCGAGGGCCTGCTCGAGAACCACCCCGAACTGGGGCGGCAACTGCGCGAGGGTCTCCAGCTTCTCTACGGATACGATCTCGACCGGGCCGATCAAGTCTTCAGCCAGATGGTGAAAGACCATCCGGAGCGCTCGATCGGGTATGTGTACCGGGCGGAAATCTTCTGGTGGAAGGCGCTGCTGGACAAGCGCAACAAGCGGCTGGCTCGGTCGTTCGAGCGATACACCCGTCAAGCCATCGACAAGGGCAAGGCCCTGCTGAAAAAGGATGAGGGAGACTTCTACGCCTGGCTCTACCTGGCCAAGGCCTACGCCAATCGCTCCCGATTCAAGGTCACCGTGACTCGAAGCTACCTGGGAGCGCTGCTGGCGGGCCTGAAGGGCAGATATCACAACCAGCAGGCCGCCGAGTTGCGTCCGGACACCATCGACTGCCTGATAGGCATCGGCGGCTTCAACTACTTCAGCGGAGCCCTGCCGGCCGTCATCAAGCCGTTTGCCTTCCTGATCGGGGCCCGCGGCGATCGGGAAGAGGGGCTCAGCCAGTTGGAGACAGCCGCAACAAAGGGGGAATACGGTCAGACCACGGCCAAGATCGTGCTGTTGGGGGTCTACTACAGCGAACGCCGCTTCGACGACTACAGCGACCTGCTGCTCCGCCTGATCGGCCAGTTCCCCTCCAACCCCGTCTTCTACGAATGGCTGGCCAATGACTTCATCCATCGAAAGCGGGTCGATGAGGGGATTGTCCTGCTCAACCGGTGGATCGAGGAGACCGGCGGGGACGGAGCCCCTGCGCGTCCGCTGGAGTTTCTGGAAAAGCAGCGGGATCGCCTGGTGTGGAACAAGGAGAAGTCGTAGGGCCGGAGCTCCGGTCGAAGGAGGGAGGACATGGCGAACGACGAGCCACTGAACCGGCGGATACGCCAGATCCTGTCGAAGCGGGAGAGGGTCTCCGAGCGGAAGATGTTCGGCGGCGTCTGTTTCATGATCGGCGGAAACATGTGCGTCGGCACATGGAAGGGATCGCTCATCGTGCGGCTTGACAAGAAGAATCACCATGAGACGCTTGCGGAACCGCACACCAAGCCGGCTGACATGAATGGCCGCGTCATGAAGGGATGGGCACTGGTGGAGCCGGCCGGCATCGAATCCGAGGAAGACTTGGCGGACTGGGTAAACAGAGCCGCCAGGTTTGCCGAATCCCTTCCGCACAAGTGAGACTCCCGCCAAGCTCGGTCTGACAACGTCACCTGGTGCGCTCCTGATTAGTCAACGCAATTTCAAAACACCAGGGTACCGATGGCATCGCACCAATGGTTTGAATCAGACCCGGATCGGGCGCCGGACTCCGACTTCGAGCCGGGTACCGCTTCCCACTTGTGCGTGGGGAACGAAGGCCGTTTGCTCGATTTTCGAAGGACTCCCGTTCGGGTCAAGGACGTTTGGTACGAAACGGGACTGGCCGGGGTCGAGATTCTGGCGTTCGAGGACAGGGGGGCTGTTTGGGACGTCCCCTTCGAGGAGGTTGAAAAATACCAATTCCGAAAGGGTTGTCCTCGGGCTCCGGCGCATGAACTGGAGAAGATCCGAATTGCGGTCAGGCGATTCGACCGGCGGGAGGTCATCTTGGCCGACGCGCGCAACCGCGAGGCTGCACTCCGCGAACTTGCCCGTGAGCGGGAGCTCGGGGGCTCCTGGCTGAGCCGGAACAGCCGCTTCCTTCAGTCCGGCCGTTCGCTTCCGGAGGGTCAGCCGGAAGGCGACGCGCTCCTCTATCAGGACATTCGGCGCTACATGGACGAGCGGGAATTGCTCGATTTGGAATCGACCTTCGCCCGGAAGTACGTCAGTAACATGAACAATGAATACGTGAAGGTGCACCGGGTCGCGGTCGCTCGGTCGGGGCTCGCTTCCTACCGGGGGAAAGTGATCCGGGACTCGTCGCTAACTGCCGGCCCGCTCGCCTTCGAGCGCCGGAAGAAGCATGTCCTGGCCCGGATGGGTTGGGTGCAGGCCTTGCTGCGCCGGTGCGGGAGGGAGTCGATCGTTCTCTACCGCATGGAATCGTGCGAGGGTCCGTTGCAGCCAAGGCGGCGCGGGACGGCTCTGGTGTCTGCATCTTTCCGGATGGACATCGTGCAGGAGATGTCCGGATGGGCGGATTCGCTGCGGACCGTCGCCCTCTATCGCCAAGCCGTGCCCGTCGAGCGCGTCTTCATGACCTACCTGGAAACGGAAGCCATGAACCAGCCGTTCCGAGAAGCGGAAGCCGTCCTGCTTGCCGATCCCTCGAACCGGGCGTTCTGAGAAAACGTGAACGACCTCCAGGCACGGAATCGGCCAACCAGTCACATTTCGCCTGGCCGCGTCGCCGTCCCAAACGACGGGGCGGCTGATACAGGGCGAAACACGGGTGTTTCAAGCGAAGGGGGGTGGAAGTGATGAATATCACATACTAACATTAAGGGATTGATAATAAAAGGATAATGGTTTTTCAATACCTAGTGTTGCCCCCAGAGTTGCCCCTGGATTTGCTATCCCATGTTTGCTTCGGGAATTATATACTTTTTGGCCAGGAATTAGATCTGGGGGTAACGTTTACTGATCTTCTTGAGGTAATCCACGACAGGACGTAATTGGTCAGTTCGGTTAGCAGCCCTGAGGGCCGCTAAGTATTCATCGTAGTTGTTATAGATCAATCCAGGCAGAGGCCCCTTCATGGGGAATCCTCTATTTTCACACAGACAACGTAGTGACACAGAGCCCTTGCCGTTCTCCCGTTGCCATCAATGAACGGATGTTTCCAGTTAATTATTCAAGTTTACAAACAACTAGTGTAATGTTTCTTAAGTTATGTTAATATGTAGGCCATGTAAACAACCTTTATGGGAGGGGTCATGGCCAACCATTCGCGTCCCATCATTCTGTCCCCGGATGACCGTCGGGAACTGCAACGATTGCAGCGGTCCTCGTCGGTCCCTGCCGGACTCAGCCGCCGTGCACGAGCCGTCTTGTTGATTGCCGATCACATTTCTGGTGCTGAGGTCGCCCGTCGGACCGGCTATACCCAGGTCCAAGTCAGCCGTATCCGGCGTCGCTTTGTCGAATCCGGCCTGGCCGGTCTGCCGGATCAACCCCGTAGCGGTCGTCCCCGCCGCCTCAAGCCCCGCAAGACCGCCCAGGTGGTGGCCATGACCTTGAAACCGCCACCGGCAGGCGTCACCCACTGGAGCAGCCGGGACCTGGCCAAAAAGCTCGGTCTCTCTCACAGCACCATCTATCGCATCTGGAAGGCCCATGCACTCAAGCCCCACCGGGTCGAAACCTTCAAGTTCAGCACCGACCCCCAGGCCGAAGACAAGATCTATGACGTGGCCGGACTCTATTTGAACCCGCCCGACAACGCCGTCGTCTTGAGTGTCGATGAGAAAACTCAGATTCAAGCCCTCAGCCGCACTCAGCCCCTGCTTCCGCTCAGACCCGGCCTGCCGGCCCGCCGGACCCACGACTATCAGCGCAACGGGCTCACCAGCCTGTATGCGGCCCTGGAAGTGGCCACCGGCACCGTCGTGGGAGAATGTTCCGCCCGCCACACCGGCGCCGATTTCCTGCGCTTTATCAAACGGCTGGAGCGGCGTTACCGCAAACAGGACTTGCACGTCATTGTCGACAACTCCTCGACTCATACCACTCCGGCCGTCAAGGCTTGGCTCAAGAAGCATCCCCGGGTGCAGTTTCACTTCACCCCCAAGGGTGCCTCCTGGCTCAATATGGTCGAAGCCTGGTTCAGCATCCTGACCCGCAAGTCGGTTCGCCGGGGCTCGTTTGATTCGGTTGGCGCCCTGACCCGACACATCCGCAACTACATCAATCACTGGAATCGCAACCCCACACCCTTCGTGTGGACTCAG
>JAJECY010000121.1 GCA_022821775.1 Acidobacteriota bacterium
T
Source organism: Acidobacteriota bacterium (assembly GCA_022821775.1). Lineage (GTDB taxonomy): Bacteria > Acidobacteriota > Terriglobia > Versatilivoradales > Versatilivoraceae > Versatilivorator. The sequence continues at coordinate 2 of JAJECY010000121.1, forward strand.
GGGGGTGGCAAGCAAAACAGACGGTGCTGGGCATGCCCTGGCTTGTCTTTTTTCCTCCAGCGCGCACATGCTCCCTCGACCGTAGAAACCGCTACGCTCTTCGGTCGCGAGCACGCGCTGGAGAAAAAAATCCTGCGCCAGGATCATGCCCCCTGGTGAGAAATGCGGGCTCGCCCTCTTGCCTTAAGCGTGGCCGCGCGCTTTGCCGCGTCGAACTCGATCTGCATAATTTATGTTACTACGATAAATCGGGGTGTCAACAAGGCAGCCTCCTCCTGGTGAGACGCGCGGGCCGGAAACAGGTCTCGAAACGTCTTCGGCCGATCGTATATTCGAATTGACACCCTGACGGGGCGGGCGTAGGATGTGCTTAACTGCGTTCACCTTAGAAGCCTCTCATGAAGCAGGTCGGAAATAGTCTTGCATGCGTGCTGTTGGCAGCTTTGACGCTGTCCGCGCAGGAGCAGGGCGAGTCACGCAAGGCTCGTCCCGAGGTCCTCAGCCCGGAGGAGTTTTCCGAGGCGCACGGTTCCTTGTTCGACCGTCCCAAGTCGAACGAAGCGGCGGAGTTGACCGATCGGCTGCTCGGGTCCGAATCGGGCGCGGAGCCGGCCCTCGTCGAGCGGCGGAACTTCATTGACGACCACATCTTCGGCAAGATGGAGCGCGATGGCGTGCCGCATGCGCGGCCGGCGTCGGATATCGAGTTTCTGCGGCGCGTGACACTCGACTTGACGGGGCGCATCCCGCCTCCGACGGAAGTGCGCGCCTTCCTGGCGGACGATGATCCAGGCAAACGAGACAAGCTGGTCGACCGGTTGCTCGACAGCGAACAGTATGTCGAGAAGTGGGCCTACCACTTCATGGATCTGTTCCGCGCCAACGGCAAGATGGGGCGCGGGCAACACCTCTTCCACTTCTGGATGAAGCAGAACCTGCGCGCCGACAGACCCTACGACGAGGTTGCCTACGACATCATCTCGGCATCGGCCAAGAGCAACCACGTGGTGGCCGCGTCGAACGTGATGGCGCGGGAGCACATCCAGGGGGCGCCGCAGCCCAAGGACGGCGACGACCTTGGCATGGTGCATCAGCTCGATACGCACGACGAGCTGGCGATTCACTACGCCAAGATCTTCATGGGACTGAATCTGTCCTGTATTTCGTGCCACGACGGGCAAGGACACCTCGAGGAGGTAAACGCCTGGCTGAGCACGAAGAGTCGCACGGAGTTCTTCCAACTGGCCGCCTTCATGGGCCGTTCGCGCTACCTGATGTATTTCGAGAACGGCCAGCCCCAGTCGGGCGAGTTTTTGCTCGATGACGGCAATCCCGGCTACGATACCGAGGGCGAGAGCATGGTTCGCGTCGCTCGGCTGGGCGGGCCGGATAATCCGGTGTTTCTGCTGAGCGGCGAAGAGCCGCGGCCCGGCGAGGAACCGCGCCAGGCGCTGGGGCGGATATTGACCGCCCATCCGCAGTTCGCTCGCGGCACGGTGAACCGCTTCTGGGCGAAGTTGATGGGCTTCGGCATCGTCGAGCCGTTCGACGAGTTCGATCTGCTGCGACAGGCCCCGGACAACCTGCCCGAAGGCTGGGAGTTGCAGCCGTCGCACCCGGAGTTGCTGGACGAGTTGGCGCAGCGTTTTCGCGAGAACGACTACAGCATCAAGGAGTTGATGCGAACCATCACCAGGTCGAGCGCCTATCGGTTGTCGGCACGGTTCCAGGGTGAATGGAACGATTCCTACGCTCCGTACTTCGCACGCAAGTTCGTCCGGCGGCTGAGCGCCGAGGAGCTGCACGACGCGGTTGCGCTGGCTACCGACCGCCCCGGGGACTTCAAGTTCGGGGATAGCAAGGTCGGTATGACTCTGAAACTGGGCGGGCCTCCGGGCGGCCGCGATGTGCGGACGTTTCTGCGGACTTTTGGGCAGTCGGACCGCAATACGCCGCCGCGGGAGGTCCCCGGTTCGCTGTTGCATCCGTTGGCCCTGATGCAGTCGCCGGTGGTAACGGATCGCGTCATCGCCAAGGAAGACAGCCGTCTGAAGAACCTGCTCGACCGCTACGACAACGATCGGGTGGTTGACGAGATGTTCCTGGGGACGCTTTCGCGTCCACCCTCGAGCCAGGAGAAAACGGTTGCCTTGGCGGCGTTGAACACGGACCGCGTCACGGGGGCGGAAAACCTGCAGTGGGCTCTGATCAATAGCGTGGAGTTCTTCTTCAATTACTAGCGGCTGAGAACGGCGGGTAATCGGGCACCCCTTGCGGTGCCCCCGGGTTGGCGGAGGTCGCACCCGTTTTTGTCAGGGAGGTGTTCGGATGGCTGAGCCGAGGAAAGTAGGAGATCTGCTGAGAACGAGACGCGACTTGCTGCGGGTGGGCGGACTCGGTCTTCTTGGCGCCTCGATCGACGGGGCGTGGCCGTTGCACGTATCCGCCAAGCCGTCCTACGCCGGGGTACAGCCGCGCGGAACGGCGCGGAACGTTCTCTTCTACGAGATGTCGGGCGCGATCAGCCACGTCGACTCGTACGATTTCAAGGAAAGCACGGGGACACCCGAGGACCTCGCGATGACGCAGTTGGCGCCGGACCTGCACATGTCGCAGCTCCTGCTGCCGAAGATGTCGAAGCACATGGACAAGATTGCCGTTGTGCGATCGATGGAGAGCCATGAAGAGGTTCACTTCCGGGCGCAGTATTACCTGCAAACCGGCCGGCAGATGAACCTGGCCTTTGCGCGCGAGATTCCCGCGATCGGTTCGGTGATCGCGGCCGAGTTGGAAGAGCGGCGGCGTCCCACCGATACCTTCCCCACTTACATGTCGTTCGACTTGGAGAAGGGTTCGGCCGGGGCCCTGTCGACAGGATTTCTTCCGGCGCAGTTCTCGGTGGTGGACATCAATACCGAGGCGGTGACGGGTTCCCCCTCGCTCGATCGGAAGGTGGTGGAACTGCTGGAAGAGCGTTGGGCGCTCTTGAGCAAGTTGCGGGACGTCCGGCGCAAGCGGCTTCCCGGCCTCGGGCGGCAGATGCTGGGCTACGACGACTTCTACGACGCAGCCTACGGCTTGCTTTCGGATGAGCGCTGGCCGGCGGCGTTCAGTATCACCGAAGAAGACAAGGAGCGATACGGAACGCACCGGGCGGGGATCTCGTCGGTACTGGCGCGGAATGTGCTGGCGCAGGATGCCGGAACCCACTACATCCATATCTGTCACTCCGGCTGGGACCACCACACTCACATCTGGGATCGGTCCAAAGACTCGAATCACTACAAGCTCTGCGCCGAGTACGATCAGGCGTTCTCGGCGTTGCTGGAGGATCTCGCCAGGATTGCGTCCAAAACCCATCCGGAGAAGACCCTGCTCGACGAGACGTTGGTCGTCAACATGAGCGAGTTCGGTCGGACTCCGGGCCCGCTTAACAACATGCACGGGCGGGACCATCACAACCCGGTTTACCCGGCGCTGTTCGCTGGCGCGGGTGTGAAGGGCGGCGTGCGGCATGGGGCGTCGGATGCGGATGGCGCGACCTGCGCGGAGACGGGTTGGGCTCACAAGGAACAGCCTCGCAACGAGAACGTCCTGGCGACGATCTATTCGGCGCTGGGGATTGACTGGTCCAAGCAGATCCGCAACACTCCTTCGGGACGTCCCTATGTCTATGTTGATCCGCTGGGTGCGAACGGCTACATCCCGACGGATGAGATTTCGGAAATCTACGGCTAGCTCTTGCGTAGGTCAGCTTCGTTCCCCTCAACCTTCACTTGACGTTTTTGCCTCCAGTGAGGACCGGCAAGGACGCCGGTTCGGTCCGCCCTGGCGTGAGCGCCACTTCCTTTGGGTGTCCTGTTTGCTGGTCGGGATCTCGGTGATGCCGCTTCGAGCCGCCGAGTCGGGGATGGTTTATGTCCCCGGCGGGGAGTTTCTACGGGGGAGGTCCCATCCTCTTCCGGACGATGACATGGAACGGAGGCCGAGGCTGCTCAAGGACGATCGGCCGGCCGGGAAAATCCATGTCGAGCCGTTCTACCTGGATGAGCATGAGGTGACGAACGAGGCCTATCGACGGTTTCTCGAGGCGAACGGGCGGCGACCTCCGTTCCACTGGGTGGACGGCGAGATCGCGGAGGGCGAGGAGAAACATCCGGTTGTGAACGTGAATTGGCATGAGGCCGCAGCCTACTGCGAGTCCTTGGGGAAACGCCTTCCGACCGAGGCCGAATGGGAGCGGGCGGCCCGCGGACTGGGCGAGGGGGTGAAGTTTCCATGGGGAAACGAGGAGCCGACCAAGGGCCGGCAGGCGCATTTCGATGTGCTCGACGGCCCACGGGCCGTCTGCCGGTTTCCGAAGAATACCTTCGGACTGTGCGACATGGCGGGGAACGTGTGGGAGTGGTGTGTTGACCGCTATGATCGGCTCTACTACCAGCGGTCTCCCCAGAAGAATCCAAGCGGCCCGGATGAGGGAATGTACCGCGTGCTGCGCGGCGGGTCGTGGGCGGACGCGGCAAAGTATTTGACCTGCGCCTATCGAAGTTTCGCGCGGCCTCGGGAGCGGAGTCCGAATATCGGGTTTCGCTGTGCCAAGGGTTTCCGCCAAGGGCGCTGACTGCTTGGCTGAAACAGCAGAGAAAAAGAGCTTTCCACGAAGACACACAAAGGACCACGAAGACACACGAAGAACGACGGTGAGGGAACTGGGACCTGTCCCTGCCCCCGAAACGCGATCAAGGTCCCCTGTTTCTCTCTCGGATTATCCGTCCCGTCGTGGGGGGAATTAGCTGAGACAGTTGAGGGAAGCACCACACTTGTAGGTATGGGGCTCGGTTGACATGGGACCGCGCGCACAGGAAACAGGGGACGTCGTTGAATTGGCTGTTCGCTACCTTGACTTGGCCCGATCTTGATGGGCTTCGTAATACGCCCTCAGGATGGCGTTAATCCGGCTGTGGTAGCCTTTACCCTGGTCCTTCAACCACTGCAACACGTCTGCGTCCAGACGCACGGTCAACTGCTTTTTCCCAGGCGGGACTACCACCCGCGCATCCCGAAAGAACGCCGCATCGAGTGCCGGAATATCGGAGTAATCGATATTCGAGTCCCTCATCGCATCAAGGCGTTTCAAGTCGCTCTTGGTAGGCTTTTTCTTCACGGCGATTGGCCTTTCTCATCGAAATTATTCGCGTGTGCTTCCCGCGTGGCGTGTGCGCCACCACTACCACGCGGCCTTCGAGGTGTCCCAAGGTAATGAATCTCGGTTCGCCGTAATCGAAGCGGTTGTCTTCAAACGTGATGCACGGTCTGGAGAACACAAATTCTGCATCATCAAAGCTGAGGCCGTGCTTGGCCAAGTTCTCTTGGCTCTTTGTTTGGTCCCATTCATACACGGCCACAAGCTCTCATATAACTACAAGTGTAGCTACTAAATCTGTGCATGGCAAGAGCAATCTGTCCTTCCGTGATTATTCTCCCCTTGCCGTTTTCGTTTGAAACTTCACGCAGCGACCAGGCCCTCATGAATCCTTGAGCTTTGGCGGTCGTTAGGCTGTACTCTATTCACATCCGGCGAAATCAAGCTCTTGGTACCGTGGCCAAAATAGTGAGGCGATCACTCTTCAAGAAGTTGGCGGATATGGCCACTATCGGTTTGGACATTCAGCCCTTGCAGTTCGTGGAAATCCGGGGTGACACCTCTATGCAGGGGTGTATCGATGCGGTGTCTCTAGCCGTATCAGTCACATGGGCATTGGCGTCAACCCGGGTATCAAGCGCACGACCGGATTGGCAACTATAGACGAATGCAAGGCCGGGATGGTGTTCGTTGCCTTCGGCGAGAATCGATACATGGGTGGAAAGAACGAATCAACCCTTAACATCGACCTGGTTTGTCCCGGAGCGACCGTGCTTTGTGATTCTGAGCTTCTGGTGCGGAACGGTCGGCTGGCGTTTGACAGCCCCATACCACCAAGTCAATAAACGGCTTCAGCACCGGTAGGGGCTGGAAATCAAATGGCCCTGCCTCCAACTTGGAGCGTGTTGCCACTCGCGGGGGCAGGTCAATGGTTGAACGTGCCATGAATCAATCGACTCGAGCCACACACGTGACCTTCAAGGAGGCGGTATCAAAGGGTCCCCCTCCTGCCGGCAATCTTGCCGTTCCCATCTTCTCCCATGGGTCGCTCGAGGTGGAGATATACCAGCCCGAGGGTCAGGATCTGCAAGAGCCCCATCTTCGCGACGAAGTTTACCTGGTGGCCCGGGGGAGAGGGGTCTTCTTCGATGGGGAACAAAAACACGCGGTCGAACCGGGTTCGTTTCTATTCGTGGCAGCCGGTCAACCGCATCGATTTGAGGATTTCTCCTCCGACTTCGCGGTTTGGGTGCTGTTCTATGGCCCTGAGGGCGGCGAGACCGATACGTGACTGCGACTTCCGCGCGAGAACCCGACATTACCGGTGGAGTTCCGCTCGGGGGAACACGGGACGTTGTTGAATTGCCGGAAAATCTTTGTTGCCACCGCATGTTGGTTGAGGTCGGATAGAGATCGGGCATAGATTCCCCACCAGGCAAGTCACCCCAATACCTTCATTGCCAACGAATCAAAGAACCGTCAATCCGTATTATTCAACAACGTTCCCTGGCTGCCCCCGCGCGGATTCCACAACGCGTCGAATCGCATCCACCACGATGTCGGGCTGGTCGTGGTGGATGAAATGACCGGCTCCACTGACGACCTGCCACTCGCTCCGGTCGGACAGCTCCATAAACTGCTCCTGCATCGCATGCCAGAATTCTGTTTTGCGCTGCCCCTCCGTAAGGACTACGAGCGGCTTCCGGCCGAGTCGCGGGCGATTCTCGGCAGCCTGGTTCAGGCTTTCCCGCAGACCTGCCATCTCCGACGCCATGGTCCGAAAGGATCGTGTCGTCGCCAGTACTTCCGTCTCCATTTTCCGCACTGAGCTGGGGCGAGACTCCGGGCTTCCGGCCGGCGGATCGATTATGAGACGAGCGATGCCGAGAGGCGCCAGAACCTTCAGCCTAAAGGTCACAGCTTCCATTCGTTCAAAGTGCCCTGAGCGGCGAGCAAGGTCGGGGTGGGCTGAGTCGACCAGCACCATTCCGGCCACTTCGTCCGGGAACCTGCTGGCAATCAGTTGTACGACCAAGCCCCCAAAAGAGTGTCCGGCGAAAACGTACGGCGGGCCCACCTGAGCGGTACGGAGCAGTTCCCTGAGCTCTCCGGTGATTTTGCTGATGGTACGAGGTTCCGGTCCAGCCTCGCTCCAGCCGTATCCGGCCCTGTCATAGGCGCACACCCTCGTGAACGAGGCGATGTCCTCCATCACCGAAGCCCAACCCAGAGAAGTGCCGGGAATCCCCGACTCAAGAATGACGGCGGGGCTCCCTTGCCCCCGGCAAATCAGGTGCATCTGACGCCCGCCCACAACAACCATCTCCCCGGGCGGCGGGTTGCGCTCCAGTGCTCGATGCGAGAGCCACCACTCGAGCGCCGTTGCCGCTGCCAAGGCAAGGACCAACGCTCCGCCGCCCCAGAGGAGTACGCGTTTCAAGAGTTTTCTCATGGGAGGTTATCCCGGGAATCCCGCTACCGGTACCGATACACCGCCAAGGATGAGGTGTTGCTCGTTGGCGTTGCCAACAGAGCCGGCATCGTCAAGGTAAAACAGATGCATTGCTACGGGGACACCAGCGAACGGAGTGAGCGACGGGAGAGGAGTTAATGCGGCCGGGCGAGCCGAAAGCTCAGCGGACCGCCGAGGCAGCCCTCCCAACCGCAACGTCATTCTGGGGGGTCAACCGAACAGTTGTCAAGAAATCAAGAAATCGTGCGGAGAAAATCTTGCGGAGGAAACAGGAGACGTTGTTGAATTGCCGAAAAAACTTCACTCACACCGAATGTTGGAAACGGCCGGATGGAGATCGGACATAGTCCCCCCCACCGGGAAACCCACTGCAACACCTTCATCGCCAGGGGATTACAGAAGCACCCTTCCAAGTTATTCCACTAATTCAACAACGTCCCCGGTTCCCTCACGTTGCTCACACCGAACGTAGGAAGAGTTTGGATGGAGATTGGATACAAAGGCTCACCAGGCAAACCACTCCAACCACTCGAACGCCTTTTTGGCTAAATCCGTATATAATTCCCAAAAGAAGGGAACGAATCCATGAGTCTGAAGAAAAAAATAGCACTGTTGTGTCTTTTTGCCTGCTCAATGGGGTGGCTGAGCATGCGCCTGTCGTTCACAATTTCCGATGACATGATCTACACGACGCATCCGGAACTCTTAGATAAGTGCCTTGAGGAAGGAGAAACGGAGCCTGACTATACATTAAATCCGTACTACCTTCGGCTTGACCTAGACGGAGATGGTGGCATGGATTACGTGACATTCATAGCAAACAACTCGGGGCAGTTTCATCTTTATCCGGTAATAGAGGAGGGTGAGAGACTTGAGCCAGCAGTCGGACGTAGTCTCCTGGCTTGCTTTTCGGATGGTAGGAAGGTCGTCTATCACGGTGCTGACGACCAGAAATCTGATGCCCCCGGATCTCTTCAGGAAAAGGGGGCCGGTGGTGGTGAGCGCCCACACGCGGCCACGAAGAACGACGGACCGGACCCAAAACAGAGTGAGCAAGTCTCTGCCGATGAGGATTCCTCTCACGATGAGTCTGTTGTCCATCCATGGGTAGTGGAGGACCGAGTATTAACGGGAAAGGAGTCATCCGAGAGGAACACTGTAGCAATTATGTTTTCGTGGTACCCACTATCTAGGAGGGAAGTACTTGAAGAGATTGACTATTGGGTCGTTCCATTAGGATCGGGAGAAGTGCTTGGAGAGGGCATCGTTAACGGTTTTGAAGATGTAACTCTTGGTTTCTGGGACGGGAAACAGTTTCGCTGGTTAACGCTGTCAGGAGCCAATGGATTCCCGCCTACGAAAAAGAAGGAAAGAAAAAAGAAGGAAGAGTTAAGTAGGAGATGAGTGGGATGTAGGGGAAGTTGTTGAACGGCTGGAAAGACACTGCTCACACCGAAATTTGGAAGAGGTCGGATGGGGATCGGGGATAGACCCCATTCCACGCAGGCCACTCCAATATCTTAATCGCCAAGAGATTACAGAATCGCCATTCCAATTTATTACAAGAATTCGACATTGTCTCCTGGCTGTTCTCGGTGTTACGCCACGCTTCTGGAGCTTGAAGGCTCCGACCACAACCGCTTGTCGGCTTGGAAATCTGGCTTGCTTAGTCTTTCTTCGTGTCCATTATTGGATAACTCTTTTTTGTGCCCCTTGCAGAATACCGCCACTCTCCAGTCTGTCGCTTCCCACCGGCCGCGAGAAGTGCTGGTCAGGGGTTTTGTCGGCTGCCCCCGCTACTGAAGCGAAACTCTTCCTGCTGAATAAGCTGGTGGTAGGAGCCAAAGGGATCCTTGCGGCCGGCGTCCAGCGTGTCGAGGGGGTCCTGGCCGTCCTGGCTTTCGTCCGGGAAGCGGCGCAGGATGGCGTAGAGGGTGGAGCGGAGGGCGGGGGTGCGGCCGACCTGGCGGATGCGGCGGCGGAGGTCGCGGGGGCGGACCAGTTGGCCGTGGGGAGCGCCGGCTGCGGTGGAGATGCTTTCGTTCATCAGGGTTCCCCCGAAATCGTTGGCGCCGCTTTGCAGGCAGGCCTGGCCCAGGTCGAGGCCCTCCTTGACCCAGGAGGCCTGGATGTTGGGGATGTCGCCGTTCAGGACCAGGCGGGCGACGGCGTGCATCTTCAGCACCTCGCTTCGGCTGGCGCCGGCCCGGATTCCCGGAATTCGCCGATCGGCGAACATGGGGGCCTCGGAGTGGATGAAACTGAGGGGAACGAACTCCGTAAAACCATGGGTGCGCCGCTGCAGGTCGCGCAGCAGCAACAGGTGGCGAGCGCGGTGGAGAGGGGTTTCCAGGTGGCCGTACATGATGGTGGAGCTGGTGGGGATTCCCAGGGAATGGGCCGTGGTGATCACCTTGATCCATTGATCGGTGCTGATCCGCCCCGGGGCGATGATCTTGCGGACCCGGTCGTCCAGGATCTCGGCCGAGGTGCCCGGCAGGCTGCCGATCCCGGCCTCTTTCAGTTCGCGCAGGTAATCGTGGATGCTCAAGCGGGACTGCCGGGACCCGTAGAGGATTTCTTCGGGGGAAAAGGCGTGCAGGTGGATTGAGGGCGCGGCCTCCTTGACCGTCCGGCAAAGATCGATGTAGTAGCGCCCGTCCATGCCGGGAGGCAGGCCCGCCTGAATGCAGACCTCGGAGGCGCCGTAGCGCTCCGCTTCCAGTGTCCGCCTGACGATCTCCTCGGGGGGCAGATGGTAGCCCTCGGTGCTGGCCGCGGTGCGACTGAAGGCGCAGAAGCCGCATCGCTTGACGCAGACGTTGGTGAAGTTGATGTTGCGGTTCACCACGTAGGTCACATCGTCCCCCACGGTCCGCCAACGCAGGAAATCGGCGGCCTTGAGCAGCACTCGATAGTCGGTCTCCCCTGTCCGGAAGAGGTCGACCACCTGCGGCTCCGAGGGGTCCCGGCCCTGCAGACAGTCCTCGATGGCCCGGGCCACCGCAGGCGTCGCCTGTCCCAGGGCGGACTCGACCTCGGCTTCAGTCCTGAGCGTTTCGGCTGGTTCTCCCGGTGTCAGCACGGGCGTTCCTCCCAAAGTGGTTCGAGTTCCGGCTGGGGCACGAACCCGTCGGCATCGGCATCGGCCTCCAGCCGACGCCTCAAGACAGCCGGCAGGCCGTTGTTCCTGTGGCGAATGAATTCGGGGTAGAGGGGGAAGCGAGCCCTTAGCCGAAAGTTCCTGTCTTCCACCTGGCGCCGCAGTTGGGCCAGGTGGGGCCAGGGGGCTTCCGGGTTGACGTGGTCGATGGTCACCGGCGAGATCCCGCCCCAGTCATTGATTCCCGCCCCCAGAAACTCCAGGTAGCCGGCCTCCCGGGACGACCCGCTCAAGTTGGGCGGTACCTGGATGTTCATATCCGGTCCCAGAATGATCCTGGATTCGGCGACAGTCTTGAGCGTCTCCTCGGTGGACAGCTCGTTCGCCCACCGCATGGGCGTGGCTGCCTTGGCCCGGAAGTTCTGAATGATGACTTCCTGGACGTGCCCGTAGCGCTGGTGCAGCTCCCCGATCGCCTGCAAGGCTTCCGTCCGTTCCCGGGCGGTCTCGCCGATACCCACCAGCAAGCCGGTAGTCACCGGGATATTCAACTTCCCGGCGGCGCTCAAGGTGTCCAGCCGGGCCTGGGGATGCTTGCTGGGGGCGTGCTCGTGAGGCCCTCCGGGACCGCACAACCTTGAGCTGCTGCTCTCCAGCATCAGGCCCAGGGAAACATTCACTTCCTTGAGAGCATTCAATTCCGTTGGCACCAGCGTACCTGCGTTGCTGTGGGGGTAGAGGGAGGTTTCCCCAAGCAGCATCCGGCAAATTGCCTCCAGGTATTCGATGGTGCTGTCGTAACCCGCCCGGGCCAGCCACCGCCGGGCTTCCGGGTATCGCTCCTCCGGCCGTTCCCCCAATACCAGCAGGGCCTCGCGGCATCCCCGCTTCTCTCCCTCCCGGGCCACGGCCAGGACCTCCTCGGGGCTCATGTAGGGCGATACGCCTCTGCCAGGAGGCTGGCGGAAGACGCAATAGCCGCAGACATCCCGGCAGAGCTGGGTCAGAGGGAGGAACACCTTGGGCGAAAAGCTGAGAGTGCGCCCTTTCCCCTGGTCGCGCAGCCGGGAAGCCCTGGCCAGAAGTGCCGGGGTGCGGACGGCGCCGGCTTGGGACTCCATTGGCGTTTTCCTATGATTCTCCCCGGGAGGGGAGCGGACGCTCCAGGATGACGAATTCCTCGACCGGCACGCCGCCGATCAGGTGTTCCTGGATGATGCGCTCGATCACCGGCGGCGTGCAGGAGTGGTACCAGGTTCCCTCCGGATAGACCACGGCGGTGGGCCCCTGCAGACAGATCCGCAGACAGTTGGCCTTGGTGCGGAAGATACCCCCCGGGCCGGTCAGATCGAGTTCCTGCAGGCGACTCTTGAGATAGTTCCAGGATTGCAGGCTCAGGTCCTTATCGCAGCACTTGGGCTTGGTCTGGTCGCAGCAAAGGAAAATGTGTCGGCGGATCTTGTCCACGCCCAGAGAGGTTGCGGTTTTCTCCAACTGTTGGTTCATGGTTTCTTCATCCAGGAGGGTTGACTTGGCCGATCCTGGCCGGCTCAATTCGATTCTGACAGAGCCGGAGTCAGCGAAGCGACACCAACTCCCTGCGCCTGCCCTTTCCCATGGCCATCAGGAAGACGGCGCTCTTGCCCCGGGCGTGGGGCGAAAAGAAGCCCGTGACATCGTCGTCGTAGAAGGTCAGGCCGGTAGCTCCCAGCCTCTGGGCGTAGGCCGACAGGTAGAGTCGTCCCCCCAGCAGGCCCGCCTCCAGTTGCAGGGCGCGATAGCCTCGATTGCCGAAGCGCTGCAGGACAGGGTCCAGCTCGGCCATGAAAAAGACGTCGAAGCTGGCCTCGGCCGGCAGATCCTGCTCCAGTCCCAGGTAGCCCATCTCGTTGCGGAAGCTGCCTTGGCGAAGCAGCTCCAGTTCCCAGCGGTCCCGGTCCAGCCAATAGGCTCCCGAGGGCAGCCCTTCCACCGCGTTGGCGGTGAGATACCACTCGTTGAGCAGCCCACCCCCCGGTTCCAGAAAGTCGGCCGACAGTTCCTGAGCCGAATGGTAGAGAAGCGTGGAGAATGCCTGAAAGGAAATGGGCGCCGCCGTGAAGCGCCGGCTGGACCCTCGCCGCCGGATGACGGGCTCCAGGGGCTCGGTGGGGATTTCATTGCGGGCAAGCGGGCTCAGGGGAAAGCGTTTGCCCAGGACAGCCGCTGGTTGCCGGCGAAGGCTCCCGCGCCAGGCGCTTGACTCCTGCCCGGAACCGATCAGGGTGGAGGCGTGCATCTCCCGCATCTCGGGGTAGTCGACTTCACCGCGAGCGGCCACGCCGGTCCCTGCCGGAAGGGGGGCCAACGGGGGCCGGGGGCCGGGAATTTCCTCCCGGCAGCGTCCAACGGCTGCCAGCGACAGGGCCACTTCGCGGTCGGTGTCCAAGCCCAGCAAGGCATTGATCTCCCGGTCTACAAACCCGAGCACAAGCCGGTGGGGAAAGCCCAGGGCTCGGGACATGGCGAACAGATTGGCCAGAATGGTTCCGTTGTCCCAACCGAAGTGACGATAGGTGCGGGCCCGGTACTTCCAGGCGTTGCGCCAGTAGGTTCCGGTGGATACGATGGTCAGCGGGGCTCCGGATACCCGCGGCTCCCCGCCGGTTGCCTCGGCCAGCAGGCCCCGGAAGTCGCCCGAACGCAGTTGCTCCAGCACGAAGTCGCGGGGATTGAAGTGGTAGACTCCCGCGGCCAGACCGTTCATATCGCCGCAGACGACGTAGAGCTCGATCTCATAGAGCGCTCCCGTGCAGGAAGCCGCCCGAAAGAGGATGTCCCCGCCCGGGTAGGGTTTTCGCTTGGTGATGCCGGCGCAGTAGTAGAGAAGCCGCGCCAGCTCCTCCAGGTCGGGAACCGACCGGGGCGGGGCGGGAGAATCGGGTGGCAACAGCGCCGCCAGGGCAGGGAGCTCCGATTCCTCCCATTGGTCCGGCAGGGGAATGCGTTTCCGGCCGGGGTAGACCTTGAAGGGCTCGGGCCGGTTGGCCCAGTCCAGCGTATGGGAACCGAACCGGATACTGTGGTAGGAGTGCTTGGTCTGCTGGTGATACCGGAGGGCAACTTGGGTGTCGCTGTTGGCCATGGGGCCCGTGGTCCCTCGTGTGCGGTGCGTCGAGGCCTGGTTTACCACTCCGAATGCTTGTACTTCTTGGCCCAATTGACTCCCTGCCAGGATTTCATGGTGATCGGTTTCACGAACAGCAGCCAGCGGGGCTCGTTCAGTGTCGGCACCAGGTAGTCGGGGCCTCGTTCCCCCAGGTAGCGCAGCGCCATGTTGTGCCCGATATCCACCCAGCGGCCTCCGACGTTGGCCTCCTCCAGCACGGTGGCCTCACCCTTGACCAGCACACGGCGGTTGTAGATGGTGGAGTCGTCAATGCAGAGAAACACACGCCCGTCCCGCTGGATGTGCTTGGCCCAGATGGAGCGCGCTCTTGGGATGATGTAGAAACCTCCGTCCTGGTATTCGAACCAGCAGGGCACCACGTAAGGCCAGCCGTCCTCATCCAGGCACCCCAGCCGGCAGAACTCGGCGCCTGACAGAAATTCGGCGATCTCGGATTCACTCAGCTTGCCGACCTTGCCGCGCCAGCTTTCATTCGACTCTTTGTTCATGTAAGACCTCCGGTACCGTTGACCGGTTGCTGTCGTATCCGGCCTGGGGAAGATGGGTCCTGCGCGGGATCGTGCGCACCGCCGCATTATACGCCAGATCAGTCCTCAGATCTCACCTTTAGGGAGTGGACCGGTAAGAAGATCCCGGCCCTCGCCCGCTACTCGTCCGGGAAGCGGCAACAGCCTATTTTCGGGGGGCAGTAGAGCTTCCGGCCTCCGTTGCAAAGCCCGGGCAATTTCCTTATGCTAGCCGGGCATAGCCGTGCGGAGGATGAGCCCGGCCGCGCCAAGCCACCTTTCCTGCCCCAACCGGATTTCACCGGAGCCATAACCCGATGATCGAGGAGCACAGCCCATGAATGCTCAACAGCCAGGAACCTTGTTTGGACATCCGACGGGCCTGTTTACCTTGTTTTTCGCCGAGATGTGGGAGCGCTTTTCCTTCTACGGGATGCGCGCCCTCCTCCTGTTCTACATGCTCAAGGGCTTCCTGGGCTACGGCGACCGGGACGCCTATGCCATCTACGGCGCCTACACGGCGCTGGTCTACATGACGCCTCTCTTCGGCGGCATTCTGGCCGACCGGTTGCTGGGCGCCAGGCGGGCGGTCGTTCTGGGCGGTCTGTTGATGGCCGGTGGTCACCTGATGATGTCGGCCGAAAGCGACGTGGCCTTTTTCCTGGCACTGGCCCTGCTGATCGTGGGCAATGGATTCTTCAAGCCCAATATCTCGACCATGGTGGGCTCGCTCTATCCGCAGGGCAGCCCCAAGCGGGACACGGGGTTCACCATCTTCTACATGGGGATCAACCTGGGTGCGGCCATGTCGCCCCTGCTGTGCGGTTACATCGGCGAGACCTATGGCTGGCACTACGGCTTCGGGCTGGCCACCCTGGGAATGCTCACCGGTTTGGCGGTCTTTGTGGCCCCGATCCGCATCACCCAGGTTCTAATCATGTCGGGCGCGGTGGCGGCTGCCCTCGGGCTCTTTTACTTCCGCCCCGACAACCCCTTTTCCACCGGAGTCAATATCTTTGTGGGCATCGCGCTGCTGATCGCGGGCGTGATCGCCTGGGTTGCGCTGGGTCGGGGAGGGCTGCCGGCTGAAGTGGGAGCTCCCGCGGACCCTGAGCGCCTGCGCAAGCCGGTGGCGGGTCCGATCTCTGCCGAGTGGTCGGTGTACCTGCTGTCGCTGCTGTCGATTCCCGTGCTGGCGCTGCTGGTATCGTCGAACCGCGATGTCACCGTCATTCCCTCTTCGGTGGTGGACAGCCTCAAATCCAGCGGCAACGCGATCCTGCAGGTTTCGGCCGATGTCCTGGCCCAGATGAGCACGCCGGCGGGCCTCATCCTGATGCTGGCCGGGCTGGTGGCCCTGGTCTACCTGGGCATGGAGACCTTCCGGCTGGACAAGGTGCCTCGGGAACGGATGTACGTGGTGTTGATCCTCACCTTCTTCTCCATGCTCTTCTGGGCCTTTTTCGAACAGGCGGGCAGCTCGGTGAACAACTTTACCGACCGCAACGTCGACCGGGTGGCCGAAGAGCGGCGGCTGGGCGCCGGCGATTTGGGCAGCACCCTCACCTTCCGCATTCCGGTTCAGAGCAGGGATCCCGACCTGATGCGGTTGCCGCTGCTCACCCAGGAGCAGATCGGCCATCGGAATGCCAGCCCTTCGATGAAAACAAGAATCGGAGAGTCCATCCGCATCGAGGAGAAGCGCAAGGGAAACCTCACCGAGAGAGAGGTGGATCAGTTGGTCGACTCCGCCACCCGGGAGGACCGCTTGACCATGAGTGGCCTCACCTATCTGCGGGCCGCGGCGGCTGCTCCGGGGAGGAGCGCCACCCTTCAATGGATGGTGACTCCGGACAATCTGAATATGGCGGTCGGCGGGTCGGAGAGTCCGGCCTCGGTCTTCCAGGCGGTCAACCCGGTCTACATTCTTCTGTTCGGCATCGCATTCAGCGCCTTGTGGACGTTTCTGGGACGAATCGACCTGGAGCCCAGCACGCCACTCAAGTTCTCCCTGGGTCTGCTGCAGTTGGGACTTGGCTTCGGAGCCTTCTGGTACGGGGCCCAGAGCGCCGACGAACGGGGCATGGTGGTGCTCTTCTGGGTCTTTCTGGGGTATCTGCTGCAGACCACCGGCGAACTCTGCCTCTCTCCGGTAGGGCTCTCCATGGTGACCCGACTGTCGCCGGCAAGGCTGGTCAGCACGGTCATGGGAACCTGGTTTCTGGCGACCGCCTTCTCTCAGTTTCTGGCGGCCATCATCGCCCAGTTCACCGGCGTCACCGAAGGGGGCTATGGGGATGGCCTGGTTCCGGTTCCAAAGGAGACCGTGCACGTCTATGGCGACGTGTTCGGGACCATTGCCCTGACGGCCATCGGGTCGGCCGCGGTCTGTCTCCTGCTGGTGCCTCTGCTGAAGCGCTGGATGCACGAGGGAGCGGCGGAGCAGCATTGAGGGCCGTAGGACGGTGCCGGCGGGAATAGGCCGTACCGCTCCGCATTGCGGACCGGGCAGCGGCCAGGCAAGTGGAGGTGGCATGGACAGCGGGAACCGGTCGGGACCCTGGTACCGGGGAATGACCGGCTACCACTGGTGGGTCCTGATCGTCGCCTCCCTGGGGTGGCTCTTCGACACCATGGACCAGCGCATCTTCGTGCTGGCCAGGGGGCCGGCGCTGGAGGAGCTGCTGCCGGCGGGCACCCCGGCCAGCGAAGTGACCTGGTACGGTGGCGTGGCGACGGCCGTCTTCATGCTGGGATGGGCTACCGGAGGGTTCGTCTTCGGCATCGTGGGCGACCGCTGGGGACGTGCCAAGACCATGCTGCTGACCATCCTGATCTACTCCGCCTTCACCGGGCTTTCGGCCCTGTCGGTGAGTTGGGTCGATTTCACCTTCTACCGGTTCCTCACCGGACTGGGCGTGGGCGGAGAGTTTGCCGCCGGGGTCGCGCTGGTAGCCGAGGTGATGCCCTCCCGCGCCCGGGCCCACGCGTTGGGGCTGCTGCAGGCGCTCTCCGCCGTAGGGAACATCCTGGGTTCCGCCATCAGCTTCGTGGTGCTGCCGCTGGGATGGCGCTATCTGTTCATGGTCGGGGTTTTCCCCTCGCTGCTGGTGGCTGCCGTCCGGCGGAGGCTGAAGGAGCCGGAGGTCTGGCGCAAGGTTCGGGAGTCCGGGGGGGAGCAGCTTCGGAGCCGGCTCGGTTCGGTGGGGGAGCTGTTTCGAGTCGCGCGCTGGAGGCGCCACACCCTGGTCGGCCTCACCCTGGCGATCTCCGGCGTGATCGGGCTCTGGGGGATCGGGTTCTGGTCTCCCGAGTTGATCCGGGAAGCCCTGGCCGACGTTTCGGCCGACACCCGGAGCTGGTACGTAAGCATGGGGACCCTGCTGCAGGACGTCGGGGCCTTCGGCGGTATTTTCGCCTTCACGCTTCTCACTGCCCGGGTGGGACGACGGCCCGCCTTCGCGGTTGCCTTCCTGCTTGGCCTGGCGGCCACCATCTGGACCTTCGGCTGGCTGGAGAGCCCCGCCCAGGTTCTCTGGATGGTTCCCCTGCTGGGTTTCTGCAACCTGATGGTATTCGGTGGCTACTCCATATACTTCCCCGAGCTCTACCCGACCCACTTGCGCAGCACCGGGGTGGGCTTCTGTTACAACGTCGGCCGCATCATCGCGGCCGTGGGCCCCTTGACGCTGGGAACGCTGACGGTCCTCTTTGAAGAGGCGGGCTTTGCCAGCCCCTTCCGTTCGGCGGCGGTCTCCTTGGCCGGGATCTACCTGGTGGGTGTCTGCGTCCTTCCCGTCGCCCCGGAAACCCGCGGCAGGCCGCTGCCGGAGTGACTGCTTCAGGCAAGCGGGGCCCCCGCCCCCACGACGGGCGGATCATTCGAGAGAGAAACAGGGGGTCGTAAATAAAGACGAACCACGAATGAACACGAATAGACACGAATAGG
>JAJECY010000078.1 GCA_022821775.1 Acidobacteriota bacterium
CTCGGTACGTAGGTCCCTTCCCTCAGGTCCCGCGCCAGCTCACCCAACCAGCACTCCACTCCATACGCCTCGATGTCATTGAAGCCCTCCCCGTCAACCCCGGCAGACCCACCATTTCGGCGAACCCGATCCCAGGCTTCCTGCAGAAAGTCCTCTCGCCACATCTTGTCGCACAGCGCGTGAAACCGCCGCTTGGGGTCCTCCTTCGCTTTCGCATGGAGCATGGTCTGGAGTTTCCGAACCCTTTCTGACCCTGTTAGACTCTTGTCAGTGGCCACGCCCTGCCTCCTTTCCATGCTGCTCTCAACTCAGGGTCCCTTCCCTCCACCGGCGTTACCCGGCTTCCCCGGTACTACGGACCCATCCGCCACCCTGTCGGCCCGGCCTGCCCCTCGCGGGGTCCCGGTTGATGTGTGCCCATCTCCGCCAGGGCTTCCCGTGTTGCCACCTTCTTCCTCTTCCATCCGTGCCAGCGCCAATACCCCGGCGGAAGCGGTTCGGTGCCCATGTCGCTCTCTTCCCCATCCGCCTACGGCCTTCCCCTAAATTCAGATGGGTCGGCTTCCGCATCATCCGTTTCGAGGCCTGCTCGACGTTCACTCGCGTTCCGGCCCGCATGGTCGCTGAACCGCCCAAGGCGGCCCTTTGACACCAGAGTGCTTCAGACCATATCGTTGCCTCCATGATCCGCCCTGGCTGCTACCAACCGGAGCGACAGTTGTTGGGCGGGATTCGCACCCGCTAGAAGAAGGCGCCTTTCCACGGCGCACTGAATTACTGGAATAACTTTGATCAGCCGCTACTGAATTGCTTTGATTCAATGACGTCTCCTATCCGCTCTTTACAAGTTATTCCAGTAATTCAACAACGTCCCCCATTCTACCTCCGGAATTTTGCAAAAGGCTCACAGGTGAAACAAGCCTCTGGGGAACTTGTTGAGGACTTCGACTCCGTCGGCGGTCAGGTAGCAGAGATCGGCGATGGGGTTGATCAGGAGCGTCCCGCCGGGGTCTCCCAGGCAGACGTGCAGAACGAACACGTGGCCCGGCTGCAGCAACTCGCGGCTGCCGGCCAGCAGAAAGGGCCGTTCGGAATAGTCCAGCCCTTGACCATGCCCGATCCGGCCGCCCTGGATCTCATACCCGAATCTTGCCGCCGCCCGGTTGCCGATCTCAATCAATTCACCGATGGGGAGTCCGGGGCGGATGACCCTGAGCACCTCGTCCTGCACCTGCAGGTTGGCTTCCACCATTTCAGCGGCCGCCTTGTCCAATACCGGTCCGATGGTTCCCGCCCGGTCGCTCTGGATCCAGTAGCCCTTGTAGACCACGTAGGCGTTGACATTGATGTAGTCGCCGCGGTTCAGGCGCCAGTCGTGGCATTTGACCGACAGCTTGCCTGCCTTCAGATCGGTCCCGGGAGCCGTATGCATGCAGTGGTAGACGAAGTCGGCGCCCCGTCGCCTGGCCGCGGCGTCCATCTCGGCCGTGAGCTCATACCCCCACATCCCCGGCCTGGCGACTTCCTCCATGCGCTCATAGCTCGAATCGGAAATCTCCGCCGTGCGCCGCAACAAGCCGGCTTCCTCCGGGGTCTTGAACTGCCGGAGCTCGGCCACCACGTCGGGCGCCTCCACGATTCCGGCCGGGATGTTCCGTTCCAGATCCCGATAGAGGGTGACCGGCATGGCTTCGATCCCCGCAATGGCGATCGGCTGCCCGCTGAGGCCTTCGCTCTTCAAGCGGCGGGCGATTTCGGCTCCAAAGCTGCGGGCTCCCTTGGTGGCGGCTTCTCCACCCACACTGGAGTCGAAGGCGCGGGAGATCGCCCGAGGATCGGGAGAGCTCACCAGATGCATCTGGCCGATCCAGGACACCTCTTCGATCTGGTCCAGCATGTACTCCACGCCGGCTACCAGCAGCGCCGCCTTGCCTCGGCTGGGGACCAGCACCATGACATCGGTGATGCGGTCCAGGTTGGACCAGTTGGTGAGATAGCCCACGTGTCCGGTCTGGTTCCACTGGTGAATCTTGGGTGCGGAGTAGACCACCACCCCGGCCAGGTTGCGGTCTCTTGCAAACCGGCGCACCCTCTCAATCCGCCGCTCGAACTCCGAACGAGGAATCTGGTGTTCTTCCTTTTTCCACATGGCCGTTTCCTACCGGTGTAGAACTTCTTGAACTCCCCTAATCCACAGTAGTGGGAACCAAAGAGCCGAGTCGAAACAGCATTCGGCCTTGCGGCCGACGACCTGCCGGCGCGCCCCGTACCAGGCTGGATATTATTACAGTCCAGGTACACTCTCAACCAACGGGCCGACGCGAGGGCAGGATGATCCCACGCTACTGGAATCAGGGGAACAGGGTCGTCGAGGCACCCGAACCACGCCCGGACTCCGTGTGGGACCGCAACGGAAACGGCTCCACCACAAAAAGCACAAAAGGCACAAAACAGGCCTCCAATCTTGCCCGATCCCAGGCCGTTCCCGCCGGCAGGGTGGCCGGATGCCCAATCGCAGGGAAACTGAGCGGCAGGCAACGGGATAGCATGCGGGCGGGACGCCCGCGCTCCCGGGTGGGGCATCCTCCACACCCTAAACCGTATCTTTTCTTGATTCACATCGATGCACAGGATGCACAGGATTTTTCGGGAAACGGCTGGCCTCTATTCCTGGGCATCCGCCATCCCGCATCGGGTCATCGCCGAAGTCAGCTTCCCCTGCAGGAGCGTCCCGCCCTAGTAATCCTGTGCATCCTGTGCATCCATGTTCAATTTTCGGTTGTCACACTCCCCAATCCACCCCTCATCCATCCGTTTTTTGGTGTTCATTCGTGTCCATTGGTGGTTCGTCGTTTTCCTTCGTGGATATCTTACATGCCTTCGTGACCTTGCTGCCCCGTTACGGTTCACCTGAGCGCGATCGTAGCCCTGTGCAAGAAAAAGGGGCCTGGAAAATCCAGACCCCTTTCAGAAACGGCACCTTCGCGCCAACCGGCGGATTCAGGCGGTGGCTTTCAGCTTCCTGCCGCCGAGACCTTTCACCTCGATCTTCTTCGGCAGGGCCGCCGGAGCCAGGGGCGCCGTGATTTCCAGCACCCCGTTGTGGAAGGAAGCCGAGATCCTGTCCAGGTCGGTTCCCTTGGGCAAGAGCAGGGTCTGCTCATACTTGCCGTAAGAGAAACCCCGCAGGTGCCAGTCGTCCCGACTGACATCGCCCGGCTCCTTCCTCTCCACCTGCACCGTCAGCCTGCCCTCAACCACCGAAAGGTCGACGTCGCCGGGGTCCACGCCCGGCAGGGCCAGACGGTAGACATGCTGCCCGTCCCTCTCGAAGGCCTCGATCTCCGGACGAAAGGCTCTGAAGTTCGGCAAAAGCCGGATCTCCCGGTTCCAGGCATCGTTGAAGAAACGATCGACTTGCCGGTCGAAGGTGGGAAAGTCGTTAAACAGCCTTCTTGAAAGTGCTAACATTTGGAAACCTCCTGAGTTTGGTTTTTGTTTCTCCGGTCCTGAATTGACCATTCAACGTCGTTCGACTGAATATGTAATATCGGAGTTCCGGCCTGTCAAAGTGCCGGGCGTTTTGATGCGGAAATTGCGGTCATTACAGCCGGGTCAATGACCTTGAACAAGCCGCAATGAGCCGCAGGGATGGATTAGCAATCTGTAGGAATCTTCGGGTAATTTCCGTCGAAACACGGAGGAGTCCAATGGTGTGGAGAATGCTTCCAGCGCTGGTTGTCGCCCTAATTCTTCTGCAGCAGTCGCAGGCCGGAAACTGGCCGCAATGGAGGGGCCCCACGCTGGACGGCATCAGCGCCGAGAAGGCCCTGCCTGTCTCCTGGGACAGGCAGACCAACATCACCTGGGAGCTGGCGCTGCCCGAATTCAGCGGTTCCACCCCCATCATCTGGGGCGATTCGATTTTTCTGAACGTGGCCGACGGCACCGACCTCTACCTGTGGTGCGTCGACCGCGAGAAGGGTGAGGTGAGATGGAAGCGGAGCCTGGGGCAGGGGAACGTCAAGATGCGCAAGCAGAACATGTCCTCCCCTTCCCCGGTCACCGACGGCAAATCGGTCTTTGTCATGACCGGGACCGGCATCCTCAAGTCATTCACCCTTGACGGAAAGCTCCTGTGGAAGCGCGACATCCAGCAGGACTACGGAAAGTTCGGACTGAACCACGGCTACGCTTCCTCGCCGCTGCTCCACCAGGGCGACCTCTTCGTCCAGGTGCTGCATGGAATGAAGACCGACGATCCTTCCTATGTCCTGCGAGTCGACGGCGCTGACGGCAAGACCCTCTGGAAGGTGGAGCGGCCCACCGACGCCATCACGGAATCGCCCGATTCCTACACCACTCCGACCTTGGCCCCCACGGCCAAGGGTCTGGAACTGGTGATCACCGGGGGCGACAGCGCCACCGGCCATGACCTGGCCACCGGCCGGGAGCTGTGGCGGGTGAACGGCTTCAATCCCACCAACAATCCCTACTTTCGGGTGGTTGCCTCCCCGGTGGTGGCCGGTGGCCTGATCTACGTGCCCACCCGGGTGAAGCCCTTGATGGCCATTCGACCGGGCGGCCGCGGAGACGTCAGCCAAAGTCATAGGGTCTGGTCGTTCCAGAACGGCCCGGACGTCCCCACGCCGGTTTCCGACGGAACCTTTTTCTACTCCGTCAGCGACAATGGTGTGATGTGGTGCCTGGACGCCAAGAGCGGAAGGCAGGTCTGGGGCGGCGTGCGACTCAAGCCGGGGACCTACAGCTCTTCGCCGGTACTGGCCGACGGCAAGATCTACGTGAGCAACGAGGACGGGTTGACCACCGTGGTCATGGCCGGGCCCCATTTCCGGATCCTGTCGGAAAACCCGCTGGACGACTACTGCCTGAGCTCTCCGGCCATTTCCGACGGCCAGATCTTCATCAGGACATCCGAGCGGCTGTTCTGCATCGGCCAGCGGCGGCGCTGACCTCCGCGGCGGCTTACCCCCATCGCCTGGCGTGGGCGACGAAGTCGAAGTCCACGTACTCCTTCCAGCGCTCTATCAGACGGAGGGTGCAGGGTCCCGGTTTGCCCTCTCCGATCGGCTGCCCGTTGAAACGGGTGACCGGCATCATGCACAGCGAAGTGGAAGTCATGAAGGCCTCGTCCGCGGTGGTCGCGTGGTAGGGCTGGATATCCGTCTCCCGGACGGTCATGCCCAGCCCGCGGGCCAACTCGATGGTGGTCAGCCGGCTCACGCCCTGCAGGATGTTTCGCTCGCTGGGGGTCAGCACCTCTCCTCGATTCACCACGAAGAAATTCCAGCCCGTACCCTCGGCCAGGTTCCCCTGGTGGTCCAGCATCAGGGGCAGGGCCTCGGGATCGATCAGCCGGGCCTCGGCGTCGGCCAGCGAAAAGTGCAGGCGGCTGCGATACTTGATCTTGGGATCGATGGTGAGCGGATGCATGTGTCGCGTGGGCGGCGTCACCACGTGCAGCCCCTTGTCATAGTAGGCCGCCTTCGCCTTCAGTCCCGGAGACAGCGGGTAGAAATACATCACGAAGGTCGACTCGGTGGGCGGCAGCACCAGCCCCATTCGGCCACGGCTCACCAGGTGCCCCACACCGCCTTCGTCGCCATCTTCCAGCGTCGGCAGATTGTCCTCCAGGAACTTCTGGGTCACCCGATCCAGCTCCTCGGTCGTCAGGCCGAAGTTCATCCTGGCCGCCTTGATGGAGCGAAGCAGGCGGTCGCGGTGCTCCGGCCAGCGAAACAGCTTGCGATGGAAGGTTCGTGCCGTCTCGATCACGGAATCCCCAATCAGGACCGCGCTGTCGAAGATTGAAATCCTGGCCTCCTCTTCCGGAACCATTTCCCCATTGACGTAGACCAGCCTCTGCTTCATCTCACCCTCCCATGGTCACCTTGAATTCAGCCCGAGCACTCCTGGAAAGGGAACGCCGGTCGGAGAACCGGCCGTTTCCCTGTGGAACCTCCATCGGAGATGGTAATCTTATTTCCGAGACAGGACACCGGCAATTCGCCGCTGCCGGCCCCAGTTCAGTAGCAATATTACGACAGTCCTCCGGCGGTTGCACCTGGTGTCCCGTCTTCTCAATGAGCGGGGCCGCCATCGGGAGTCCAGAACCATGCGCATTCTGTTGACCGGATCCAGCGGCCGGGTAGGCCGCAACCTCCTGTTGGACGGCCTGGCCGAACGCCACCAGGTCACGGCCTTCGACTGGACACCGCCTCCGAACCGGCTGGACAACGTCCGCTACGTGGCCGGCAGCATCCTGGACCGCAAGGATCTTTCCGATGCCATGCAAGGGGCCGAGGCCTTCATCCACCTGGCGGCCATTCCCTACGACATCCCCCCCCTGCACCAGGTGTTCCGGATCAATGTGCAGGGCACCTACCATGCCCTGGAGTTGGCGGTGGAGCATGGCGTGCGCCACTTCCTGCATGCTTCCAGTCTGATGGCTTACGGTTTCGGACGCAATGCCGAAGCGCAATACCTCCCTATTGACGAAGACCATCCGGCAGCCTCCCACGACACTTACGGAGTGGGCAAGCTCCTCACCGAAACCCTCTGCCGAGCCTTCACCGACAAGTTCGGCCTGCGCACCCTCTGCTTTCGCCTCACCCATTTCACGGCCTTTCTTCGCCCCTACGGAGACCGTTTCCCCTACGACGACGACTCGGGAATCCAGGGACTGCACGAGTACATCGAATCCCGGGACCTGGTCGGACTGCTGGAGGCGGCTCTGGTTTCGGAGCAGATTCAGCACGATGTGTTCCTGGCCTCGGGCCCCGATTCCGGCCATGTCCTTCCCACCCCGGAGGTCATTCGCAGGTATCATCCCAAGGCGGAACTGCGCTACGATCGCCTGGAACCTACATCCCCATTCATTTCAATGGATAAGAGCCGACGGCTGTTGGGCTTCACCCCCAGCAGCAGTTGGAGGGACTACGGATTGACCGAAGAAGGACTGGTCAACCGCCCGCCCTCACCGGAGTGAAGCAGACAAGTTCCGCCCCCGCCCCCGCGACGGGGCGGATCATCCGAGGATGAAACAACAAATCTCCATGGCCTGTCGGGAACAAGGCCCCTGTTCCGTTGGCAGGGTTGTCTACCTGTTGAACATCGATGCACAGGATGCACAGGATAAACAGGACGAGAGCTTCCTGCATCAGAGGCAAGCTCGGGCGATGATCCGATGCGGATTTGCGGATTCCCGGCATTGGAAGCCAGCCGTTTCCTGAAAAAATCCTGTGCATCCTGTGCATCGATGTTTTTCTGTTGTTTCAGGCCAGGCCCCCCGCCACCCTCCCTTCTCCGGCCGCCTTGAAGACGGCGGCCAGTTCCAATACAATGAGGTGACTGACCGTTCCAGCGGCGGCCTCCTCTCTCACCGCCGGCACACTCCACCGCCGTCCCCGATTCGATCACTCAACCATGAGCCGACTCCTGATCGTATCCAACCGACTGCCCATTACCGTAAAGTCGGAGCAGGGCAAGATCCGCGTGAGCGAGTCCATCGGAGGCCTGGCTACCGGCCTGCGCGGCCCTCACCAATCGGGGGAATCCCTCTGGGTGGGTTGGCCCGGCGAGGTCTCGAGCCGGGAGGGCCAGCGCTCCCATCTGGAAAGGGAGCTGGCCGAACTCCGGGCGGTGCCGGTCTACCTCACCCAGAGCGAGATCAACCGATACTACGAGGCCTTCTCAAATGGCGTGCTCTGGCCTCTGTTCCACTATCAGACAGACCTGATTCAACGGGACGCCTGGAGGCACTGGGAGACCTACCGGGAAGTCAACCGACATTTCGCCGAAGTGGTCGCTCGGGAATACCGAAGCGGCGACCTGGTTTGGGTCCACGACTATCAGCTCACCCTGGTGCCGGCCATGCTGCGCCGCCTGCTGCCCCAGGCCAGAATCGGATTCTTCC
The DNA here is from genome assembly GCA_022821775.1 of Acidobacteriota bacterium. Lineage (GTDB taxonomy): Bacteria > Acidobacteriota > Terriglobia > Versatilivoradales > Versatilivoraceae > Versatilivorator. Next base: position 7,937 of record JAJECY010000078.1, read on the forward strand.
TGCACATCCCCTTCCCTTCCTCCGAAGTCTTCCGGATCCTCCCCTGGCGCAACCAGATGCTGGAAGGCATCCTGGGAGCCGATCTGATCGGATTCCACACCTTCTCCTACATGCGGCATTTTGCGCGGGCCATCTTGCTGGTTCTGGGCGTGGAATCTCAGGGCGAAACGCTGACCTTCGAGGAACGAAAGATCCTCATGGGCGTCTTCCCCATCGGCGTCGACGCCGCCGAGTTCGGAAGGCTGGCCGACCGGGAATCGGTGCTGGCCAAGGCGAAGGCCGTGCGGCAGGAGTGCGGCGGGCGCAAGTTGATACTGGGGGTGGACCGGCTCGATTACACCAAGGGACTGCCGCGGCGCATGTTGGCCATGGATCGACTGCTGGAGCGGGAACCCGAGTTGAGGGACAAGGTGCGCATGATTCAGATTGTGGTGCCCTCTCGCACCAGGGTCGACTCCTACGAGCAGTACCGCCAGCATCTGGACGAGCTGGTGGGCCGGATCAACGGCGCCCACGCGACTGTAAACTCGGTGCCCATACACTACCTCTACCGCTCCATACCCCAAACCGAGCTGGTCGCGCTCTACCGCTCGGCCGACCTGATGCTGGTCACTCCCCTGCGGGACGGAATGAACCTGGTGGCCAAGGAGTTTGTGGCCTCCCGCCCCGATGAAGACGGCATTTTGATGCTTAGCGAGTTTGCCGGGGCTGCCGAAGAGCTGCGCGAAGCCGTGTCCGTCAACCCCTACGACATCGACGGAGTGGCCTCCACTATCAGCAACAGTCTTTCCCTTCCTGAGGAAGAACGGCGGGCCCGCATGCGGGTACTGCGCAGCCGCGTTCTGACGTACGACTGCTACCACTGGGCGAACAGCTTCATCAACGCTCTCGAAACGGCTCCGGGAGTCACCACCCAACCCCTGGAGGCCCAGTCGGCCCACGCCAGGATGGAGGCAATGCTGGAGAAGCTGAGTGGTTCCGACCGCTTGCTGCTGTTGCTGGATTACGACGGCACGCTGGTGCCACTGGCCAGCTCGCCCCAATTGGCCGTTCCCGACCCCGAGGTGAAGAAGCTGCTCAAAGCCCTGGCGGCGCGGCCGGGCACCGCCGTCCACATTGTCAGCGGCCGTCCGGCCCCCGTCCTGGAAAGCTGGTTGGGTGGAATGCCCATCGGACTGCATGCGGAACATGGCTTCTGGTCCCGCCCGGAACCGGGAAGTCCCTGGCAGCGCAACAGCCCGGACGACTCCAGGTGGAAGGAGGTCATTCTGCCCATTCTGGAGCAGTTCGCTTCCTGGACCCCGGGCTCCCTGATCGAGCGGAAGAGCGCGGGGCTGGCCTGGCACTACCGGATGGCCGACCCCGAGCTGGGCAAAGCCCATGCCCGGGATCTCCAAAATCGGATCGAGGGGATCTTGCCGGACCTGTCCGCCGAAATGGTGATGGGCCACAAAGTGGTGGAGGTGCGTGCCCGGGGCATCCACAAGGGCATGGTCGTCCCCTCGCTGGCAAAGGCGGGAGAAGGAGACTGGACCATCCTGGCGGTGGGAGACGACCGCTCCGACGAAGAGCTGTTCGCGGCCCTGCCGACTGGCAGCTTTGCCGTCCACGTCGGTTCCGGCGAGAGCCGGGCCGGCTACAGGCTGCCCGATCCGGCCGCGGTCAGGGAGTTCCTCTCCCGGCTGCTTGAAGCCGAACCCCGCTGACAATCGCTTCTCAGCTCCCGGACCCGACTGGAGTCCTCCCCACCTTACCGGCCCACGCCCCCCGGAGAGAAACTCTTCCTCTATTGTCCCGACGTGAACACGTCCAGCATGGGAACCGGACCGCCGCTGGTAACCACCGTCGGCATCACTCCATTCCACTTGTCCACGGCGGCCCTTTGAACCTCGATTTGCCGCAGCTGAATCAACTGGCTGGTTACCTGTGCCCGTTGCAGTTCCAGGCCCTTGGCTTCGGCCCGAGCCTGCTCGATCTGCTGCTTGGCCTCGAACTCGACCCGCCGCAGCGCGTTCTCCGCTTCCAGTGCCTGTTGGACGGCCGTCACCTTGGCCTCGATGGCCTGCTGGAAGGCATTCGAAAACTGGAAATCGGTGATCGATACCTGCACAACCTCCAGGCCTCGCGGCTGCAATCGATCAGCCAGCAGTTCCTGCAGGGCGGTCTTTACCGCCGGGCGCTGGGTGATGAGTTCTTCGGCATTGTAGTTGGCCGTGGTCGATTTCACGGCTTCCTGAATATAGGGCTGAATCACCAGGCTTTCGTAGTTCCGCCGCAGGGCACGATAGACTTCCGCAACCTGGGCGGGCTGCAACTGGTAGTTCAAGGTGACTTCGGTGGTCACCACCTGCAGGTCCTTGCTGGAGGAGGTTGCGGGAGCGGTGTACTTGTTGATCTGGGTGGACATCAGCGCCACGTCCTCGATGAAGGGAACCTTGAAGTAGAGGCCCTCTTCCAGAATCTTCCCGGTCGGTGCGTCGAATCGCAGCAGAACGCCGCGCTGCCCGGCGCCCACCGTTCCGAAGGCTCCCGAGACGACGATCAGGGCGACAATCACCACGACTCCCATGGAAATGATCCTGCCCAGATTGACCGGCAACCGAACCTCGTCCCGTGAATATCTTGCCATTGTGATCTCCTTTCCGTTACGGGGATTGCTACTGCATATTCATGCACCCATTCTACTTGAGCCAAGAGAGAAGGGCATGTTTTTCGGAAGAGGCCCTGGGGCTGCCGGCAGCCGCCCCCCTTCCCGAACCGGGAATCACTGTCAACCGGGCGGGAAGAAGGGAGGCTCCTCGCGCGTGTTTTCCCGGCAGCAAGACACCTATCCCGCCGCCCGGCCCAAAGAAGGGGAGGACCGGGCCGGTCGTGTATAATCAGGCCGCCGGGCGGATGCAGCCCGACTCCGGTATCCCCGGAAACACACACCTTTGTTGCTCTTTATCCTCAAGCCCGGAGACCCAACCCATGCCCACATTCAACCCACAAGATCTCCGCGAGATCGGATACCGGCTCTTTCAGACGGCCGGCTGCCGAGAAGATGACAGCCGCGCCGTGGTCGACCACATCGTGGAGTCGAATCTCTTCGGCCACCCCTCCCACGGAGTGATGCGATACGCGGAATATCTTCGCGCCCTGCGAGACGGTCGCTTCAAGCCCCGGGCCACTCCCAGGATTGTCAGCGATCATCCCTGCACGGCCGTGGTGGACGCCAACGGAGCCCTGGGACAGATCGGGGCCAATTTCGCCACCCGCCTGGCCATCGAAAAGGCCCGCACCCAGGGAATGGCGGCGATCGGCCTGCGCAACACCAGCCACATCGGCCGGGTGGGGGCCTATCCCCTGGAGATCGCCAGAGAGGGCCTGATCGGATCCATTTTCGTCAACGCGGGTCGGCTGGGCTATCAGATCGCCCCCTTCGGCGGAATCGACGGGCGCCTCAGCACCAACCCCCTGGCCTTTGCGGCGCCGCGGCGCCAGGACGACCCGATTTTCATCGACATGACCACCTCCATGGCGGCCGAGGGCAAGATACGGGTCGCCATGAATCAGGGCAAGAGCCTGCCCGAGGGATGGATCATCGACTCGGAGGGTCGACCCACCACCGACCCCCACAAGTTTAAGGGAGATCCGCCGGGAGCCATTCTGCCGCTGGGAGGGCCCGTGGGCCACAAGGGCTACGGCCTCAGCATCATGGTGGAGATCCTGGGAGGGGCCCTCAGCGGGGAGGGATGCGCCGCCGGGGAACGCACCATGTCCAGCAACGGCGTCCTGATAACCGCCTATCGCATCGAGGACTTTTGCGACCTGGACCGCTACTACGACGAAGTGGACTCCCTGATCGCCCATGTCAAGTCCAGCCGCCTGGCCGAGGGCTTCAGCGAAATTCTGGCCCCCGGCGAACCCGAATATCGTAGCGCCCGCCGCACCCAGGCGGAGGGCATCACCGTGGACGACAACACCTGGGCCCAAATCTGCGAAGAGGCCCGCTGGCTGGGACTCTCCCCCGAAGACTGGCCGGGTGAAGCCGGTTGAACCGATATCGCCGCTTTCCGGTATACTACCCCTAGTCGAGAAACGGCGTCCGACGAAGAGATCGTTCCCCCAACCTGCCACTGATTGGGTCACAGCCATGCGGCGTATCTATCTGGACAACAACGCGACTACCCGGGTGGCACCGGAGGTGCTGGAAGCCATGCTGCCTTACTATGGGGAGGTCTTCGGCAACCCCTCCAGCGTGCACGGGTACGGGCAGGAGGCCAAGGAGGCCCTGGACCTGGCTCGGGAACAGGTGGCTGACCTGCTGAACTCGGAGCCCAACGAGATCGTGTTCACCGGCGGCGGCACCGAGAGCGACAACCTGGCCATCCGGGGAGTCATGGAAGCGGCCCAGGGGACCGCCGGGCACCTGGTGACCTCGCAGATCGAGCACCATGCCGTGATCCACACCTGCGAGCACCTGGAAAAACGCGGCGTGGAGGTCACCTACCTCCCCGTCAATCGGGAAGGGGTGGTGGATCCCGAGCAGGTCGCCCGGGCCGTGCGGGCGGACACCCGGCTGATTTCCATCATGGTCGCCAACAACGAGACGGGCGTCCTGCAGCCGGTCCGCCGGATCGGCGACATCGCCCGGGAGCGGGGAGTGGTCTTCCACTCGGATGCGGTTCAGGCGGCCGGCAAGATCCCGCTGGATACGGCCGAGCTTGGAGTCGACCTGCTCACCATCAGCGCCCACAAGTTTCATGGGCCCAAGGGAGTGGGTGCCCTCTTCGTGAGGAAGGGCACGCGCCTGCGTCCCCTCTTCCATGGCGGGGGCCATGAGAGGAACCGCCGGGCGGGAACCGAGAACGTGCCGCAGATCGTCGGACTCGGTCGGGCCGCCGAACTGGCCCGGGAGTCCATGGATGAGGAAGGCGAGCGGGTTCGGAAACTGAGGAACTGGTTCGAGCAGGAGGTGCAGCGGCGAGTTCCCGAGGTGTCGGTCAACGGCCACAACGAGTCGAGGCTGTGCAACACTTCCAACCTGCGCTTTGCCGGGGCCGAGGCGGAAGGGCTGATCATCAATCTGGACCTGGCGGGAGTAGCCTGTTCCACCGGGTCCGCCTGCTCCTCCGGGGCCATCGAGCCCTCCCACGTATTGACGGCCATGGGTCTTTCTCCGGCCGAGGCTTTCGAGTGCCTCCGCTTCAGCTTGTCCAGGGACACCGGCCGGGAGGACCTGGCCGGCGTGCTGGACCTGCTGCCCGACCTGGTCGCCCGGCAACGGGAGATGTCCTCTCCCGAAAAACATGCCTATTCCATGATCTCCTGAGCCCAGCCCGCACCAGGCTGGGATCTGCCGGGCCGGGACAACCGTTTCCCCATTTTCCCTTTCGCACAGACGGATTTCGAACGGGCGCCCGACCCTGGTGAGTGGTGGCCAGTATGTCAGAGAAAATTGTCATTGCCATGAGCGGCGGGGTGGACAGCTCGACCGCCGCGGCCCTGCTGAAGGACCAGGGGCGGGAGGTGGTCGGCCTCTCCATGCAGTTGTGGGACTATACCCGGCGGGAAACCGGCGACGACGAGGCCTGGGAGCGAAAGAACTCGGGAACCTGCTGCTCGCTGGACGATATCCACGACGCCCGGCGAGTGGCCCGCTTCCTCGACATCCCCTTTTACGTGGTGAACTTCGAGCGGGCTTTCGAGCAGGAGGTGGTGCGTCCCTTCGTTGAGAGCTACCTCAGCGGGGAGACTCCCATACCCTGCACCCGCTGCAACACCCTCATGAAGTTCGACCGGTTGCTGGCGCGGGCCAACCAGATCGGCGCAGACCGGATCGCCACCGGCCATTACGCCCGCATCCGCCACAACCCCGGGACCGGCCGCCATGAGCTTCTCCGCGCCGTCGACCGGAGCAAGGACCAGTCCTTTTTCCTGTTCGACCTCACCCAGGCCCAGTTGAGCCGCATGCTCTTTCCCCTGGGCGATCTCACCAAGGCCGAGGTGCGCGGCATGGCCGAGTCCTATCGCCTGCCCATTGCCGACAAGCCGGAAAGCCAGGAGATCTGCTTCATTCCCACCAAGGACACGGGACGGTTCGTGGAAAGGTACCTGGAAAAGACACGGGCGCCGGCCGGAGGAGCAAACGGCTCGAAGCAGGACTCGACGCCGGATCTCGCCCCCTCGGATCGGGGAACTTCGGGTCCGATCGTCGACCGGCAGGGAGAGGTGCTGGGAGAGCACCCCGGAATCCACCACTTCACGGTAGGACAGCGGAGGGGACTGGGAGTGGCTGCCGGAGAGCGGCTCTACGTCATCGAGACCGACCCCCGCCACAATCGGGTCGTAGTGGGCCCGGACAGCGCTCTGCTCCGGACCGGCCTGATCGCCTCCCGGGTCAACTGGATCTCCATTGAGAAGTGCACCGGGGCGCTGCGGGTCCAGGCGCAGATTCGCAGCCGGCATCAGGCAGCCGAAGCCACTCTGTCGGCTCGGGAGGACGGATCGGTGGAGGTCCGCTTCGACGAGCCTCAGCGGGCCGTGACCCCGGGGCAGGCCGTGGTCTTCTACCAGGACGAGCTGGTGGTGGGCGGCGGCTGGATTCAGGAAGGACTATTGCCTGTATCTCCAGACAGGTCGTAACGCTCCGGGACTGTTGCTGCCCGCACCGGCCGCCACGGCTGAACCCCGACCCCATGAAGACGGGAATTCTCTGGGACGATCTATTCCTCAAGCACGACACCGGCCCCGCCCACCCGGAAAGCAAGGACCGCCTGCTTTCCATCCGGCGGGGGCTGGACTCCTACCCCCACCTCAAGGACCTCAAGCGGCTGGGCCTGAGAGCGGCCACCGAGGCGGAGCTCCGCCTGGTGCACCCCGCCGGCCATATTCGCGCTATCCAGCGTACTTCCGCCAAGCCCTTCAGCTATCTGGATCCCGACACGGCCGTCTGTGACGCCAGCTACGAGGTGGCTGTCCACGCGGTGGGCGGGGTCCTGCAGATGATCGAGTCCCTGATGTCGGGCGAGATCGACAACGGCTTCGCCTTTGTGCGGCCGCCGGGGCACCACGCCGAACCCGAACGGGCCATGGGTTTCTGCCTCTTCAGCAACGTGGCCCTGGGCGCCGCCTACGCTCTGAAACGCTTCGGGCTGGAACGGGTCCTGGTGGTCGATTTCGATGTCCACCACGGGAACGGCACTCAAGAGACCTTTTACCATCGCCGGGATGTCCTGTTCATCTCTACCCATCAGTTTCCGCTTTTCCCCGGAACCGGGGCCTTTCCCGAAACCGGCAGCTCCTCGGGCAAAGGCTTCACCCTCAACTTCCCCCTGCCCGCCGGCACCGGAGACAGTACGTACGACCAGATCTTCGACAAGATCATCCTTCCGGTCGCCAAGGCTTATCGGCCCCAACTGATGCTGGTGTCGGCCGGCTTCGACGCCTACATGGAAGACCCCCTGGCCGGCATGCGGGTCACTCCGGCCGGGTTCTCCTCCATGGCCCGCCAACTCAAGTTCCTGGCGGACACGGTCTGTCAGGGAAGGATGGTCCTGGTTCTGGAGGGCGGCTACCACCTCGAGGGATTGCAGGAAAGTGTGCTGCGGGTGCTGGACCAGCTCGGCGGGCATCCGGGACCCGTTCCGGCCCCGGGCCGCTCCGACCTGTTCGAAGCCGTCCTGGCCAGGGCCCGGACGCATTTCGGGGACCAATGGAAGTTCTGACGGTGAGCCGGCAGCCAAGCCGCTTGCGCCGCCCGGCGATTCTCTCCTATAATTCAACCAAGAAGAACCAGCAAGCCCCCATTTCTTGCCAGGGTGGTCCTCATGACGAGGCAGTTCGGCATCGCTCTTCTCGCTTTCGCCCTTCTCCCCCAACTCGCAATCGCCGAGGACGTGTCCTCCCAACTCAACACCCCGGCTCGCCGCGAGCTGGTTCGGGCGCTCTCCAGCGAGTACGCCACCCTGAAAGTCTCTCTTCCCATCAACAAGAGGGGGCTGACCGTAGACGACACCGGCGAGTTCGACTGGGAGAAGCATGAAATGGCCCTGCTTCGCAGCGGCCAGTTCATCACTTCGGGATTCAGGGTCCAGATCACCAAGATCAGCTTTGACAAGAAGAAATTGCGGTTCGAGCTCAACGGCGGCGGCAGAAAGTTGAAGAGGCGCATTCTGGAGCGGATCTACGCGGGCACGGCAACCTCGGTGACACCGCTGGCCAGACCTTCGGATGCCTCCAACCCCAAGGGCTCCTACGTCACCATCAAGTTCGATGAATTCGTTCCCGACCTGACACCTGAGGAGGTCAAGTCCATCCTCTCCACCGTGCTGGATTTCAGCAAGAAGAGCTCGACCAAGAGCTTCATGGAAGCTCAGCCCGAAGAGTTCAAGGAAGCCATTCGCAACAAGCGGGCGGCGGTGGGAATGGACAAGGACACGGTGCTGGCTTCAATGGGCCAGCCGCTACGGAGGGTGTGGGAAACCAAGGGCGAGACCGTTGTGGAGGAGTGGATCTACGGGGAGAGGCCCTACAAGGTGATTTTCGTGGAGTTCCACGAGGGAATCGTGGTCAGCGTCAAGGAATACTAGCCCGCATTTCGTCCCGCCATTCCTACACAATCTCCCTCATTCAGAATTTCCTAATCTGCCGCAGTGCTTCGTAGACGACGACGGCGACGGCATTGCTCAAGTTGAGACTGCGCGCCTTCTCGCCCCACATCGGTATCTTGAGGGACTGCTGCGGCTGGCTCTCGATCAGCTCCCGCGGCAATCCCCGGGTCTCGCATCCAAACACCAGGTAGTCCTCCCAGCGGTAGCCGGCCTCGGTGTAGAGTCGGGTGGCCTTGCTGGAGAGATAGTAGAAGCGGGCGCCGGGAGCCTTTTCCTGCAACTGCGCCAGGGAATCGTGGCGGGTTACCGTGAGGAACGGCCAGTAGTCCAGTCCGGCCCGTTTCAAGTGATGGTCCGAGAGCGAGAATCCCAGGGGTCCCACCAGGTGGAGCTGGCACTGGGTGAGGACGCAAAGCCGGCCGATGTTTCCCGTGTTCTGCGGAATCTCCGGCTCCACCAGGACTATATGCATCTGAAAAATCCGCCGGGAGGGAGGACGCCTACGGAACCCTGAGAGTGGCCTTCCCCAGGCCCAGGTTGCCCGCGGCATCGTAAACACGCAGAGACACCACGTGCTCGCCTGTCTCGAGGACCCTGCTGGTGACCCGGAACTCTTCCGTCCTGGAATCGATGATGCCGTCGGTCGAGTAAACGGCCTTCCACTTGCCGCCATCGGTAGAGACATCGGCCCTCCGCAGTCCGGACACGCGGTCCTCCACCCGGAATCGCACCGTCGCCACACCTTCCCGAACCGTCCTGGACAGGATCTCAATCTCGGGCGGCGAGTTGTCGATAATGAAAGGCGTGCTGACCAACTCACCGGACCTGGCCTTGGTGGCGGGGTTGGAGGGCGAGTCGCTGGCGGTTATCCTGAGTCGATAGGAGCCGTCGGGAAGGGCTCCCGATTGCAGCGTGTAGACCCGGCGGGGGTGGTCCCGCAAGAGCGGCTTCCAGTTCGACTCGCCCTCGCCCCGATAATGAATGGTGAATGCCAACTTGTCCCCGTTGGGATCCGAGGCATTCCAGGTAAAGGAGCGGGACCCCCTTTGGAAGGCCCGCCGCGGCCGACTGGAAGCGGCGATGGGCTCGGGAATGGCCTTGGCCGCGCCGGAAATATCGGCGGCCTCCCGGTCGGCGGGAGAGACCGGACGCGGATTGGATGACAGAGCTTCGCTCTTCAGAAAGGCCACTCCTTGAGGCAGTATCCGGATGGACTTGACCTCCGGAGCCAGGTTCTGCTGGAGATAGGGAATGACGACTCGACTCAGCTCGGGGGAAGCCTGGTTGGCGGTCTCCAACACCGCCTTGTACTGAATGTAGCGAGCCGGGGGACTCTCGACCTTCTCCCCAACCGCTTGCGTATAGGGCCTGGACCAGTCGCTCCAGGTCCGATCGGGTCGCCGGGTATTGCCGCTGCGAGTGTAGATATTCAGACTGGCGCCCTTGGGAACCTTTGCCTGCCAACTCACGCTGCCCCAGCGCGAGACCACCGTCGAGTCCTGGACTTGCGACTCGAAGGTGCCCTTGGAATTGAGCCGGTTCCTGAGGCGATAGATCTTGGCAAGATTGCTGGTGCAGGCCACCAGGCCGTCGCCGGCGGGGACCAGGCGGGTGGTCTGTTCCTCGGTGGTCTCGATCAGCAGCGTCAGTTCCCTCTTGGGGGACAGGGAGTAGATCTTCCCTTTTTCACCGCTGGAGAATAGGACGTTTCCGCCCTTGTCCAGGTACAACCCGTAAGCCGTCTCGGTGTTTGACGACCAGAGCGTCTCCACCGAGCGGTCCTTGCCGATCCGGTGCAATCGACTTCTCAGCTTGTTCCGGCCGGACGCGGTCGGGCTTGCAACCGCCGGAACGGGAGTAGGCGCGGGGGCGGCTTCACCCTTGGATACATCGGAGAGGGACAGCGCCACGGTGACTGCCGGTGCGGCAGCAACGGACATGGCCGGCACCGCGACAGCCGCCGCCTGGGACCCGGGACCGCCGTTGACCGCAATCAGATACACCTCTCCCTCTGCATTGACCTGAATGTCGTGCACCTCGTTCATCCCGGTGTCGAACAGAACGAAGGCCTTGCCGTCGGGTGAGATGCGGTAGACATAGCCCTTCGGATCGCTGCCGGCCAGCAGGTGATTCTCGGGGTCGACCGCCAGGCAGATGACGTTGGTCTGGCCCGTGTCGTACAGCTCCCGGGCCTCTCCTTCCGGGCTGACCTTGAACACCCTTCCCTTGCTTCCGGTGGCCACGTAGAGGGCGCCGTCCGGGCCGAAAGCCAGGTCCCAGATAAAGCGGTCGTCCGGATCGAAAAAGATCGAGGCTTCCCCTTCGGACGATATCTTGTAGACCTTGCCATTGGGAGAGGTGGCCGCGTAGAGGTTTTGCCGGGCGTCCAGCGCCAGCGCCAGAACGTCCAGCTCGGCGGAGTCGAAGAAGAGCGACGACTTGCCGGATTCGTCAATCCTGAAGACCTTCCCGTCGTGCCCGGTTGCCACGTAAAGATGGCGGCTGCCATCGTAGACAGCCGACCAGATGAGGGCTTGATCCGAATCCAGCACCGAGTCGAATTGGCGGGCCAGCGCCAGCGTTCCGTCCTGTCGCAGAGACAGACCTCGAAGCCTGCCCTTGGAAAAATCGCTGAAGGAAGAGGTCGTCCAGAACCGTGGATCGACCGCCAGGGCCGGCAGGCAGAGCAGCGGCAGAAGGACCAGGCAGACCATCCGGAATTTCGTTTTCATTCAGACTCCGTTTCCGCTCTGACGGACTCCCCCGAATCGACGGCAGCCCCGCAACGGGAAAGCCCTGCCCTCAACGGACCACCTTGAGTGTCAGGGTGCGGCGGCCCCGAACCACGAAGGGCAGGGACGGCATCTCGAACTCATAGAGGTTGGAGGCGCCCATAACCATCAGGCTGCTACTGGCGCTTCTGGCCGATAGCAGCACCTGCCGAAAGGACGGCGGAAGGCTGGAAAATTCCTCTCCGTGGAGCAGGACCGCGGGTTCCGGCCGCTGCAATCGGACATAGACCCGATCGTTCTTGCGCAAGTTGTTGATGGCCCGAATCAGGTGGTCGAGGTCGCGGGGAACGAACCTCCTGCCCACGAGCTGGTTTTCGGCGGTGGTCATGGTGGAGCCGTCGGCAACCGTGGCCAGCAGCCTTCCCTCGGCAATGTCCTCGGGAACCGGAAGCGGAATCTTTTCCTCGTATTCCTCGCCGTTGGGCTTGCGAAAAACCGCAGACAGCATCACGGTCTCTCCGGGTTTGACCGATTCCCGGTCGGGCCAGACCCGCTCCAGGTGACCGGTCCTCTTCTCATCGCTGGAGGTGATGTCGACGGAAATCTCCTCGATGTCGACCCCCTCGAAGCCGCTTCCCAGGATGTAGCTGAGCGGCCGCCCCACCGCCATGGAGGCGAACAGTTGGGAGTTGGTGTCTCCGGAAAAGAGGTTCTCGACACGCACATCGGGCCGATCCTTCAGACGGATCCTTCCCTTGACCTGCAGGGTTGATTCTCCCAGCGCCCGTTCCTGGGAAACAATGGTGCTGAAAACGGTGAAGTTGGTCAGAAAGGGCGTCAGGAGGCGATCGTTGACCAGCTCGAACCTGAAGGTGCGGGAGGTGTTTCGGCTCGAGGTGAGGTTGATGACCAGCGGAATCAGCTTGGGGGCCAGGCCAATCGTCCCAAACAGACCTCGCGACCGGTCCTGGGTGATCGACCCCACCAGGTCGGTCGGCACCGCGATCTTGAAGGAACTGTTCAGGTTGGGGAGCAGGGAAACCACCTGGGCCTTGGAGACCGGAAGATCGACCGGTCCCAATGAAAACCAGGGATGTCCGAAGGCATAGATCTTGTCCCCCTCGCGGTGGGTCACCGTTCCGGAAGCGCTGGCTCCGAATCCCAGGTCTCCTCTCATCAACTGGACGGCGATCGACGAGCCCGGGACAACGTCGGCCCCGTCGGCCAACTCGCTTCCGGTTGGTCCTGAAACCGATCCTCCGCCCTGCAATACCCTTACCCCATAAGGCTCCAGAACGCCTCCCAACAGGCCGGCAGCCTGGGCGGTCACGCCCGACAGGACCAGGGGCGTGTCGATGTAGCGGAACAACTGGCCGGTCAGGGACTGCAGGCCGGCCGCGCCGGCGGCCATCGATTCGGAGACGGCAAAAAGGGGAGTGGACCCGGAACCGGGGGCAGAGAGGATCCCGGGGCCACGAATTTCAAGGGTGCGGTGAGGAGCGATCGAGGAGACCTCGACCACGATGGGGTCGCCCCGCACGGGCCCGTCCGACTGCTCGAAGTTGCCGACCATTTGCTCGATGGGGGTGACACCGGCCACCGCCTCCTTGGAGAACGGGAAGGAGAAGGCCACGGCCCCGATCAGCCGGCCGTCGACATAGACCGGGCTCCCGCTCATGCCGCCCATCACTCCGGTCTTTTCCAGTGGCCCCCCGGAAAGCCGGGCCAGAATGGCATCCTGGCGGGGAGTGATGTTCTTGAGGACTCCCAGAACTTCGGCCTCGAATTCTTCAACCTTGGTCCCCCGAAAGACGGTTCTCCCTATCCCCTTCATGCCCGGCTTGACCTCGTCCAGGGGCATGAAGTTGCGGTCTTCACCGGCAGGCTCCGCAGGCAGGCAGAGGGTGAGCAGGAGCGGCAGGACCAGGCCCGCGACGTTGCGCCTCCAGGTCCACCCGGACCGGACGGCCCGCTCGAATCGTTGGAAAAGGAGAGAACTCATGGAACCCCTGGGTCATTGGTTCCGGAGCACAGTTGAACCCGCGAGGCCAAAGGGAATGTCTCCGCCCCAGCTCCAGGCGCGGAATTATAGCAGAACCCTACCGAGGCGGCGGCCGCAACCGGAAGGCAACCGGAAGGCGAGGTCGGTCCTCAGGGCGTTCCCTGACAACAGGTTCAGGCAATCGGACCAACCCCGAACTCCTCGACGGCGCCGATCATTCAGGGTGAAACTTCCCTTCGGTTGTGGTAACTAAATCCAGGAAATTTCAAGCGAAGGCGGGAGGCAATGGGACAGCAGCGGGGCCAATCCGAAAACGTGGCGACCCCGACTCCCTTCACGGGGTACGTCCTGGCAGGAGGCCAAAGCACCCGGATGGGCCGGGACAAGGCCCTGCTGGAGTTTGGGGGGCAGCGGCTGATCCAGTCCGCCGTGAATCTCCTGAAGACATTGACAGAGCGAGTCGTGATCCTGGGGCCTTCGGAGAGTTACGGGTTCCTGGGCGTGCCCGTGGTCCCCGACCAGGTGCCTTCACGCGGGCCTCTCAGTGCCATCTACACCGGGCTGGAGCGTTCAGGGACGGATGTCAACCTCTTTCTGGCCTGCGACATGCCCTTGATGCGCGGGGCCTTCCTGAAGCTGCTGGTGGAAAGGGCTGCTCTGGCTGACGCCGTCCTGATGCGCCAGGACGACGGCAAGCTGGAACCCCTGTGCGCCGTCTACAATCGCTCCTGCCTCCCTACGGTCAAAGCCAACTTCGAGAGGCAGAGGTTCAAGCTTTCGGACCTGTTTCCGGACTTGCGAACCCACTACCTCACCGAGGCCGATCTTGAGGATCTGGGACTGGACCGCGGGATCTTCACCAACCTCAACACTCCCGGGGACCTGCAAATGCCCGGGTTGTTTCGTCAAGGTCGATCGTGAAACGGCGACCTGCGGTGTAGGTCTGGAAAAGGAGCTACTTCAACTGATCGAGCAATTCTGCTTTGCTGATTTCAAAATGGCACTCGGTCGCATCCCGTACTGCCGAGCGTAGTTCTTCAAGAGTGTCTGCCTCAGTGAAGATAGGGGCAGGCAGCGCTCTGGCTTCGTAACCGCCTTCCGGCGATTCCTGAACGGAAAAAATGATTTCCTCGGTCATTCCACCTTGTGCCGGATTCTCAGAATGCTGCGGGACTTGTATTCCGTTCGCCCTTCCACCTGGTTGCGAGCGAAGTACCCCTCGGCCTTGAACTTGGGAGAGGTCACGAAGAAGGCTTCTCTTCCCCTCGGATAGTGCACGTCTCCTTCCGAATAAACGATCCGGGCTGGGCTGTTCAGGTAAAAGCCGAGCCCGTAAGCCACGTTGCGCGAGATCCCGTAGACGAACAGGGGTTGATCGCGGAATCCCTCCTCTTCCTGAAGGTAGGCTGCCAATTGGCGGGAGGACTCGGCGGCATCCACCTGGGAGAAAACTCCCCCTGTCACCAGAATCACCGCCAGGGCAACCGCCGCCAGGTAGCAACTCACCGAGGCGGTTCGCCGGCGGCGCCAATGGAACAGCAGGGCAAGCAGGCCGGTGCCCGCCAGCAGCCCGGAGGCGGCGCCGGCCAGCGACTCCACCGGCAGGTTCAGCCGGGGGGCGTAGAGTGGCAGCGCCAGGCCCGCCAGAATCAGGCACAGCGCCTGGTAGACAAAAAAGTCCTTGAACCAGGCGGGGCGGACTCCTTCCGGCTCCGGCTTCAGCCAGAGCCGCACCTGGTGGCCGATCAGCAGGGCGATGGCGGGAGCCGCCGGCAACAGGTAACCGGGCAACTTGGACCGGGAGAGGGAGAAGATGACCAGCGGCGTCAACAGCCACAGCCACAAGAAGAGATCCTGGGCCGCGGCAAGCGAGCTCCAGCGGTTCCCATGTCGAAACAGTCCGCGAGCCGACGGAATCAGTTGCAGGCTCCAGGGGAAAAAGCCGATCAGGGCAACCGCCGGAAAGAACCAGAATGGCTGGGGGTGCTCATAGCGGTCGGTAAAGAACCGTTCCAGATTGTGCCGAATCAGGAATTCTTCCACGAATCCCCAACCGTTGGCCAGTGTGCACAGTGCGTACCAGGGCAGGACCACGGCCAGCAAGACCATCATTCCGGTGAAGGGCCTGAATCTGGCCGCCAACTCCAAGCGCCCCGTGATTCCCAGGAAAACAGCCAGGCTGACCAGGGGCAGAACCAATCCGGCCGGTCCCTTGGCCAGAGTCGCCAGACCCAGGAATGCATAAAGGGTCAGCAGCAACCCCCGTTGCGCACCGGAAGCGGCCGAATCCCGCCAGAGCCCCTTGTCGCCGAACAGCAGGAGGAACATGGCAGTCCAGGCGACCGCCATGGACGCCGAAAACACCATATCGGTGGAGGCGGCCCGAGCCAGGGAGAAATAGAGAATCGAGGCTGCCAGGATGAGACAGGAGAACAGACCCTCCAAGGGGTCCTCCCGCTGCCTGCCCACCAGGTAGACGCAGAATACCCCCAGGACAGCAGCCAGCGCCGATGGCAGCCGGGCGCCGAATTCGTTGACTCCCAAGAGCCAATAGGCCGCCGACGCCAGCCAGTAATAGAGGACCGGCTTTTCCAGCCAGGGCTCTCCGAAGTAGCGAGGGGTCACAAAGTCGCCCGATTCCAGCATTCCCCGGGCGATCTGGGCGTAGCGCGGCTCATCCGGACCCACCAGTCCCAGGCCGCCCAGATCCAGAAAGAACAGGATCCAGACGAACCCAAGAATCAAGAGCAGGTGGCCGGGTTGAATTTTTCGGAACACGTTTACCGGAAGCAGTTATGACGGGCGGTAGTCAGGCTAGTAGTAGTCCGAGCAGGACATGTAGTAGCCGCATTGGGGGCACCGCAGCTTGCAGTGGTCGGGTTGCAACTTCAAACCGCACTGAGGACAGAACTGGCTGGGATCCTCTTGCCGGTCGGGAGGCGCCGACAGGCGTTCCCGGGAAGAGTCCTTTTCCGGAAGGCGTGGAGGGGGGGAATTCAAAGAAGTAACTGCCGGCATCCGGAGCATTGAGGCAGGTCCTGCCGCCGGAGCTCCGGCGGTTGCGGACCGAGCCTATTGCAGGTGCGGATCGATCATCTTTAGAAATTCCGACTTCGGCACGGCGCCCAGCAGGTTTCCGACCACCTGGCCATCCTTGAGAAGCAGGATCGTAGGGATGCTGCGAATTCCGTACTTGGTAGCGACCGCCGGGTTGTGGTCGGTGTTGAGCTTTCCGACCTTCACCTTCCCGGCATAGGCGCCTGCCAGCTCCTCAATGATGGGACCCACCATCCGGCAGGGTCCGCACCAGGGAGCCCAGAAATCCACCAGCACCGGCTGGTCGGCTTGCAGGGCCTCGGCATCAAAATTCGCATCGGTAAATTCCACTACGTTTCCACTCATCGTTTCGCCTGCTCCTTCCTGAGTTCGTTGCGTCAATGCACCCTAGTCTTGCCCCCGTCCCCGGCGCTTGTCAAGGTTTTAATGGGGCCGCCAGCCCCACCTGCCTTCGCCCGCTTTCAGGCCGGCCGCGGCGGTGCAAATGCTCCGCCGTCAGGGCTTGAACGATGCGGGAAGCCGCGGCGGTCAGAGGATAGCGGCCGGCCTGGCTCAGCCAGATCCAGCGCGCGCCCGGGATCGAGAGGGTCGGTGGCAGGGGAGGGTTCAGCCGGGCCTCGTACACCGTCAGAGTGATTCGCCGATTGGTGACTGCGTGTTTGACCACGGTCAACCGGTCGCGCAGCCGGACGTTCAGACGGAGTTCCGACTCCAGGTATTTCACCAGGGAGCCTGCGAGGTCGGATCGACTGAATTCCCCCCCGGGAAACTCCCACATGTCCTGGAGCAGCCGCGAATCGGATCGCCTCCGGATCAGGAACCGGCCCCGATGCCGGATCACCGCGGCGGCTTGACGGCTCAAGTGAGTGTCCGGCCGCTTGCCCTTTTCCGGCAGCCGTTCCTGCACGCCGGCTTTGAGGGCCTCGCAATGGGAGGACCAGGGGCACAGAAGGCAGCGCGGGTTGCGCGGCAGACAGACGGTAGCCCCAAGTTCCATCAGGGCCTGATTGAAGTCCCCGGGCCTGTGAGCGGGGAGCAGTTGCCGTCCGGCAGCCGCCAGCATCTCCTGCACGGGCGACCTGGCGGGATCTCCCTCCAGGCGGAAGAGTCGGCTCAGGACCCGCACCACGTTGCCGTCCAGGGCCAGCAACGGCTGGTCGAAAGCAATGCTGAGGATGGCGGCGGCCGTGTAGGGGCCGACCCCGGGCAACCTCAACGCCTCTCGATGGCTCCTGGGGAACTCCCCTCCCTGCTCCCTCAGCACAATCCGGGCTGCCTTCTGGAGATTTCTGGCGCGGGAGTAGTAGCCCAGCCCGGCCCAGTTGCGCAGCAGATCCTGGGGGTCGGCGCCGGCCAGATCCTCAAGGGTGGGGAAAGCCTTCATGAACCGCAGAAAATAGGGAACGACGGTTTGAACCTGGGTTTGCTGGAGCATCACTTCAGAAACCCAGACGGGATAGAAGTCGCGCGATTCACGCCAGGGAAGCTGGCGGTGGTGCTGCCGATACCAGGCCAGCAGCCTGGTCTGCAGTCGCCGAATTTCGGCTGGAGGGAGATGGACCGCTTCGGTCGCGGCCGGCTTCGACATGCCAGCAGGATCTTTCATCCACTCCCGGCTGTCAAGGTCGTCAACCTCAGACTGGCGTCCAACCGAGCGGAATTCATTCACATGGAGGCCGAGGGAATGAAACCAGGACTACTATCAGTACTGTCCGGTTAAGCTTTCGCGACTTTAGTGTAACAGTTTTAAGTTCAACAGGTTACGACTAGAAATGAGTGTTTTCGACTTCAACGCACTGCCAGACCTCAGCCATACTTTCTCCACGCTAATGTGGAAAGGAGTGGCTGATGTACACGGGATAAATGGTGTTCTCTCAGTTGATGGACTTCTTGCCCAGGCACGAGTTCAACCAGTGCGTTCGTCGCTATCAGGGAAATTACCGGGTGCGCAGGTTTTCCTGCCTCGATCAATTCCTTTGTATGGTCTTCGCACAACTCACCTATCGGGAAAGTCTGCGGGACACGGAAACGTGTCTGCGCGCCGTGCAGTCGAAGCTCTATCACGTCGGCATCCGTGGCCGAGTCTCCCGAAGCACCTTGGCCGACGCCAACGAGAGCAGAGACTGGCGCATCTGGGCCGACTTCGCCCAGGTGCTGGTGGGCAGGGCCAGACGGCTCTATGCCGGAGAGGATTTCGGCCTGGCCTTGCAACAGAGTGCCTACGCCCTGGATTCGACCACCTTTACAAGTGCCGCTGGCGGGTGGAGTTGTTCTTCAAATGGATCAAACAATACCTCCGGATCAAGGCCTTTTTTGGAACTTCCCAGAACGCCGTCAAGACCCAGATCTGGATCGCCATCAGCGTTTACTTACTGGTCGCCATCCTCAAGAAGGAACTGAAAATCGACCGCAGTCTCGGAGAAATCTTGCAAATTCTCAGCATCACCCTTTTCGAAAAAGCCTCTATGAATCAAGTACTTACGAGATTCCCTTTGCAACAAGAGAAGTCCCAATCCTGTAAGCAGTTGATATTGTTCGAGTTTTAACCGGACAGTACTGACACAAACACGGAAATCGGCTGAACATGTGAAACTTGGCACTTGCTTCTCCTTTCACAGGAGGAGAGGTCTTGCCTCTGAGAAAGGATATCTGGTGGTGAACCGGTGAAGAGTCCTTGGTGCATCATATGGCCGGCCCCCCGGGGGAAAGAGTTGAAAATTCAAGGGGTGAGCGTCCGGGCCACACGGAAACCGTTGTCTCGGTCCCGCGCGTCAGCGGCTTCTCCGTAACGGTTTGCGGCGCGGAGGACAGCAGGGACGCTGAGCCAGGAACCTCCGCGCAACACGCGCTTCTCGCAGTCTCCGCTCGTCCAGGCCGAACCATCCGCGGGCGCACCCTGAAAACTGTTGTTCCAGCAGTCCTGCGCCCACTCCCACACGTTGCCGTGCATGTCTTGAAGTCCAAGGGCGTTGGGGCTAAACGAACCCACCGGCGCTATATTCTCATCATCCCACTGGCTCCCACAGCCGTTACAGTTGGCCCGATTGCTGCCAATTTCGTTTCCCCAACTATACGTCGTCTCCGATCCCGCCCGCGCCGCATACTCCCACTCGGCTTCGGTCGGCAACCGGAAACTCTCGCCCGTTTGATCCGACAACCATTTCGTGTACGCCACGGCATCTTCCCAAGAAACGCCGATCACCGGACGACTCCCCCGTCCCCAGCCACTATCGCTCGGAGTCCTCCGACCGGTCGCGGCAATGAACCGATCATATTCCTCGAAGGTCACTTCGTACCTTGCCAGTTCGAACGATGCCACATTGACATCATGCACCGGCAACTCGTGGTCCTGGCAACTGATGCCGGACACGCAGCCCATTCGAAAACTTCCTCTGGGGATCGCCACCATCTCCGGCGGAATCGGCGTGCGGACTTCCTGCAACCACTCCTGCGCCGTTCCGTAGTGCTGGCCTGACGGCCGTGCGGCCGACAAGTACTGATTGGCCAAGTCCAGGGCAGCCTTGATCCTGCCCTCCGAGAACGCCGTGCGTGCATGAACGAAGTGGAACTCCTCGGGCAAGGTCAGATCATGTTCCTTTCGCAACTCCAGCAGACCTTTCACCAAGTCAGCCGCCGCCTCGTACTTCCCATCGGCAACCAGCCGCTCCGCCTCCGCCACTTCTTCGACTGCTTCAGCCTGAATCTTTTCCCGCTCGGCCTGTTTCAGTTCCGCCTGGTCCAGCAACTCCAGCGCCTCCCGGTAGAACTTGCCCGCCCTTCCTGCCGCCACCAGATATCGGTTCACGGCCTCAATCGCAGCCTCGAGCAAGCCGGCCGACCGGGCAATCTGCGCATACTTGAAGTGGAACTCGGCAGGTAACGTCAGATCGTGCTCCTTTTGCAGCGCCACTATCTTCTCCATTGCCTCCAGAGCGGCGCTATAGTCTTTCTCTTTCATCAGCCGTTCCGCCTGCACCAGATATCGGTCGGCCATTATCTCCGGCGGAAGTTGGGCGGCCGCCTCCATGAAAGCACCTAGCAAGACTGCAAGCACAAGGCTCCCGATCACTCTCCTCATGGCCTCTCTCCCATCCTCAAGGTCTGACATCTTCCGAACAGAATGAAACCTTCAGGGTGCACTCGTACTCCTGAACGGTTCCCTGGTACTTCCCCGCATGAATCTCATCCTTACACTGACGCAAAGCCCCTGATTCCGCACTCCTTCGGGATTGACTGGTATCTACGAACACGTCCAGCTCCGGTTGCGGTTCGTCCTTGTCACGCCATGTCCCCTCGACCATGGCCACGCATCCTCCCTTCATGGAAGATAGTCCCTCGTGCCAACACGTGGTTCCGGAGCTCTTGCTACAGGCTGCTTCAGCCGCCTGTCCCGCTTCGTGGCCCGAATCCGCACTCCATCCGGTCGCGTAGTGCCACCTGAACCCCGGCCCGACCGCAAGCTGCCGGCCTGCAAGTTCGGTTGCAACGGCAACGTAGAACTCACCCGAGCCGCCGGTCTTCGCAACAGCCTGCTTGGGCTCGAACAGGCCGAGCATGCTTGTCACCTGACCGGATGCCGGTTGGGAAGGCGTCGGGGCGGCAGACGGCGCTTGTTTGTCCTTGGGCTGCTCTGACTGAATTGCCGCCGATGCGCTTTCACCGCTGCGGCCGAACATTCCCAGCATATCGATGACCGTAAAAGTGTCCACGAACTCCATGAATACGTCCGCAAGCTGGTTGGCGTCGACGGCATGGTGGTAGGCGCCCCCCGTTTGCGTGGCAATGTCGCGCAGGTCCTGGGCGGCCCGGGAGTTGGGAGCGATGCCGAACCCCACGGTCTCATGGCGAAAGACGATCCCGCTCGACTTCAGGGTGTCCATGGCCTGGTCGACGTCGCCGCAGTCGTTTTGGCCGTCCGCCAGCAGCATGATCATCCGGGTGGATGCGCCGGCGTCTCCTTTCTTGTCCATGTAGCGATTGGCGAAGAGCAGGGCGTCGGCCATCGGCGTGCCGCCACCCGGCTGCAGGCTGCCGATGTATTGGGTGAGCCGATTGACGTCACCAGTGAAATCCTGATAGCGCGGGACAGGGTTCTGGCAGTCTCCGCTGAAGGCCAGCACCGCCACTTCGACCGAGCCGCTCTTGGCGGCCCTGCCCAAGGCGTCGATTGCGGCCTGCTTGGCGGCCTCGATCTTCACCTGGGAGTTGCCGCTCCCGATTTCGTCGCCCATGCTTCCGGAGGTGTCGATCAGCAGCAGCAGGCTGCTTTGAACCTGCCCACGGCCTTGAGAGAAGGCCTGCGATTCCCAGCCGATGGCGGCCATAGCAAGGGCAACCGTCACGGTTACCCTTGCTATGGGATTCATGGTCAATATCCGCGTGTTAACCCGGTGTTGGATTGCAACACCCACCGTCTTGTCCCGTGATGGAATCCGCGCGGACCGCCTCGCGAAGGTCGGTAATACGGTGCTCGTATCCTGGACCTGAAAATCGTGGCTCAATAAACCTCTACCTTACGAGGTTTGCGACGCACGAAAGTTCCTGGCGATCAATGGTGCTTTTATGAGTTTGGACAAATGCGGGAACATGGTATATCCGCGAATCGAGACCCGCAAGACTCTACCCGTCCCTGAAAGGATTATTGTTGGTTTCAGCAAACCTGTCGGCGAGGTATACTGTTAATTGTATGCCTTCGCTAGTGCTGATCGATCCTGATCATCCCCGGCGTGGACGTACTCTTCTCCCTCTTTCGATTGAATCGCTTCCGCTCTTCGGGTGAGCGGAGTCACTCTATTCGGGAAGGGAGAAATTTGATGCCAACCTCGACCAAACTTGAAACCAGCGCAATCCATCGGGTCCTGCTTGACAGCGGTGCGGACCCAAAGCTGATCCATCCCGCCATCGAGGAGATGCGTAACTTGAGTGGGCAGAACGTCATCACAGCAATAGGAGGTCAGATCACCGAACTTCGGTCTGAGACGCAGGCCCAAATCACTGATGTCCAGTCCGAGATGCAGGCCCAAATCAACGATCTCCGCTCTGAAATGCAAACCCAAATCAACGATCTCCGCTCTGAAATGCATACCCAAATCAGTAATCTCCGGGCGGAGATGCAAGCTGAATTCACTGGACTCCGGGCGGAGATGCAAGGTCAGATCAATGGTCTCCAAGTTCAAATCACCGCGCTCCGGGCAGAGATGAACACCCTGAACAAAGTGATCTGGCCGCTCATCAGCTTGCTGTTCATTCCCATGCTCGGCCTGCTTTACAAGATCCTTACGTCGTGAGCCCGGTGCACTGTTTCCGAAATATGGAAACCCTGTTTCTGGGACAGAACACCGAAGTATTCCAGTTGGCGGTGACCCCTTCGCCTGCCAGCCCGAGCTTCCATCAATCGTCGACTGCTGCGGCCACCCAGCCCCCCGCGACATTTCCCCCCGACATTTCCATGGACAGGTCCCCGGAAAGTTGCTAGATAGAGGGCTTATGGGTGCCTCCATTGCCGAAATCGCCCGTTACCTTCAGTGTCCCTTCCACGGGGACGGGTCCCTGCCGCTCCAGCGGATCTCCAACTGGGAAGAGGCCGACCGGGCCTCACTGATTTACTGCGAGGGCTCGGCCAGGGCCGCTGGCCTGCCCGATCAATTGACGGCCGGCTGCATCATCACCAGCGCAGACGTCCACAGGTCCGGCTGGAATACCATCGTTTCCGAGCGCCCCAAGCTGGACTTTTCCCGAGCGGCCCGCCTACTCCACCCGCGCCCGGCCGGACGGGGAATGCGGGACCCATCCGCGGTGGTATCCCCCGAGGCGGTCATTGGACAGCAGGTGGACTTGGGACCTCACGTGGTGGTGGGGGCCGGGGCCCGGTTGGGCGACCGGTCCATTCTGCACGCGGGAGTGGTGGTGGGAGACAACTGCCGTATCGGCAGCGACTGCATCCTCCATCCCCGGGTGGTCCTCTATCCGGGCACGGAGCTGGGCTGCCGGGTGACGCTGCACGCCGGCGTGGTGCTGGGGGCCGACGGATTCGGCTACGTGTTCGACGGGCTCTCCCAGGTCAAGTTTCCCCAGGCAGGCGGCATTGTGATCGAGGACGAGGTGGAAATCGGGGCCAACACCACCGTGGACCGCGGCTCGCTGGGCATGACTCGGATCGGCCGGGGAAGCAAAATCGACAACCTGGTCCAGATCGCCCACAACACCCAAATCGGTTCGTCGGTGATCATTGCCTCTCAGACGGGCATCTCCGGCAGCGCCGTGATTGAAGACCAGGTGGTTATCGCCGGCCAGGCCGGGTTCGGCGAGCGCATTCGCGTGAAAAAGGGAGCCGTCATCGGAGGACAGGCCGGGGTCCTGCCCGGGAAGATACTGCCGGGAAACCAGGTCTATTGGGGAACGCCCGCCCGTCCCCTGCGGGAGTTCAAGCGAATACTGGCCCACCTCTCCCGTCTCCCGCAGATGCGTTCGGAGCTGGAGCAACTGAAGAAACGCCTCGATGAACTCCTGAAGAGAGACGAGAAGCCCGGCCATTGAGGCCGTGACTCGGACCGACAGGCCAGGAAAGAGATGCCCACCAAGGGGCAGCGAGAGACAGAGTATGGATGCGGTCCGGTTCTCGGAAATCGTGGATGAGGTCCTGGAAGGCTTGCCGCAATTCTTCAAGGCCCGTCTGGACAATCTTGCCGTCATCGTCCAGGACTACCCCGAGCCGGAACTGCAACGGCAATTCCCCGGAACGCTCCTGGGCCTGTTCCGCGGGGTTCCGAAGACCCGTCAATCCGTCTTTTCCAGCGGCGCCTTTCCCCAACAGGTCTATCTCTACCAGAAGAACATCGAAGCGGTCAGCTATGGCGCCTCCGACCTGCGGAGGCAGATCGAGAAGACCCTGAAACACGAGATCGGCCACTACTTCGGCTTGTCCGAGGAAGACCTGAGGGCCCTCGGCTACTGAGCGACCCATCCGTCCGGCCGCGGGCAGCGAATGGCCATGTCCCTGCAGTCCTGGCTCCAGCTTGAGCGAACTCCCGAACCGGAAGTCATGGACGACCGTGAAGGGGTCGAGGCCTACAGCGAATCAGCTTCTCAAGCCTACCTGGAACGCATTGATCGGACCTTCGTCGATCATGCCCTGAGTCTGGGGGTCACCCAGGGCCATGCGCTGGACATCGGCACCGGACCCGGGCTCATCCCCATCATGCTGGCCACCAGAGCTCCCCGGCTTCGCCTGACCGGGGTGGACCTTTCAGAACCCATGCTGCAGACGGCCCGGAATGCCGTCGAGCAAGCCGGATTGGCCGACCGGCTGGAATTCAGAGTGGGCGACGCCAAATCGCTGCCCTTTTCCAAGCAGAGCTTCGACCTTGTTCTGTGCAATTCCCTGCTGCACCACCTGCCAGCCCCCCTGGCGCTGCTCAACGAAATCTCCCGGGTGAGCAAACCCGGGGGCGCCATCCTGCTGCGAGACCTGAGAAGGCCGTCTCGCCTCGAGTTCCCCCTCCACGCCCGCTGGTTCGGGCGTCACTATTCCGGGGTTATGCGGCAGCTCTACCGGGACTCCCTCCGCGCCGCCTACACCCGAGCCGAACTTGAAACCCTGCTGCAGCAATCGAAGTTGGCCGGCGCCCGGGTCTTCCGGAACGGCCGGACCCACATCGGCATCGAGCGAGCCGCGCCGGCTACAGCCGGTCCTGTCTGAGTTCCAACTCCAGTGAAAATTGCTGCCGCCACCTACGCGGCTCGGTGGAGAGTCGCACCCTTCCATGGGCTTACGCCCACGGCTAAGTGCTGCCGCCGCGTTCGCGGCTTGAATGAAGCGAAACATGACCCTCACTCTCCGCAATCACAACACACTTAGCCAGGGCCTGCCCGGGCTGTAAACTACCGGTTACGTTATGATCAAGTGAGTGTGTACTGCCAGCAGGCGGGTCGCTTGACTCAGCGTACGCCATGACGTACGCTAATGATCTCGGAGGTGCCCCGTGACGACATTGAACGCGACGGAAGCTCGTTCCAAGCTCTACAAGTTGATCGATGAGGCAGCCCAATCTCATAGCCCGGTTGTAATTACTGGAAAGCGAGGCAACGCGGTCCTCATTGCCGAAGAAGACTGGAACGCAATCAACGAAACGCTCTACCTGCTCTCGATCCCGGGAATGCGCGAGTCCATACGTGAAGGGATGGAATCGAGCCTCGAAAATTGCGAAAAGGAGCTGGACTGGTGACGTGGGAGCTCTATTTCACCAGGCAGGCGAGGAAGGACGCGAGAAAACTGGCTGCTTCGGGATTAAAGGAAAAAGCCCGGGAACTACTCGACATCATTCGAGAGAATCCCTTTCATAAGCCGCCGCCCTACGAAAAACTGGTGGGTGATCTGGCCGGCGCCTACTCTCGACGGCTCAACATCCAACACCGCCTGGTCTACCAGGTTCTCAAGGAAGAGAGGTCGGTAAAGGTCCTGAGGCTATGGACCCGCTTCGAGTAGTTCCACGAAGTTGAAGCAAAGGAATCAGGAATCGGGGAGCCAGCGGCGGAAGTGCCGGAGCCAGTTGGCGTGGAAGATGTTGTCCAGGTCGACTTCGGAATATCCCCGCTCCGCCAGGAGGGGTCCCAGCTTCTGGAGGTCGGCGATGGTGTGGAAATCGGAAGGCATGTGGTTGAGTCCTCCCACGTCGCTTCCGATGGCGGAGTGGAGACTGTTCCCCGCCAACTGGCAGACATGGTCAATGTGGTCGGCTACGGCCGCCAGGGTGACATTTTCCGGCGAAGACTCCCCGTGAACCCAACCGGGAACCAGCATCCAGGCGTCCAGAACCGAGCCGATCACCCCGGATCGCTCCAACAGAAGCCGAATCTGCTCGTCGGATAGCTGCCGGTCTCCGGGGACCAGGGCCCGGCAGTTGTTGTGGCTGGCGATCAGCGGTCCGGGGAAATGGTCCAGGGCTCCGAAGAAGCTCTCTTCCGCCAGGTGGGAAACGTCCAGAGTCATGCCGACCTCGGCCAATCGGGACAGCAGTTCCCGGCCTCGTCCGGTGAGAGGCCCCTCCACACCGGTGCCGGCCGCGTACTGGCCGTGGCCGAAGTGGGTGAGCATGACGCTGCGCAGGCCGTCCTCCCACCAGGACTCCAACTGATCGGGCCCCAGGATGGGATCGGCGCACTCCATCGAGACGATGATCCCCACGGGCAGGTCGGAGCCCGAGTCCTGCTCCCATCGCCTCCACTGCCGTTCCAGGTCCTTCCCGGTGCGTATCAGGGCGACTTCACCCATCTCCTCCAGCACCCGGTAGTAGGCCAACTGGCCCTGGGCGTTGGCGTAGGCCATGCTCTGGACGCCGAAGTCCAGATCGAGCCGGCTGACGGGCCTGGTCTTGCGGTTGACACGGGCCGCCAGGGAGGACTGGCACACCGCTATCCTTCCCCGTCTCATGTCCGGCAGTCCGACCGCGCCCAGCCCCCGCTCCAGCGCGTCCGCCATTCCCTCCTCGCGCCGGTTGCTGACCGACGCCGGCTCGGTCATGTCCCGGTTGTGGGCCAGGGCGAACAGGGCCAGGTCCAGGTGCCCGTCAAAGATCGGTCTCACTGGGGAACTCCTCTCCCGGCCCCTGCCTTCGCCGATTGCGGCGGCGTCCGGGAGCCCGCCAAGGGGTCATCCCGCCGTCGGCTCCCGGGCACATACCGGCATGGGGGCGACAGCACTCTGAAACGGGAGGCTGCCTCAAGGACAGCCCAGGTGAATCGGGGGAACGGTGTGGGATTCAAGTGAGGGCAAACCGGCGCCTGAGCGCCCGCCCCGAGAGCTACTCGGCTTTTCGTGATCCCTGCTGGAGTTCCTCGGGAAAGCTTTCGCCGAGCGCCTGTCCGGTCGCCTGGGTTTCCGAGGCGTTTTCCAGGTACTCCTGAACGTCAGTCCTGGCTTCTTCGTCGCTGACCGCTCTGGCGCTGAGCGAAATTCGGCGGTTGTCGAGGTCCATGCCCAGCATCTTCACCACGATTTCTTCCCCGGGCTGGTAGTTGGACACGGAGGCCCGCCCAGGTGTTTCCGGCAGTTCGGAAACATGCACCAGGCCTTCAACTCCCTCGGCCACTTCCACAAACAATCCGAAGTCGGCCGTGCGGGTCACAATCCCCTGAAGAACGGCATCCACCTCGGTGCTGCGGGCAAAAGCCTCCCAGGGATGCTCGGTTACCTGCTTCAGGCTCATGGACATCTTCCGATTGGACGGGTCCAGCTTGGTCACCAAGGCGTCGATGACGTCATTGACGTTCAGAACCTGGTCCGCGTGGGACAACCGCCGGGTCCAGGAAATCTCGGAGATCGGCAACAACCCCTGGATGCCGGTTTCGAGCTCGACAAATGCGCCAAAGTGCTCCAGTTTCTTGACGGTTCCGGTAATGATGGTGCCTTCCGGAAAGAGTGCGGCGGCATCGCGCCAAGGATCGTCTTCGGCTTTTCGGAAACCCAGGGAGATCCGGCATCTCTCCTGATCGTATTTGAGGACCGCTACCTCGATGTGATCTCCGACCTTGAAGAGTTG